>JAITMM010000180.1 GCA_031277335.1 Tannerella sp. | reverse complement strand
GTTTTTATTGCCAATACCACGATTGCCATGCTGACCGACCGGGATGGAAAATACCGAATCAGCATACCGGGAGCGGGAAACTTTCAATTAGCTGTTTCACATGTTAGTTATCAGCCTGTTTTCAAGGATATTGAACATGGAAATATATCCGTAGAAATGAATATTGCGATGAATGATAACGAATTGGATGAAGTCGTTATAACACAGAAAGTAAAGGCTCGCCGCACAGATATTAACCTGTTCTGGCGAACTATACTTGGCAAATCGCCTTCCAAAAAATCTATTTTTCCGGTCAATCCGGATGATGTCTTTTATTTTTACAATCGTGAGACAAATATGCTTAAAGTCTCATGTCGTATTCCTATTCAAATTATTAACAATGAATTAGGATATCATATAACGATCGTTCTTGACTTTTTTACGCATGATTACGGCCAAGGCATCAGTTCATGGAATTATCGGTACATGTTCAATGAACTCGAACCTGAAGATCAAAAACAAAAAAATATTTGGGATGAAAACAGGAAGAAAGTATACAAAGTGTCATTCACTAACTTTATTAAATCTATGTATAACAATAAATTGCTTGAAAATGGATTCGTTTTGGCTTATCTGGATAAAAAGATTGTTTCAGGGAATTATTCAGACAGCTTAAGCGCTTCAAGGCATTTTTCAATCATGCACCCCATGATTTTATCGCCAACGTCATCCGACAGTTTACAATTCAGAGGTGTGGATTTGGAAACATTTTTATCAATAGATTCAAAGAGTGGTGGCAAAACGTTCTTCGTGCCGCCGGATCAGAAAGAATTTCTGGTACTTATTTGTTTTGGAAACCCTGTCAGTCAGAAGAATATGGAAAATGTAGATTTGGCTTTAAAAGGCAAACGGAGCTGGTCAAGAACAGGTTTGGTCAGATCCGTACTTGAGACGCCGGATATTCCGGTACCTGTTTTCCCCGACGGTACTTTCGGTAATCCGTTGAAGATAACACCATTAGCATCCATGTCGTTGACAGGCCTAAATTTAAAGCTACCACTGGATTATGAACCTGAAATCGATTCAAACATTCCATAATTGAAAATCATGAAATCCGCCAATAATTTAATTATATTAATTGCCATATCAGCAATCTGTTATGTACAAAATACTAACGCGCAATTGACCGAACGGCGAACAATCGCCGGATATATCACCGATGCTAATACGGGCGAACCTGTTATTGGGGCAACTGTCTTTATTGCCCAAACGTCAATAGGCGTTTTGACCGATTTGGAAGGAAATTACCGCTTCAACTTACCCGGGGAAGGCAGTTATCAGTTGGTCGTTTCACACGTAGGCTATCAGTCTGTTTTTATGGATATTGAACCGGGAAGCGAATCTGTTGAAATTGATGTGGCACTGAATAACAATGTTTTGGAAGAAGTAACGGTAGAGCAAAAAATACGGTTCCGGCAACAGGATATTGATCTTTTTTGGGAAACTGTATTGGGCAAGTCTCCATCCCCCAAAACCATCTATCCGGTCAACCCCGAAGATGTCTATTATTATTATAACCGTGAGACACGGATACTTACTGTCACATGTCGTGTTCCGTTGCAAATCATAAACCCGGAGACCGGTTATGCCATACAGTTTGTACTTGACCATTTTTATCATGATTACAATACGGACATAAGTTCCTGGTATTATGAGTTCATGTTCAGCGAACTCGAACCGGAAAATGATGATCAGCAAGATATTTGGAATGAAAACCGCGAAAAGGTATATAGCATTTCATTGCAAAATTTTATCAAGTCACTCTATAATAACACATTGCCGGAGAACGGTTTTTTGTTAGCTTCAGTGGATATTACCGAAAAAACAGGTGAGGATGATAACTATCTCGGAGCAAGATCAAGACGTTCGATTTCTGCCGCTCAATCAGATTCTCGCAATTCTCATAACATAAGTGATTTTTATGAAAATACGGATTCACTGATATCAACCGATTCTTTCTGGGATACGAAAACGTTATCAATACCAACTGATGACAAGCACTATGTGATGCTGATCTGCTTTGGCAAGCCTATCGAAAAAGCTGTCTTCCAAAAGGAGAAAAAGATAGCCCATGCCAATTCAAATTTTTTTAATGAATTTGCAATGAATTTGTTAGATTCCGGCTTAGCCCGGAACATTATCCAAACGCCGTCAGATTCTGTTGAAATATTCCCCGACGGGACATATATCGGCGATCTGATACTTCTACCTTACGAAAATTCTCTTTCGCTCCAGGGTCTTAACTTAAAACTTCCTCTGGATTATAGTCCTGAATAATAAGGGGTCAGAATAATGGGTGCACCAAACTATTCGTGACTCGTTTGCTCAAAAGAGTTAAAAAAGTTATTCCAATTCTGTCAACGGAGGCACATTTTTTTCATATCCGGGATATCCCTTGTTCTGGTTGATGATGCCAAGTGTATTGCTGTCAATACTTGGTTGCGGTATGGGCCATAGCACATGGTAGGCGCTCATGGTATAAAAATTACCGAAAGCTGTCCTTACACCTTTGTTATAGAATTGGGTAGTAGCCATGATATGATCGAAAAAGAAGTTCTTATCTGAAAAATCGTTCAGGTTGTATATCGTGCCGTCATCGGCCGGTCTACCTGTAAGCGCATATATAAATGCGATACGGGTAAGTTCGGTTTTACGGGGTTCTTCCAGATAGAGCTCCCTTGCACGCTCATCAAGGATCATGCGCATTGTTACTTCACCGGCTTCCAGATCGCGGGCTTTTGCCCGGCGGCGTACCACATTGAGGTCGTCAGCAGCCCTTTGCATGTCACCTTTCCAGACGTAAGCTTCTGCGCGTAGCAAATAGGTCTCGGCTAAACGGTATATATACCAGTCGTAGCGTCCGCCTCTCCAGTCATTGCTCGTGATGGTCGGGTCGGGGATAAACGTCTTGTACTGAGGCCATGCGTACCAGTTTCGGATTGTGTCCTGACATAAGATGGAACCGTCGTCGGCATACAGGCGAAAGTTTTGGAGATACCATTTGGAATGTGTATCGGCAGGCAGGCCCGGCGCCACTGTGGCCGTTAAGATGGCAGGATTGACATAGAGCAAGTCCTCCATTTCCATCCAGTTGCCCTGATGGAACGTGCCGTCTGCGTCGTACCAGGAACGCTGGTGACGCAGGTCGGTATTATCAAGCGTCCATATCATTTTTGTAGAGTAAGGCACACCGCGTACGCGTCCCTGTCCGCGACCGTAAATCCACCAGTAATTATACGGGCTGTCAGGTATGACGAACGTAGGAATAGCTGCTATTCCGCTCGGCGTCACAATTGTAGGATGATTCCAGGCAGGTACCGTATTACGCATATTGTTCAGACGCGGGTTGTTAGGGTCGTCCACAAATTCGCGGCTTATGACCGTCAACAGCGCTTCCTTGTTTTCCAAAATGGATTTATTATTGTAATGATGCAAGTCATATACCACATTTTTATCCGCCAAGTTTGCGTCCTGCCCGAATCGTTCGGTCATCAAAGTATGCTGACCACCGTCTATCACGGCCGAAGCAGAGACGATGGCCTCATCGAACAAACCAAGGCAAAGATTGATTTTTGTCAACAAATGTCCGCAGGCGCCGCGCGAAACACGCCCTCTGTCAGGATTGACTTCGGCCCATTGCGCTGCAAAATCCATGTCCCTTTTAATGGACTGAAGGATTACTTCGCGCTTGGCGGAATAGAAATCCACCTTGGGTGATTGCACTTCGCTGCCGACATAAGGCACATCGCCGAACTGGTTGGTGAGGCGGTAGTACGTGAACGAACGATAGAAATAGGCGGCAGAAAGTATGGCATTACGCTCAGCCTCATCCTTGAATGTGATTTCATCGATACGGGTAATCACCGCATTGGCAAATTTAATCATCCTGTAGCCTTCGATCCAGTACCACCCGATTTTATTGTAATCGGTGTTGTTCAATTCGGCTGTAGGGACGATTTGCAGGTTCAGGTTTTGGGCCGGCGGCGCCTTGTCTGTTACGCCTTCTACGGCAACGTCCGAAAATGTATATTCCGTACAGAAGGGCATGCCGTCTCCATAAAATTCATTCCTCATATTACGCTCGCAGGCCGACAGTGCGGCATACATGGAGTTGGCATCGACGAATGCCACTTCGGGCGAGTAAAATGATAACGGCTCAGGTTCGAGCCAATCTGAAGTACACGATGCAAGACCAAGCAAGATGATTGCGATATATTTAGCCGCTTGCTTTTTGAATTTATATATTGTCTTCATAATCAGTTATATTATTTGTAAAAATTATTTATAGTGAAAAATTTAATCCAAAGGTAAACGTGCGGGGTGTAGGCCCGTTGCTTTCAGGATCCCAAAACTCCCATTTCGGCGCCCAAACGGCAACTTTACGGACTGTAAAGAAGAGTTTCAGGTTTTCGACGCCTGCTTTCCGGGTATACGTTGCAGGCACGTTATATGCCAGTGAAATGTTGTCCAAGCTGATGAACGAGTTATCCCAGTAAATATTGAAAACGGCCGGATCACGCGAAAACAGGCGCGCATGTGTATTGATGGGATTTTCCGGTGTCCAGTAGGGAATCACATAATCGGATCTCCGTTGCATGGACGTTCTCGTATTTTTTGGAAAATTGTATTGCTTTTTTTGTCCCCAATATGAATAAATCATAAACGAAAGACTGAAATTCTTGAACAATGTGAAGTCGTTGCGCAACGTCCATCTGAATTTTGGATCCGTTTGACCAAGAAATTCCTTGTCATCGTTTGTCAGGGCATATCTGCCGTCGGTAGGTTCTTCGCGTTTTGTAATTTTAAAATCGCCGGGGATGGCGCCGTATTTTGCAGCTTCAGCTTCCTCTCCGATCTGCCATACTCCTTTGGGATTAAGCTCCCAAATCGCATTGACAGGCTTGCCGATAAACCAGGTATTTGACGGGTCGTCGGCTTCCTTTTGTCCTATCACATTGCCGTCTTTATCAACGATATCAATCATATCTCCATACAAATGCAGGATTTTGTTTTGATTGGTTGAAAAACTGAACGAGGTTCGCCATGTCAATTTATCATTGCGTATATTGTTCGAATTAAGCGTAATTTCAAGTCCCCGGTTCTGTACTTCACCCAAGTTGGCCACTACGCGATCAAAGCCTGTTATATCCGGCAGACTTCGATTCATCAACAGGTCGGTAGTAGTACCGCTGTATACTTCAATACTGCCGTCTATAGTTTGGTTGCGCAGGGTAAAGTCAAGACCGAGATTGAAAGAACCTATGCTTTCCCATTTCAGTTCCCTGTTCATCATCCGGTCAACAAACAATACGGAATTGGGAATTAAATTGCCTGATCCCGCATCGACGTAGTAATATTTGCTGCTGCTGTTCAGGTTGGCTAGGGCTTGATACCTTCCGATATCGCGGTTGCCGTTGGTGCCGTAGGACAGTCTTAATTTCCCGTGATCAAGCACTTTTTTCCATGATTCGGGAAAGAAGTTTTCTTCCGTAAAACGCCATGCCAAAGCGAGAGATGAAAAATTAGCCCATGGATGCATCTGTCCGAAAGCCGAATAACCGTCGCGCCGATAGGTGGCTGTTACCATGTATTTATCCATCAATGAATAATATAAACGCGCCATATAGGCAGCTCCTGTACTGACTTCGTCATTGCTTTCTCCGCGAAAGGTCGTGGCTCCATTCAAGTAATGCATTCCCAACAGATCGTTGGGTGAAAAGTTGGAGCCTTCTACCATTGTCCACCAGCTTGAATATTTTTCAGCATTTTGAAGCAAGGTAAGCTCAAAGGAATGTGCTCCGAATGTCTGCTGCCATCTCAACAGGTTATCAATTTGCCACTGGTATATTTTTTCAGATTCGCGCCTCACCCGGCCTCCGAATCCGCCCCATTCTTCATGTTCCGAGCTTTGGTGATTCAGATAGTTATGGAAACTGAAACGTGGCGTGAAAGTGGACTGGAATGTGACATTGAATGGTAAGGTAAGTTTGAGGTACAAAATTGAATTAAGTGTCGTATATGTCCTGTCGCGCGTCAGATATGACATGTCGTAAAATGGATTTTGCGTTTCCGTATCCGTACCGTTCGGACGTCTTCGGTAGGTGCCGTCTTCATTGTACATGTCGCCCCACGGGGAAGCTGTACGTATACCTTCTTCCCAGTTTGCGCGAACGTACTGATCACGACCGCTACTGTCCCAATATTGCTTGCTTTCATCGCGCAGAGCCAACTGGGTGCTGACACCTACGGTAAGGAACCGGGTTACATCGGCATCAAGGTTTAGACGGCTTCTGATCGTGGAAAAACCATCGCCGACAATCAAACCTTCATTGTTGGCATAACCAATAGACCAATAATAAGTTATATCTTCTCTTTTTCCAGAGAGACTTACGTTGTAGTCTTGCTGTTTGCCGTTTCTGAAAACTGCGTCGTACCAGTCTGTTTCTTTTCCT
This sequence comes from Tannerella sp., assembly GCA_031277335.1. Taxonomy (GTDB): domain Bacteria; phylum Bacteroidota; class Bacteroidia; order Bacteroidales; family Tannerellaceae; genus Tannerella. The sequence continues at coordinate 3,371 of JAITMM010000180.1, read as the reverse complement.
TTGATGTAATTTTCAATTTCATTGTCCTGTAGTTCAAGTCGTCTGAGCCATGTTCGGATCATATCGCCGTCGTTTGTATCGTAGTTGAGCCACTGCTCTTGCGTGACGCCTGAAGGCAACTTTCGCGGGTCTTGATACATGCCGGGATTTGCTGATGCAAGTGATTGATACCTTACATTTTGCAGATCGCTACGCCATTGCAGATAACCTGCCCCGTCATAAACAGGCTGGTTTACACTCATAGTTACGAAGCCGAATGTTGTATTTACATCAATCTTAGGTTTTCCCTGGCTTCCTTTGCGGGTCATGATCACAATCACTCCCGAAGCCGACTTGGCTCCGTAAACAGCTGCCGAACTGGCGTCTTTCAGTATGTCGATTGTTTCAATATCCGCCGGATTAATGTCTTCCAAACCACCGTAATAAATCGAACCGTCGACGACTAATAAAGGATCGCCTCCTGCAGTCAACGAACTCCTGCCTCGAATCTCGATATCACCTCCCGGTTTGGCACCGGTTGAATAAGCGATATTCAAGCCTGCCACGTTTGCTCGGAGTATGTCACGAACGTCTCTCGGCGCCTCGTTGATTACTTCGCTTGATTTCATTTGTGCTACGGCTCCCGTCAGATCGCGCTTGCGTCTGGTGCCGTATCCGATCACCACCACCTCGTCAAGTGCCTGTAAATCTTCTTGTAAGGTGATTCTAAGCGAAGATTGCGAACCTATGTTTATTTCCTGCTGGATGTATCCGATATAGGAAACGATAAGTATAACATTCTCAGGCACAGTAAGGACGAATCCGCCGTTAATATCCGTGACAGCCCCGTTAGTATGGTTGTCTTTTTGGATCACATTGGCTCCGATAATAGCTTCTCCATTTATATCCACCACTATACCTGATATTTGACGTGTCTGCTGAATGACTGCGGTCGAAATAGTTTTTTCAGTCGGTGTAATGCCGGTGGAAGCTAACAAATTTACGGTACATATCAATAGGAATATACCGATTAGATACATTTTTGTAGTTATTTTATTTTTCATACGTTTTATAATTTATTGAAATTCAATTATTTTTATTAATATACATTCTCGTTTTGACTCATGCTGAACATTTTTTCTCTCATAGGCGTATAATTTTTTTTGTTAGACATTAATTATATATAAACTTTCTTGTCGATTAAAAACGGTGGTTTAATATCACCAATTAATCGCGGCAAATATAAATGATGTTTTTAAAGTTACAAAACTTTTTTTCACAATAATTTCAATTAATTGCAGATATTCCTTAAAAAATCTTTATCGGCTGAAGATTGTCGAAAAAAAACCACCGTTTTTTTTCGACAGAAAGACATATCATTTTTCTAAAAAAAATTGCATGTTCTCAGAAATGATTAATTTTGCGGCCGTTTTAAACATCAACAATGAACAGTGTATTAATCCTGTTAGACCGACTTCACGACTGGATTCCTTATTATGAAACCGACAGTATATTAACGGTTTCGGACTATCTCAAGCATAAATCACTTGTCAAGGAATCGCGTTTTGTCATCAACCTGAGCAACGACTACAGTTATAACTCCGAAGGCTATTACGCTTCGTTGCTGGCGCAGGCGCGCGGACATAAAATCATTCCCGGCGTAGAAATCCTCAACAAGCTCGAAGCCGGGCAGGGGATCCGTATGGACAGGAACCTGCAAAGGATTTGCTATCAATGGATTCAGAAAAATGAAATCACGGATGATCTGTGGTATCTCCATATTTTTTTCGGCACATGCAAGGAAAAGGGACTTGAAAAAATTGCCCGGTTTATTTTTGACCATTATCCGTGTCCGTTGCTCAAAGTCGGGTTCAACAACAAGCAGCGAAATCAGATTGAATCGGTTCAGTCGCTGTCACTGAATGAGTTAAGTAATGAAGACCAGGACTATTTTGCATCTGCGCTTGATTATTTTAACAAGAAAGTGTGGCGTGCGCCGCGTTCGCCCAAATCGTCGCGTTACAGCCTGGCAATCTTGCACAACCCGGAGGAAAAATTCCCGCCAAGCGACAAAAAGGCTCTCAACAAGTTCCTCGACATAGGGAAAAAAATGAGTCTGCACGTGGAACTGATTACAGAAGAAGATATTACACGGCTGATGGAGTTCGATGCCCTTTTTATCAGGACTACAACGGCGCTCAATCATTTCACCTTTAACTTTGCACAAAAGGCACAGCAAAACGAAATGGTGGTGATTGACGACCCACTTTCGATTATCAGATGCACGAATAAGGTGTATCTCAATGAGTTATTGGAGAAGGAAAAGATAGCCGTGCCTATCTCCATGCTGATATTCAAGTCGAATCATCATACGTTTGAAGAGATTAGCTATCAGGTAGGCAGCCCGTTTATCCTGAAAATTCCCGACGGCTCGTTTTCGGTGGGGATGCGGAAGATTACGTGCGAAGCCGATTTGAAAGAGGCGTTTGACGTATTGTTCGAAAAATCAGCCATTTTGCTGGCTCAGGAGTTTATTCCCACCGAGTTCGACTGGCGGATCGGCATCCTGAACGGCGAACCGCTCTACGCATGTAAATACTTCATGGCCAAGGGACACTGGCAAATCTACAATCATGCAGACAACGGCAAGGATCGCTGGGGCACGGTCGAAACGATTCCAATTTATAAAGTGCCTCATACGATTCTGAAAACAGCCATAAAGGCTACATCGCTGATAGGCAAAGGATTGTATGGCGTAGACCTGAAAATGGTGAATAACAGGGCGGTAGTCATAGAAATCAATGATAATCCAAGCATCGACCACGAACTGGAAGACGCTATTCTTGGCGACGAACTGTATTATCGCATTTTGAATTATTTTGTGCGGGAATTGGAGAGGAAGCATCATTGAATCAATTGACAATTGACAATTGACAATTTAAGTCGAAAAATCTTTTGTCTTGTTAAAAAAAACTGTACTTTTGTATTCACATTAAAAATGGGAAATGATAAGTCAAAGTCAAATATTACTATATTTGTCGGAAAACAAACAAAACATCAGTCGAAAGTATCATTTGAAAAAAATAGGTATTTTCGGTTCGTATGCTCGTGATGAACAAACACTTAAAAGTGATTTGGATTTGTTAATCGAATTTGAAGATAATACGCCCGATTTGACTGAAAAGAAAGATTTTTTACGAAAAGAGATTCAATCTGTTTTTCACATTCGAGTGGATATATGCAGGGAAAAATATATCAAACCTATTTTCCGTCAGCAAATTTTATCTGATGCGATTTATGTTTAATGTCAGCCAAAGAGATTATTTTTGTCTGCTGAATATGCTCGATTGCATTGACAAAATTAAGCAATACAGTAGTCCGTTTTCTTCAGC
>JAITMM010000177.1 GCA_031277335.1 Tannerella sp. | reverse complement strand
CCAAACACCATCTTGAATCGCAAACCGCTATTCGGCGTGCCGACGTGGTCGCGATAGGAGAGGCGCCAGACATAGTCTATGCGAATCAGTTTGAAGATGTTTTCGACGCCGGCGCTGATTTCCATATACGGTTTGTCACCCATCATATACGTCGTTTCGGGAAACTCGTACAAGCCTACTCCATTCTTGTAAGGGTTGTTTTTGTCGCTTAAATCGCCATACCATCCGCGGAAGGCGACGACTTCGCGAAGTTGCATCTTCTTGATCAAGGGCAGACGGTTGAATATCCAACCGTTAAGATAATATGTTGCTTCCCAGGATACATAGCGGTCCTGAATAAACTCCATCGGATCCATCAACGGAAATGATTCCTCCTCAATACTGTAGGAAAGGTTGGCATTGGGGATAAGCAAAAGCGGATAAGGCACTCTGTCCCAAATCTTTCCGGCCTGTCCGAAGATGTCTATATATCCGAAAGGAGAAAGCCAGAAACGTTTGCGGATACCCAGCTCTGTCTTGTTATAATTATAATCTGTGCCTAAGATGCCCTTGCGAGCCATCGTGTGCTTCAGTGAAATAATCGGGGCATCAAGCGTGATGGGATAGCGGTAATTCCGTGATTGATAAAACTTTTCGTTTGGCGCCCAGCGGATTGACAGTTCCAATTCAGCTGAATTATAATGGTCTACAAGCCTGATTGCTCCGTCGTTCATGATCAAATTAAAAGGCACTGCGGGCGTAGCCCATTCCCTCCTGTGACGCAGTAAAATGCCGTAGCCAAACCCTTTAAAATTTTCCTTATAATAGCTCAATTCACCTAACTGCATGTATGTGAGCAGGTTATTTTCCCTGCGCTTAGGCATCATAAACAGGTTGTCGGGATTTGTATACATGTAATGCTGACCGATTTGGTTTATATCGTTCTTGTACTCAGCCCTTAAGTAATGAAAGGGATACTCCTTGCGGAAGGAGCGTTTTTTGTTGAAGGAGTATTCCACGATGACGTCTCCCTTCAGTTTTTGGTCTTTAAAACCGTAAGCGGCATATCCGTCGATAAAGAACTGGTTGCTCAAATTGACGGTTGTCGTGCCGCCTGTGCGCAACCGGAAGCCTTCGAGCGAGTTGCCGCTGAAAAACGTGTTGACAGGCCCAATTTCAAATTTACTGTTGGTGTCTGATGTTTGTACATATCCGTTAATCAACGCATTAAGTGTTTTTTCCGTCCAGTAGAAAGCAGGCACTTCGCGCAGTTGCGCCATCATCCTTTCGACAGACGTCTTTTGAATTTCATCGGCACCTTCGCGTGCTCCGCTCCAGAAGTCATCTGTCTGACGACGAGCACCTTCCGATTCAAGTGCCGGATTTTTTTCCTGAAAGACGGTCATATCTGTCGGCGGGTCAAACGAAAAGTCGCGATATAGGGCTACACGGCGGGCATAAGTGCCTCGTTTATTTTTATTTGCCGTAAATGAAAGTACCATGTCATTTTTGGTAAGGATACGTGTACTGTCCTCCGGTGTGCGGATAAACTCTTGAAGAATAGACATTTCGCCGATAAAGTTCAGATTTATGTCGCGTGGTGTGTTTAGTACGGCTTTCTTGATGAAATAAGTCGAATCAAGCGTGACGTAGAGATGCCCTACAAATCCGAACGATTCGGAATTGAATGGAGCATATCCGAGATCCATACATTTCTCATTGTCAATCATCAACGTATCCAAAATATAATATTTGTAGTATAAAGGGCCGATGGAAGATAAAGGGCTGACAAAGCGATTGAGAAACAGAGGGATATTATCCTGAAAGATATCCACATCCTTGAAAGCCTCGTCGATAAACTGTTTTACACCGTCCTCTGTACCAAGAAATTCGAGCAGTCCGGCACGTTTATAACCCTGTACGATCCTGCGCTCGTCGCGCGGTGATTTCCGATAATAATAATCTTCTATCTTTTCCTCATTGTAAATAGGCAGGATATTGCGTCCCCTGACTGACGTAGAATCCACATAGTCAAGGATAAAGTCGAATTGTTTGACCATCCACCCCTGTTTTGCCTTCTCGACGTCGAAATCATCGAAGGCAAAAGTTCGTTGTTCATACATGTTGTGCCTGTAAAAGTCCTGATCCAGAGGGTTATACTTGTTCCTTCGGTCTATTAGATGTTGGGCAAACTCTACTGCCGGATTTTCTTTTCGCGTGTATCTTTCCTTGCCTGGGCGGATGACTACTTCCGTTAGTTCGATGGAAATAGGTTTCAGCAAGATATTCAATCTGTTGACGCCCCGTTTCAATAAGATATATTGTGATTCGTATCCGATATAGGAAACGAACAGCGTCAAACTGTCCGTATTTGCGCTAAAGGAAAATTTCCCGTCATCATCCGTTCTTGTTCCAAAAGACGTACCTCTCAACATAACAGTCACATACGGCAAGTTTTCACTGGTAACCGAATCTGTGACATTTCCTTCAACCCGTACTGTATTTTGTCCGTAAGCCGTTCCGATACACAATGCAAAAACAGCATAAAATACCGTCAATATGAATTTTAACCTCATCCTAACTCTGCACGTAATTTTAAAATTCGGCAAAGTTCGCTCTTTTTTTTCATTAAACCATATAGCTAAATTCTTTTTAATGATTTTTAAATGGTTTTATAAAAATTGCATAATCTCATCCAGCGAACGCACCTGATATGTGGGAATGACTGTTTTATATGGAAGATTTTCAGGATTATACCATATTTGGTCGATATGCGATTTTGCTGCTCCTTCGATGTCGGCCTCGTAACTGTCGCCGATGAGGATAGATTCGTTGCGGCGCGAATTGGTGTTTTTCAAGGCGTAATCGAAAATTTCCTTATGCGGCTTTTGGATTTTCGCATCTTCGGAAAGAATGATTTTCTCGAAATACGATGTCATGCCGGCATGTTGCAACTTCTGCGATTGTATCTCGCGGAATCCGTTGGAAAGGATAAACAGCCGGTAAAAAGGCCTCAGATAGTCAAGCAGTTCGATGGCACCGGGGATCAGTCTTGACTGATTGACTGTACGTTGCAGAAAATCGTCATTCAACTTGAGGATATACGCACGGTCTGTGATGCCCATCGGTCGGAGCACATACAGTAGCCGCTCGATGATGAGCGTTTGCCGGTCTATTTCGCCATTTCGATATTTCGCCCAAAGAGACAGATTATAAGGCATATATATTTGAAAGAATGTCTCAAAGGAATCATAATGCCGGTCGAAATGATAGTCGGCGAAGATTTCTTTAAGACATTCCTTGTTGTTGTGGAACGTGTCCCACAACGTATCATCAAAGTCGAAAAAGATGCTCTTGTATTTTGTTGTCATTCTACTTCGATCACCAGATACTTGCCCAAACTCCAAAACAGTTCAGGCTCCAGAATCACAAGCGTCAAGTTTGCATTCTGATCTTTTGCAAACATATACGTCTTTTCAGGATGATTGGAATGGATGGTTGCCTTACGCGTAAATAGCGGAATTTCGGTTTTGTCTCTGATGTCGATCGCCAAAAAATAATCCTTGTTGAAGCTGTCCTGCAAAGCTTTAGCCTTGGAGAAAATACCTCCGCCCGTCAGGATATTCTGTTCTTTCAGCTCCTTTTTCGTGCCGAAACAATAGAAAGCTTGATGGAGCGCCATGTCCTGGCTGCTGATTTGCTGGGCTTGTGCTGAAGCTGTTGTAGACAGATTATCAACATGTTCGTCCAGTTCTCTGATTCTGATGTCCTTTTTGGCCAATTCTTCCTGCAGGGTGGCAATCATCTGGGCTTTGAGGTTGATTTCGGAGTTGAGACTTGCAATCGATTTTTGTAAAGCTGCGGAATGTATATTGCTGCTTTTCAGCTTTTCCTCCAACGAAGCCAACTGGGCGCGATTATTTTGCAGCTTGTCGGCGATCTGCTTGATGTTTGTTCTGATTTGCGACTGTTGGTTGGCTGAGACTTCACCTGACGGTTCGATCGTCAGAAAATTCTCGGCTTCACGGATGGACTGGATATCTGTATTGATGTCGTTCAACGTCGTAATCATTTCTTCCAAGTCATTGGAAGTCTTGATTTTCTCAGCCTTTAACGTCTCATTTTCACTTAACAACTGCTTGTACTCGGCAGAATTTTTCACACACGATGTCAATACTATTGCACTCAGGCAAAATAAAAAAAAATGTTTCATAACCTTTATCAATTAATTAATTAATAACTATTTATCTATATAATTTTTGAATCTTTAAATCTTTGAGTCATTGAATCTTTGAATTTTTCCCCTCCCCTCTCTTTCGGAGAGGGGCTGGGGGTGAGGTGCCACCACAACCACAAACTCCCCCCTTGGCACATTTTCCGTAAAGTGAGCAACCACTTCTTTCAGCGTGCCTCGACGCGTCTCTTCAAAACGTTTTGATATCTCCCTCGAAACGGACACAAAACATTCATCTCCATATATTTCAGCCAGTTGCGAAAGCGTTTTCAGCAGCCTGTGAGGCGACTCGTAGAAAACGATGCTTCTTTCTTCTTGTTGCAATACCCTGAGACGCGTCTGACGTCCTTTCTTGACAGGCAGAAATCCTTCAAAACAAAACCGGTCGTTCGGCAATCCCGACACCACTAATGCCGGAATAAAAGCAGTTGCGCCGGGAAGACACTCAACCTCAACATCTTGCCGTATACATTCCCTGACGAGCAGGAAGCCCGGATCTGAAATAGCAGGCGTGCCTGCATCGGAAACAAGGGCAATATTCTCGCCGGCACGAATCCGTGCCGCAATTTTTTCCACCTGCTGATGTTCGTTGAACTTGTGATGCGACTGCAGACGGTTTTCTATCTGATAGTGTTTCAACAGTATACCTGTCGTTCGTGTATCTTCCGCCAAAATCGTGTCCACTTCTTTCAATACCCTGACAGCCCGAAAAGTCATGTCTTCGAGATTGCCGATTGGGGTGGGGACGATGTGGAGTTTGGCCATGGGGGGAAATAAATAACTGAATAACTGAATAATTTAATAGCTGAATAACTGAGTAGACTAATAATTAAATAACTTAATCTTTGGACGATAAACTTTTAGTGTATTTCTGTGTTACGAAAATCGTCTTTTGATAATTCCCATAAATTCAATAACATATTCGTCCTTGAAATTCCATGTAAAATTCCTTTTGAGATATTCAATGGAATCTTCGTACGATATTTCCTGATTCAATGCGCTGATTGTCTGATTGAACAGCGTGTTGTTGCCCGCAAACAATTCGCGAGTGTAAAGAAAACGGTCATTAAGAGTCAAAAATTTCTGCAAATCAGCCAATTTTTTCTCCTGCGTCAAAAAGTGCACTGTCGATTTTTTCTCTTCACGAACGGGAACGGGAGGAGGCTCACTCAGAGGCGGATTACTGCCTGAAACCAATTGACTTTCTTTTTCGACATACTGCTCTTCATTGTCGGACACATCATGTCCGACTGCACTCCATGGTCCGGCTGCATTCAATTGTTTATCAATTTCAGTTTTTCCGGCTGTATCCACTTGGCCGACGGTATTCCCTTGTCCGACAATTTCAGCCTGTCCGGTTGCTGCACATACTTGTTCATCAATTTCAGCTCTTCCGACTATGTTCGATTGTGTATCAATTTCAGCTCTTCCAACTTCACTCCCTTGTCCTGCATTTTCAGCTTGTCCGGATGCATTTACTTTTTCGGCAGTCTCAGCTTTTTCGATTCTCCCGGTATGTTTGCCGGTCAGGAAACCAGATTGAGGTATAGACTGAATTTGCGCTTGATGCGCTCTCATCTGCTGTTCAAACAGTTCTATCTGAACCACTTCCATCTGATGCAGGTCTTCCTGTATCTTATTTGCGATATCGTAAGCCTGACTGAAAAAAGAGACGGGATAGATCTCGCGTTCGAGAATTTCTTCCGACATCGTAGCCAGCCGCTTGATCTGTTCAATCAGCATTTCCAATCTTTCCTTATTCGTCATCATCAGTTATCGAGATTGATTCAACGCCGCAAAGATATTCAAAATCTGAAAACACCGCACGAAAAAAAGCTAAATATTTGTTAATACAATAGTTCGTTATAAAAACACATCCCCAAAGCAATTGCCGTTTCGACTGTTTACCTTTTGGCAAAGTAACTGTCGGCAACAAGCCTATGCCCATCTATGAGCCTAAGTTCCGTCATATTTGCGCCATAATGCCATTCAAACAAGATAATGCCCTGTCGGTTCTGCGGTGCGTATGGCTGACCAAATATTAT
>JAITMM010000152.1 GCA_031277335.1 Tannerella sp. | reverse complement strand
CGATATCCCCTTGGACGAAGCATTGCGCATGGTGAGCCTGTATCCTGCAAAAGCAATTCATGCCGACCACCTTATCGGCAAACTCGAACCTGGTTGCAAAGCAAACTGGGTATGCCTGTCCGATGATTTACAGATAATTGACATTCTCTGAATCACTCAAATTTCCCTGTTTGTTGATCTATGAATAAAATGTCTTTTATTGTACGCAAGCGTCAAATGACTATCTCAACCATAAAATCGTGAAATCCCCTGCCTGACGAGCCTTGCCCGTCAGGTAGAGGATTCCAACCATTTTTCAAAAGTATTTAGTTAAACGCAGGATACCCCGGATTCTGCACCAGCTTGTTGTTAGCCTGCCAGGCAGTCTGCGGTATCGGGAAAATATTCAGGTAATCCTTGCCTGCCGTGCTTTGCTTCAGCCAGCGCGGATTTTGGAATGTACCGAAGCGGATATTGTCCTGACGCGCCCAAAATTCCCAGGCCAGTTCGAGTTTGCGTTCAAGTTCGACCTCTTTCAGTGTCACTGACGTATAGTTATGGGAATCATTCCCGTAGCCGCGTTCACGTATGACATTGACAAGTCGCGTAGCTTCGCCGTTGTCCTGCCCCAGACGGACAAGAGCTTCTGCTTTCATCAGGTAGATATCTGCCAGGCGGATGATATGAAAGTCATTCTCCATCATATTGATAATAGACTTTTCATATTCCCATTTGAAGATACGCGCTCCATCTTCCTGATTGACATCGCCCCAAGGCGTACCGTCGCGTTCGGTGCCGGGGATAATGGTCACGTCGATTGTATGGATAAGCGGACGGCTATGCGCCGTGATCAACACCTGTCCCGTAGCCGGATTGATCATCGGGCCTAAGAGGAAGCTGCCGGCAAAACGCTGGTCTTCTTCATCGAACAACCGGACATAGTCGGGTTGCGCAGTCATGCAATTATTGCCTGTCCCCCTGAATCCCAAGGCTATATTATCAAGATAGTGCAGCCAGTTGTAATAAACCATGCGATAGGCGCTGTTAGACTCGTTGGCGCTGAATGCGGCTGCAAGAACGGCTTCGAGCGATGTCTCGTTTGCAGCTTTAAAATTGTCTTTCCAGACAGGTTCGATCCTGTAATCCAATCCCATCACCACGTCGCAGGCATTGACTACTTCCTGCCATCTTGGCGAATCCACGCCCCAGGCTTCAGCATTAAGATACATCTTGGCCAGCAAAGCATAGGCTGCGCCTTTTGTAAACTTTCCATAGGAAGCAGTGCTTACATCGTCACGCAAAATGTCTTTTATTTCGTTCAATTCCTTCAATACAAACTGATAAGCTTCATTTCGAGGAGTGAGCGAAGGGAGTTCGGTATTAGTAAAATCCGTTACTAAGGGAATATTTCCCCAATTGTCAAGCATCACGTAATACCAGAATGCGCGGATGCCTCTCAGTTCTGCCACAGAGCGGGTTTTGACGCCGGCTTCCATTGATTGGTTTTCCTCGATGGTGTGCAATATCAGGTTACAGGCGGAGACACATTCCGTGGCTCGGTTCCATGAGCCGCGAATCGTGTTGTTGGTAGCCACCCATGTGTGCATGTGCAGTTCCCGGTACTGACCGCCGTCATACCAGTCGCCTCCCAGCTTGGAGGGGATCAGCATCATGTCGCCCGTACATTCCTGCAATGACATAAAGTTATGCGACCAGTAACGGTTGAATGTTTTATAGGCCGGCGCCATGATGGCATTAATTTCAGCTTCGTTGCGGCCAAAATTACTTGACGGAATTTCATCAAGCACTTCTTCATCCAGATTCATACAGGAAGGGAGCGCCAATGCAAATGCCGTAAACAATGCAATGTAGATATAAAATTTCTTTTTCATATTGACTATATTTTAATGTTATTTAAAATGTTACACTTACGCCAACCGTAAATGTTTTTGCCCTTGGCATATATTGACGCGGTTCGATACCAGGATATAAACCGGCATTCGAATCGCTGGCTGATCCGCGATAGAGTTCCATCTCAGGGTCAAGTCCCGAGTATTTGGTTATCACTAAGAGATTTTGAGCCGCCAGATAGATGCGCAGTTTGTCGATACCGGTTGTTTTGTTCACTTTCACCGTATACCCTAACGACATATTATCAAGCTTCACAAATGATGCATCTTCGAGATAGAAAGAACTGATGCGCGGCGATTCCGTCAACTCGTACACCAACGGATCGTTCATGGCATTTGCTCCAATCAGGAACGTGCTGTTGGCATAAGCTGCGCGGGGGTTGTTCAGTGCCATTTGCCCGAGTGATCCCCTGAAGAAAATGCTGAAGTCCCATTGTCTGTAGGTGAATGCGTTATTCAAGCCGAATGTCACATCCGCCTGGGCATCACCGACATACGTGCGGTCGTCTTCAGTTATTTGTCCGTCCTCGTTAGTATCCTGCATGATATACTTGCCATTAGCATCAAGTCCCAAACTCTTCAGCATGAAAAACTGTCCTACCGGACGTCCTTCCTCCACAACGTGCGAAGTGATATTTGAACCTCCGCGAATCCAAGGGTCGCCCAGGTAGACGCGTGTCGTTGTATAAATATCGTTCGACAAGCTGGTGATCCTGTTGCGGTTGGTTGCTGCATTGAAAGTGAGCGTCCAACTATGATTCCTTGAACGAAGAATAGATGCGTTGATCATTAATTCAAGACCGCGATTGCTCATATCTCCCACATTGGCCTGCATGTTGGGGTATACAAAGGGAGGTGTAGGAACTGTATAGTTGAATAACATATCGGATGTTTTCTTCTCGTAGTATTCTATTGTTCCGCTGAGGCGATTATTTAATATAGAGAAGTCGAGGCCGATATTGAACTGGGCTGTTGATTCCCATTTCAGATTCGGATTGGCATTACGATTTATTTGGTAAGCCGTAGCCCAGGAGCCTGCATCGTAATAGATGCCTTGGGTGCCATATAATTCCAAACTCCTGTACGGAGCCAACCCGTCCTGATTACCCGTCACGCCGTAGCCTACACGGAATTTCAAGTCATTCAACCAATTTACTCCTTTCATAAAAGATTCCTGCGAAATACCCCATGCCGCTGAAGCCGACGGGAAAGTTCCCCACTTATGGTTGGCTCCGAATTTGGACGAACCGTCGCGACGGATCGTTGCCGTCAGCATATATCGTTCCAGATAGCTATATTGGGCGCGGGCAAAGAGAGAGATCAACTTTTGACTGCTTGCGCTTGATGTGACGTCGCCGTTAGTCAAGCCCGTACCTGATTCAAGTCTGTTGTATTTCAGGTCGTTGACCAAGAAATTACGGTTTTGACCTCTTAAATATGAACGTTGAGATTTTTCCCAAGAATATCCTAACAATGCCTGAATCTTGTGATTTCCAAACATATTCTCATATTCAAGCGTCCATTCCATCACGTCACGATTCTGAAAAGTGGCATCTTTGCGGGCATTTCCATTTGTACCCATGCCGGGTCTTGTCTCGGAATGATTAAATTCATTATATTCTCTTGCGGAACGGCTCTTATAAAAATTGCCTTTCAGATTTAATCCCTGGATGATTGTCCATTGTATATCTCCAACTCCGTAGAAATTAACGTCTTGCGTCCTGCGCTCATTTAAGTCCTGGTTTTGTACAGGGTTGCCCTGATCATATTCCGTATTTTTTTCGGTGAAATATGACCCGTCGGCATAATATACGGGATAGACGGGAAGCATATTATAGGCCAGAACAAAGTTGTCGATATCAGGCTGATTCATATCTCCTAAAGTAGAAGACCCCGTAAGGCTGAAACGCAACTTGTCATTTAAAGCGCGCTGTTGGAATTGGAATCGGAATGACAAACGGCGCATGTCATTATCACGCGAAATACCCTTTCGGTCGAGATATGTGACGGAAGCCCGGTAGTTGCTTTTCGGTCCTCCGCCTGAAAGAGACAAGGCATGGTTATGTGAAACGCCGGTGCGCATCAGTACGTCAAACCAGTCAGTATCGGCACCCCATTTGTCATAGATGGGTATATCTGCTTCCTTTCCGGCAGACACGGCGTAAGCGCGCCATTGGTCGGCATCCATCATGTCGGGTTTGTTACGAACCTGATCAAACGATAGATAGCCGTTGTAGTTGACTTGTGTCCGCATAGCTGTTCCGCGCTTTGTGGTAATCAGGATAACACCTCCGGCTGCACGTGAACCATAAATAGCTGCTGCTGAGGCATCTTTCAATACGGAGATGGACTCGATGTCCTGCGGTGGCACGTCGTCGAGACTACTTCCGGGAATGCCGTCCAACACGATAAACGGCCCTTGGTCGTTTTGAAGCGTCGAGGTGCCGCGTAAACGGATCTGTGCGCCGCGTGTCACATCGCCCGAACCGGAGGTGATGACCAAGCCGGCTACCTTGCCTTGCAACAAGTCGGCAGCATCGCGCACAAGTCCCTGATTGAAACTCTCTTCGGAGACACTGGCTACAGAGCCGGTTATCTCGCGACGCGTCTGCGTGCCGTATCCGATCGCAACCACCTCGCCCAAGTTCACCACCGACGGCTCCAATGCCACACTCACCGTTGTGCGCCCTGCAACAGTCTCTTCCAATGTGTTGTATCCGATAAAGGAGAACTGAATAACAGCTCTTTGGCCGTTAGAAACAGTAATTGAATAAGCGCCGTCAATATCGGTGACTACACCGTTTGACGTCCCTTTTTCAACTACATTCACACCAATCATCGTCTCGCCGGTCTCGTCCTTCACAGTTCCCTTCACAGTAAACTGGGCAAAAACGGCAGACATATTCATACTCATCAACAAAGATAGAATCAACATCTTTCCAAACGAGTCTAACAGGTAAAATTTTCTTTTCACATGTTTCATAGAATCAAACAATTAAATATTAATAAAAAAAAGTAATAGCTTAATGAAAACGGCAGTTTATTTTTGTCAATAAACCGCTGCAAATATAGGAACGGTTTTTAATGTTTCAAAATATTTTTTTACAAAAATCACAATATATTAGCATGAATCCTTAAAAAACTTCAAAAGAGTCTCGATTGTCGAAATTAAACCACCGTTTTTTTTCGACAGTTTTAGTGAAACTTCTTTTCAGGTCTTTTCTTCGAATGTCCAAACAAAATACTTGAGACTAAGAAAAGAAGAAAAATAAACAATTGTTGCGATTTCAAAAAAAAACCGTATTTTTGTGCCATAATTAAACGGTGGTTTAAAATGCCCGACAATAAGTTAGATATTGTAAAACACTAAATAATTAGAAAAGAAGAATATAGAGATAAGAGAAAGAGATTAGTTTTGAGTAGATGACAATTTATTTCGCATTTATTTTAACAATTAAATTTTTTATTAATATTTATTTAAATTAAAATTTTATGAATCAAGAACAAAACAAGATTTGCTTGTTAGGCTCGCTTCGTCGGATAGGACTGCTGTCCATGATGCTGAGCCTTAGTTTGATGGCCGTTTTCGCCCAGCAGGCGACCATAAAAGGAAAAGTGCTGGATGAATTTGGCGACGGGGCTATTGGTGTGAATATCGTTGAGAAAGGCACCATTAACGGAGTAGCTACCGATGTGGACGGGAATTACAGTATTACGGTGAGCAATGCTCAAAATGCCGTTCTTCAGTTTTCCTATATCGGTTATAACACACAAGATGAGGCTGTTGCAGGCCGTTCAACGATTGATGTAACGCTTGCTCCATCTGTTGTAAACCTGCAGGAAGTTGTCGCCATCGGCTACGGCACGCAGACACGACGTGAGTTGACAGGTTCTGTGGCAAATGTGACGGAAGAGAGTTTCAATCAAGGTGTTCAGCGTGATGCGGCATCATTGTTACAAGGTCGTGTATCCGGATTGTATATTTCGACAGGCAGCGGTGATGTTAATGCCGAAACTTCTATCCGTCTCAGAGGTGTTTCGACCTTACAGGATGACAAGGGGCCGTTTATCGTTATTGACGGAGTGCCCGGCGGGAGTTTAAATACAGTTGCTCCTCAGGATATAGAGTCGGTTTCCGTATTGAAAGATGCTTCGGCTGCTGCCATCTACGGATCGCGTTCTGCCGGCGGCGTGATCCTGATCACCACCAAGAGAGGTCAGGCTTCAAGGGCTGTAGTTTCGTATTCAGGTTACGTGGCAGCTTCGCTTATAGCCAATAAACCCGATTTATTTACTGCCGATGAATGGAGAGAATATGCGCGGACATCAGGTCAGGATGCCTCAACTTATGACAAATATGGCGCCGATACAGACTGGTTTGACGAAATTACGCGTACAGGATTTTCGCAAAACCATAACGTGTCATTGTCAGGAGGCACCTCAAAAAGTAATTATCGCGCTTCGGTGACATACCGAAATACACAAGGAATTGTACGCGTCAACGACGATGAAACGTATAATTTCAATTTTCAATTCCAGCAACGCGCCATCAACGATCGCTTGCGTATCGGCTTGACCGGCAGGTCGACTTACAGTACAATCAATCATGCCGAAAATGATTTGAATTATGATAATGCAGATTGGGCGAGGAGGAATTTTGTGTTGGCTTACAATATGTTACCTGTTTATCCCGTAAAATTGTCTGACGGTTCATGGTTTGATACACTGGAATATGACCAGGGAAATCCTGTCAGAAATCAGGAATATAACACTAACCGTTTTACCCGTTCCAACTTTCAGGGCACCGGTGATTTGACGTTTACCATTATCGAAGGATTGGATATCAAGGCAATGCTCACGAAGAATATTACAATGCAGGATCTGAATTTTTACAATAACTCGGAAACTGAGCAGGGACGTAACGATGGCGGTTTTGCGACGCGTCGCTCTTCGAAAGAAACTATTGATCAGATGGAATGGACACTTGACTACAATAAGATGTTTGACAAGAGCAAAGTGAATGTACTTCTTGGCTATTCATGGGAAGAACATAACTGGTCAAGGATGAGTGCGCAGAATCGGAACTTTGTGACCGACTTGCTGAATGCCGACAAATTGGAAGGCGGACAAGGGTTAAGAACCGGCGACGTGAGATCCTGGCGCAATATGAGCCGTCTGATTTCATTCTTCGGTCGCGTACATTACAGCTATGACGAACGTTATATTATTACGGGTACCATCAGACGCGACGGTTCCACCAAGTTTGGCGAAAACCATAAATGGGGGCTTTTCCCGTCAGTTGCCGCTGCATGGGGACTTTCACAGGAAAACTTTATGAAAGATATCAGCTGGATTGATGATTTGAAGTTGCGTGTCGGTTACGGTGTGACAGGAAATCAGTCTCAAGTGCCGGAATACAGATCGTTGGAGTTATATCAATCATCAGGTACCTACTATGATAACGGTCAATGGAAATCCGCTTATAATATCGGTCAGAATCCAAATCCCGACCTGAAATGGGAACAGACAGCCATGTTTAATATCGGTCTTGATTATGCACTTTTCAACGGTCGTGTGAACGGAACAATCGAGTGGTATAACAAAAAAACAAGCGATATGCTGTATAACTATCCGGTACCAAGCCCTCCGTTTATGAATACAAGTATGTTGGCGAATGTAGGAGATATGTCCAATACAGGGATTGAGTTTTCGATTAACTGGGACGTCTTGCGTTCAAAAGATTTAAGATGGAATACGGCTCTGACTCTCGACCATAACTCAAACAAAATCACAAGATTGTCGAATGAACAGTATTCAACAAGTCGTGTGTTTGTGGGCGACGCATGGGTTCGCGGAGGTTCAGGAAATACAAGCCATGTGATCGAAGAAGGATACCCCGTTGGACAGTTCTACGGATGGAAATTCCTTGGCTTTGATGCAGACGGACATTATATAATGGAAGATGTCAATGGCGACGGTCAGATTTCTGAAGATGACCGCACCTATATCGGTAAGGCTTATCCCGACTTGTCTTTCGGATGGACTAACACACTCAATTACAAACAATGGGATTTGTCTGTCTTCTTCCGCGGATCGTTAGGCAATAAAGTATTGAATCATCCCCGCTTGGCTTATGCGCAACCGGGATACCTGATCGGCTCCAATGCGTTGAACGATCCGTTGATTTATGAATTGAAAGAAGTGCCTAAATACAGTTCACTGTATGTGGAAGACGGTTCCAATATACGTTTGGACAACCTTTCTTTAGGTTATACTTTCAACGTAAGAAATATCGACTGGATGAGCAGTGCCCGTATATACGTAACCGGTCAGAATATGTTTGTACTCTCCAAATTTAAAGGTCCGGATCCGGAACCGAGGATGACAGGTTTAGACCCGGGTGTGGTCTCACGTGATTTCTATCCGAAAGCCCATACCTATTCAATAGGAGTAAATATTGTTTTCTAACATTCTAAAATATAAATCAGATGAAAAAAATAAATAAAATAGCAATATCGTTTATCGCAACATTCGCTTTGTGGGGTGGAATGTCTTCGTGTACCGACCTTGATGAAATAGTATACGACCAGATTCCTTCCGACCAGTTCGGTTTAACCCAGGATCAAGTAAATGCGATTATCGCTCCTGTATATAAAACCCTGAAAAATTATTGGCCGGGTGATTTGTTTTGCGTAGTCGAACAGACAGGAGATATGGCCATTACGCCGACTCGCAGAGGCGGCGACTGGTGGGATGGCGGTGTCCACATGGAATTGGGTATGCACACATGGACGTCAAGGACAGGAGCCATCAATAATTCTTGGAATGCGATTACGCAAGGAATATCGCGCTGTAATCAGGTATATGCCATTATAGAGGACAACCAGGTGTTGACTGCCGAACTGAAAACACAGACACTGGCTGAAATACGCGGTGTAAGAGCTTTCTGGTATTATGTTATGATTGATATGTTCGGCAACGGACCGCTCTTTACCGATTTTAAAGATGTCACGGTGCCGGGCACAACCTCGAGAGCAGAGTTGTATCAGTTTGTGATCAGCGAACTCAATGCCATTAAGGATGTTGTCAGATCAGACATCACTACAAGCAGTTACGGTAAGTTTACCCGTGGCGCTGCTTATACCCTGCTTGCTAAAATGTATCTCAATGCCGGAGAATGGACAGGAACGCCCAACTGGCAAGGCGTCGTTGATGCATGCGATGCAGTGATGGGGATGGAATATATTATCGAACCTAACTGGAAGACGAATTTCCTTGTACACAACGAAGTATCAAAAGAGTGTATTTTCCCGCTCGTTTTCGGGACGGCTGACGGAGGCAATCACTTGCACTTCCGTACGCTCCATTACTTAGATCCGATTGCACTTGGCATGACGCTGGGGACTTGGAACGGTATCTCTGCAATGTCAGACTATGTCAGGTTATTCGATGAAGAAGACCAACGCTACGTTGGCAGCTTCCTGATGGGGCCAAGTATTGATCCTAACACCGGCCAGGTGTTGATTACGGCTCATGACCGTCCGTTGATTCACTACATTGATTTTGAAACCATTCCGGGAACGGAAAAAGACGGTACGCTATGGGGTGAAGTCAATCAGGAAGACGGAGCTCGTTGTAATAAATGGGAATTTGAAAGAGGTCTGGCTAACGCGGAACAGGAGAATGACTTTCATATCTTCCGTCTGGCTGACGTCTATCTGATGAAAGCCGAGGCACTTATAAGGCTGGGACAGGACAATGCAGAAGCAACCCGCCTTATCAATGTCATCCGTGAAAGAGGTTTTGGCAATTCCGATCATAACTATACGGCGGCCACGCTCGACGATGTTTATCTCGAACGCAGGCTCGAAATGGCTTGGGAAAATTACGCACGTCAAGATGCGATTCGCTTCGGAGCTTGGGGTAAACCGATTCTTTGGAGAACGAATCCTACGCCTGAATACAGGAAATTGTTCCCCGTCCCGTTTGAAGCATGGCAATCAAATAATAAGTTAGTGCAAAATCCGGGCTATCCGGGATTTTAATTCCGATAATTAGTTTTTATAAAAAGACCGTAGAACTTTGTTTTACGGTCTTTTTTCATTTATAATCAGGGGCTTCATTTGTGTTTTGCTTTAGGAGCATCATATCTGGGCGGTATGGTTATTTTGTTTCCATCGCGAAGTGCCTGATATTCAGGAGTTACTAATTCCACGTTATGATCGCGGAACGTGTCCTGGATATTTTTGTATAACTCGGAATAGATTAGCGGGATTTTCCTTGCTTCTTTTGTATAGGCATTTATCTGATAAGATATGGACGAATTGTTCAAGGCCGTTTGCAACACAAACGGCGTCGGCTTATGGTGGATATAAGGCGTTTTCAATGCAGCTTCTATCAGCAGGTTATGCACCTGCGCCCAGGGCGTTTCGTAACCCATCGTGATGGTTGTATAAATCACGACGCCGGGGCCTTTGGCATCATTTGTTTTTGAACTGTAATTAATCACATTTGCCGAAAGCACGGTGGCATTAGGCACTGTAATAACTTCATTCTTAGGGGTTAATATTCTAACAACAAAAGGTGTCTTTTCAAACACATCGCCATACGTCTCGCCGATACGGATCCTGTCGCCCTGAATAAAGGGACGCATGTAAGTGATCACCATTCCGGCCATCAGGTTGGATATCACGCTTGTAGAACCCAGTGAGATCAACAGGCCGAGAAAAACGGAGACGCCTTGAAATATGGGAGAACCCGACCAGGGGAGCAGTTGGAAAATCATCACAAAGGTGATGGCGTAAATAATGATCCTCAGCAGATTCAACGTCGCTTTTGCCCAGTCGGGGTAGAAGCCGCGAATAACGAGCCGCTTCGATTCGATTTCGTTGGCAAGGTAGCGCAGGAATTTCATCAAATAGCGCAACACAATGAGAATGATGATGATCCTGATCATATTTGGAAAGAAATCCACAAAACTTCTCCCGACGGAAGAAAGCAGGTTTAGAATCCATCCGAACAATACCATGGCGATTTTCTGCGTGGGCGGAAAAATATAGAACAACATCGGGATGGTCAGATAAAACAAGATAATGTATGCCAGGTACTTGATGATATTCACCAAGCCTACGAACAGCCTTAGCTGACGGCTTTCATTGACTATTTCGTAATCTCGGACAGTCCATCCTTTGAAAAGTTTCTTCTTGTTTCGTATTATTTTTCTGCGTATCACGTGATTAAACAGGTAGGCAATCCCTTTGAACACAGCGAATTGACCGATAAACACCAGCAAACAGAGGCCGATGATCCGCAATGTGTTCCATATACCTGTCCTATGCTGATAGACGGCAATTGCATTGACAATCTTATCTATATGTCTGATAGCCAGCGAATCGCGCGTAGTGTTCATCCATAAGGCGTCGTTTTCGGTGACGCTGGCCAGCACCGTATTGTCATAAACTATATCGGAGGTAGAAAAACCTTCCACGATAGACAGCGAATCGGTTTTTAATGAAAAGACTTTGGCAGTATTGTATATCTTTTCGGAATGTAATTCGGCCCTTTCCTTGGCTGAAATCGATCCGATATTCGTATAGATAAAATAAAGCGTGTCCTGTTTGAGCAGGACAGGCGCGCCGATAGCCGTCTGCTTTAACGAATCAATCAAAAGCTGTTTCTTTATCCTCCTGGTCGAGTCTTCTATTTGTAACTCAATAAGTTGTTGTTTAAACTCTTGTTGTTGACGCGCATTTTCGGCATTTTTAATCAATTCCGCAAAAACAGCTTCCCGGATGGAATCCTGCAGGTTGATGGCATTTGCCTGAATCATCAAATCGACTGTTTCAGAATTGTCAATCGCCTGGCTGTCAGCGGCAAGGTGCAAGTTAGAGTGGGCGATTGAAACGCTATCCGCCGACGCAACCGCCGTATCCTGCTGTGCATGACAATAGACTACAAACAATAAACATAACATGTTGTATAAAAGAATTTTACGTCTCATCACTATTTATTTTTAGATATTTTATTTTCTCAAAATTACTGCATTTTCATTCTTTGCGTCGTGCATTTTATGCGTCGCCTATTCCTTGCGCCGTGCATTCCACCTGTTTAAACGTTGATATCATTCAGCACATACCCTTTCTTGTTCAGCGACACGATGGACAGTTTCGGGTCGTTCTTCAGTGCGCGGCGGAGGTAGGTGATCTGCACGTTGAGTGCCAGCGAATTAGCATAAGTATCTGCGCCCCAGACTAATGACAGGATACTTTCGCGCGGGACGGCCGTGTTGGGCTGCTTGGCCAGCATGCGCAATATCTCCGCCTGTCGCGAAGTCAGGAGCGTCTTGCTGTTGCCGGAACGCAGTTCGTTGTTGCTGTAATTGAACGCCGTATTTCCGAACCGGTAGATTTCTTCCTGCGCACTGTCGCCGGCTGCGCTGTCAAGCCGCTCTCTGATTCGGGCGATCAGTTCTTCGGGATAGAAAGGTTTGGTCAGGTAGTCATTGCCTTTCAGCGTGAAACCTTTTAGGCGGTCGGTCTTGTCGGAGCGGTCTGTCAGGAAGAAGATCAGGGTCTGCATGTCTGATTCCCTGATTTTTTGGGCCACTTCGAAGCCGTTTAACCCCGGCATATTGATATCGAGCAGGACGAGGCCGGGTTTGACGGCGGCAAACTGATCGATGGCGTCAAGTCCATTGTTCACATAAGTCACGGCATAGCCTTCATTTTCAAGAAAACGCTTGAGTATCAACGCGTATTTCGTGTCGTCATCGGCGAACAGGATATTCAGAGCTGTCTTCATATATCATTGTTATTGAGGCAGATAGATGGTGACTACAGTTCCTTCTCCCGGTTGACCGGTCAAGTGGACGGCGCCTTGATGCGCTTCGACGATCAGTTTGACGTAGCTCAGTCCTAGGCCGATACCCGGAATGTCCTTGTCCGGGAGATGATGGCCGCGGTAGAACTTGGTGAAAACGTAGGGCTGTTCGGCTGCCGGAATCCCGATTCCATCGTCCTTGACGGCGATAAAGACCTTCCGTTTCTCCGTTCCGACACGGATTTCGATATGCACCGATTCGCCGGAATACTTGATGGCGTTTTCGATCAGGTTGCTCAGGACATTGGCGATATGGATCGGATCGGCTTCAAGGACAAGGTCTTCCTTCTCATAAGCCGTTGAGATATCGACGTTTTTATCGGCCGGGATATGGGTGAGGCGGATGACTTTTTCGACCAGGTCATGCAGATTGAATCCGACGGGATGGACGGAGGTCGTTTCGCTATCGGCTTGCAGCATGTCTTTCAGCTTGTTGAGATAGGCCGTCAGGTTGTCCAGTTCAAACATGGAATCGCGCACGACCTGCCCTGTGGCTGCCGTATCAGCACGCATCCCGGCATCATTCAGGAACGACACGAATGCTTTCAGCGTCTGCACCGGCCTTTTCAGTTCGTGCACCATCGTATTGACAAAGCTCTCGCGTATCTCGTTGACTTTCCGTTGCTTGATAATAACCTTCACCTGAAGGACAAGGGCCACGATCAGCAGCAGCGTCAGGGCGATGGAGACAAACAGCTGGATACCCATACGGTATAAAACGGTGACTGCGGGCAGCCGGAACTTGACGTATACGCCTAGGTTATCTAACGGGCTATATGAATAATAGACAGTCAGTTGCGGGGCGAAGACATTGCCGGAACGTTCCCATCGCTTTGTATTGTCATAGACTTCATTTTCATTCCATGGGACGATATCATAGTGGAGGTCAGGCAGTTTAGCCGCCAGCAAACTGTCGAACTGAGCCGGGTCAAAGGGTTTGGACAGATTCGTAACGGCTCTTTCGGCTGCATTGCGCAGTTCGTCGCCAGACAGGTTGGTCAAAAAGTCTGCAAAATGACGGGTCGAATCAATAAATGTTGTTTCTATAATATGCTGATTCTGAATATCGGACGGTAGTATGACAGGTCCGTTCTGTCCATCGGTCTGCAATCCGCGCTGTATAAACAGCGTATTGTCGTCAGGCAGGCTTTCCGGCCCTAATGTCCCGATAATCACGTTGAATCTGTACATCGAGCTGTCTCTGTTTGACTTGATTTGAAACCTGGACTGCAGTTGCTCGTTGCCTTTTCGTCCGAGAAACTCTTCATCGCCTGTCTGCAGCACCTGCGAGGCAATCTCGTCCGAGTAGTTGTCCAGCATATATCCATATTGATTCAGAAGCCAATAGCCTTGTATCCCGATCAATAGCAAGACCGCGACAAGCGAAAGTATCCAGATGATTTTGATATGCCTGCTCATTTTTTGTCACAAATATAGGAAGTTTTTTTATATGAAGAACCGGTTCGCACCTTAAAATAAACCGGAGTAACATTTTAGTAACATGCGGAATAATATTTCAGTAATATATAAATTTGCAGGCTATTCGCAACCTCCCTACTTTTGCCGTCGGTTTTATCGTTATGATTCATTTTAAAATTATATATCGTATGAAAAAGGTAACATTGACGGCTTTATTCAGCCTTGTTTTGTGGGTGGTTTCGTTGAACGCCCAGATATCTATGGGAGCGTTGAGCATGCCCGGACCCGAGTCCAAAAAATCGCCTGTTGATAAGCTCAGGTTTATCGCTCAGTATGAAATGGCTTACGTGCAGGACACGTCGAAACCCGATGAAATCACGGAGGAAACGATGATCCTGAAAGTTGGCGAGCGCGTTTCGCAGTTTTACAGCTACACCAAGTTTGTCTCGGACTCACTTTTTCGCATCCAGATGGCGCGGAGTGACGGGATGATGGTGCGGCGCGAAGGACCGGGAGGCGGTGGCGGTGGCGGCGGTTCGGCCAATCAGGGACAGATCAACTATCAGATTTTCAAGAACTATCCGGCAGGAAAGGTGACGACGCTCGAACGCATCGGGCCGAGCCAGTTTCGCTGCGAGGAGGCAAACGCCTGTCCCGAATGGCAGGTCTTGCCCGACACGGCTACCATGTTGGATTATCTCTGTTATAAGGCCACAACTCATTTTAAAGGAAGGGATTACACGGCCTGGTTCACGCCGGACATTCCGCGCGGCGAAGGTCCCTGGAAACTTTGCGGACTGCCGGGTTTGATCCTTTATGCCGAGGACAGCCGGAAGGAGTTTGTCTTCGAGTGCACCGGATTGCTGAATGCGCGCCCCGACGAAATGATTGAATATGGGGCAGATACCTACGAGCCTGTCTCGCGTGAAGCGCTAAGTAGGGCTTATGCCAGATTTGCATCCGATCCGATCGGGTATGTCACGTCAAATTCGCCAAACAGGGTCGTATTCAAAGGACCTGATGGCGCCGACATAAGGCCGACAAATCTTCCTTATAATCCGATTGAATTGGCCGAATAATGAAACGTAATATATTTTTCTTCTTCTTAATCATGATTTTAGGCGTTGCTCAAGTCAATGCCCAGTATACAGTCAGCGGGAAAGTCATTGACGAGAACGGCAAGGCGCTCGAATTTGCGACCGTGCAGCTTCTTTCGGGCAAAGCCTTTGTGGGTTACGGCATTACAGATATCAACGGCGCCTTCTCCATCACCGGCAACCGCGCCGATTCATTGCGGATCGTCGTCTCGATGGTAGGATATAAAAAACATGAACAGGCGGTCAGGCCTGGAGATGTCCTGAATATCAAGGCCGAACCGGAGGCATTTATGCTTGACGAGGTGGTGGTGCGACCGGGCAGGGTCTGGAGTGGACGCGATACGATCAATTACAATGTCTCCCAATTCCTTTCCACTCAGGACAGAACGTTGCGCGACGTGCTGGAAAAATTGCCCGGTATCGACGTCAACGAATCGGGGAAAATATCGTATCAGGGGAAGGATATCGGGAATTTTTACGTCGAAGGCATGGACCCTGTCGGAGGGCGTTACAATCAGATCACCAATAATTTGCGCGCCGAGGCCGTCGAGTCTGTTCAGGTGCTCGAAAATCACCAGGCCATCAAGATGCTGGAAGACATCGTGGAATCCGAAGAAGTGGCGCTCAACCTGCGCCTGAAGGCTGAGTATCAAGCCGTATGGATGGTCTCGCTCGAAGGCGGCATCGGGACGTCGCCGCTGCTATGGTATTCGGTCGACAACGCTATCCGTTTAAGCCGCACTAACCAGTCGATTTTCAGCTACAAAGGCAATAATACAGGGATCGACTATGCCGAAGAATCGGGCATGATGAGCATGCGGCGCAACAGTTTCATGGACCCGCCGTCGGCCCTTTCGTTTCTGACCATGCCGTCCATCATGGCGCCGCTGAAGAAGGAACGGCTGCTGTTCAATAACGTCAATTCCTTCTCGGCCAATCGAATGTATAAACTTGACGAAACGACGAAAATGCGCATCAATGCCAATTATACGCACGACGAACGCCGGCAGGAACGTGGCAGCGAGACGCTTTACTTTCAGTTGGGTGACACCATCAGAATGAACGAGTTGAGCAACACCAAACTGTTTTCGGACGAGGCTGCGCTGAGCATTCAGATTGAAAATAATGCGGCCGGCAAATACCTGACCAACAACTTCAGCGTGAACGGAAACTGGAATAAGGGCGTATCGGATTATACAGGCAATCCATTGACAGCCAGGCAGGAAATGTTTGGCAAGAATTATGGGGCGAGCAATGATTTCAGGACGCTGTGGGGCAAGAAGTCGTTGATGTACGAACTCAGGTCGCTGTTGCGCTACGAAAACCAGCCCGAAGAAATTCGCGCCGACTCAATGAACCAGCAAACGCTGCTGAACCGTTTTTATACGGATAACTCATTCAATATCACGTCTCAAAAAGGATATTTTGTGCCGCAGCTGAATCTTGGCTTTACGAGCGATGTCAATGACCTGCAAAACATTTTTACGCCCTATATTGCCCCTAATCTTCAATGGAACAAGGATAAATGGCAAACGCGGTTCGGACTGCCGGTGGTATGGACTCATTATCCGGGCGCCGACTTTTCACGCATTTCCGTAAGGCCGTCGGCAAATATCGCTTACAAATTGAACTACGCCTGGCGATTCACGTTGGCGGCAGGATACAGGGAGCAGTATGGTAACTTATTGAATTTCTACAATGAACAATTTTTCCTTGACTACAGGAATATCGTCCGTACGCCCTCGAAAACGCCTGTGCAGCAGATGCAAAACTATAATCTCTACGGCGAATACAAAAAGACGGCATCCGAGTTTTTTTCAACCCTGTCGCTCTCCTATATGCGTAGCAAAAACAGCCATATCAACGAGCAACTGTCTGAAAACGGCTACCTTATCTCTAATCCGGTCGAAATGTCAAACGAAACGGAAACGAAACGTGCCATGGGCACCATCTCGAAAGGTTTTTACGATATCAAATTGACGGCATCGCTGACCGCTCAATACGGCCGGACAAAAGGCGAGCAGCTGAGCCGAGGCGAGAAACTGCCTTTCCGCTCTGACAGACTGGCGCTTGAGCCGAAAATCAACTGGACTTACTGGCGGAATTTCGAGGCCATCTATTCGGCCAATCTCAATCTGAACAGCTCGAAAATTGCCGGCAACGAATTGACGCCGCTCTGGAATGTGGTTCAGAAACTGCAACTCTCGTATGTGCTTGCCGGCCTTGAAACCAACTTATCTACAGAGCATTACTACAACGAAGTGAATAACTCCGCGCCCGTCAGCAATATCTTTATAGACCTCTCGATGCGTTACAAACTGAAAAAGTGGCTTTTCACGGCAAGCCTGAACAATCTGCTTGACAAACAGCAATATGCCTACACCGAATATTCCGAAATCCGCAGCTACAGCTCATGGATCAATATCCGCGGCCGCGAATTTTTGGTCGGGGTGCAGTATAAGTTTTGAAAATTACATTTTGGCGTCACGATACGCCAAATTATTGGCAACAAGATACTTAAATATATCAGGGTAAAAACAGGTCGTCTAACGTGGCTTCGCTTTGGATATTATTCCGGTATTCATTCCGTTTTACTCCATAAGTAGTTATCATTGTGATATGTACTGACTTTTTCGTATTGGTTTCGTCCATAAAAACATTGCGTTTGTGCTGCAAATCAGCGTCGTATGTTTTTGTTACCGTAAACTCTTTTGTTGCATATTTCATCTCGCAGAGATTGATTATGTTATCGTTCCTGTCGATAAGCAAATCAATTTGTGCGCCGTTTTCGGCCTCTTTGCTGCGCCAGCCGGAAGTATACGAAACTACGCCGCCAATACTCAATGCCTTCTTTATCTGCGCAATATGCATCTGGCACAATAATTCAAACGAAAACCCTGTCCACGCTTTATGTTTGCCGGTATTCAACAGACTGCTCCAATAAGCGCTGTCTGTTCCTCTTTTATCTTTCACAAAATGAAGATAAAACATTGAATAAAAGTCAGTTAATTGATACAGTTGGAGATTCTTTTGGGTTGAAAAGTTGTTGTTTATTGCAATAAATCCGCAGAGTTGCAGCTCTTCGAGCAGCTTAGTCAGGCCGCCGCCATTTGAGATATTCGAGAAGTTTACGATTTCGTCACGCGTCAAACCTTTGCGTTTTTTCGCCAACACCTCAATGATATGCATATATTTTTCAGGTGACTTGAAAAGTGAGGCGTAGAGTTTGGAATATTCGTCCCGTAAAATCGCATTGCTCTTAAAAAACAGGTTATCAATATTTTGCGCAAGACTCAGAGATTTTTCCAACTGTTCCAGATAATAAGGTATTCCTCCCATTATCATATAACATTCGGCTATTTGAAAGCGTGACAGCCTGATTTTTTTTGATTTTAAAAACGACTCCGTCTCGCTCAGCGTAAAAGGCTCCAACGCCATCTGACGTGTCACGCGGTTGTGCAGTCCGCCCCGGTTTTTAATGATCTTGTTGATAATCCACGAAGTGGCCGAGCCGCAGATGACAATAAAAATGTCCTTTTTCGAGGAGGCAAACGTGTTCCAAAAATATTCAAAAGCCGATAAAAAACCCGATTTGGCATTATCCAGCCACGGCAATTCGTCAATAAAAATAACCTTTCGCCCTCTGCCCTTGAGGCTCCGCAGGTATTGTTCCAACTGGATAAAAGCGCCTTGCCAGCCTTTCACAACCGGATTTTCTTTGCCGGAATATTTGTTCAACGCAGCCGTAAAATTGAAAAGCTGCTGTTTTTTACCTGCATTTTCTGCACCGGAGAGATAGAAAGCAAACTTTTCATTAAAAAACCGTTTTATTAAAAAAGTTTTGCCCACTCTGCGCCTGCCGTAAACTGCAAGAAGTTCGGCTTTTCCCGAATCCATATATTCGGTAAGCCGCATGATCTCCGTTTGTCTGCCAATGATTTCCTTCATATCGCAAATTATTTCTCGCTGCAAAGGTACAAAAAACATTCATTTCAGCAAGTAATTTGCAAATTATTCGCTAAAATAGGTGTTTTTACCATGATTTAAGCGAATAATATTTAATGAAAACCTGCCTGTGATATGTTGTAGGCGGATATTGCTAATTTTAATTATTAAATGTATTTTTCGATAATCCTGTTGCGAAGGACATATAACTGCCTGTTATCCAACATGCTGAAATTACTTCTAATCACCGGATCTGGATCCATGATTAAAGTATGTCCTATAATCTGGTATATATCAGGGTTAAACGGTTCCTTCTCGTCTTCCAGCTCGCGATAGTCGGCCCAGAACGGACTACCGGCATCGTCCAGACCGCCGCGATACTTCCACGAGGCTTCATGAAAGATGTGCATCTTGGCAAAGAAGACGTTTGTAAGCTGTTCTTCGAGCGTGGAGCCGAGGTGGGCAAAATCCCTGTAATGCAGGTCATACCAGCCTTTTGTCAGTCCGGCATGAATAAACAGGTAGTTATCAATCTGTTTGCAGACCTTGAAAAAACTTTTCGTGGAGTCTCCCGTAAGTATCTCATTGTATTTGGGATAATATTCGGACGAGAAACGTCCCGAGCTGCCGAAGCTGCGTGCGTAGTAATGCAGTTCGTGGTTGCCAATCAGAAGTGTCACTCTTTCAGGGTTTTGCCGTTTAAAGTCAACGATTTTCAACAGACCCCGGTAGGCATCTTCCTGCGTGAGGTTTTCCTGCGGGTAGGGGTCTGTATAATCGCCCAAAAATATGACTTCGCCCGGATAGTCAAGCGCCGGAAGCCAAAAGTCGCGCCCGTGAACGTCGGGAACAATTAAAATATCCTTTTCCATAGTTGTTGAATTATCATTTCTTCTGTACCCATTTCAGGCATACGGGTTTATCTAAAGCAATGTCATTATTTGTATCACGCAAAAGGCCGGTGGCCGCGTCAATCTCGAAAATCTGGATATTGTTTGCATTTTGGTTGGCGCAGAGCAGGTATTTATCGTTCGGCGCGATGAGGAAATTCCTCGGATGGAAGCCGGTAGGTTGATGGCCGGCAGCTGTCAGCAGGCCTGTTTGCGGGTCGACGGAAAAGATGGCGATATCATTTGTTTTGGCGCGATTCGAGGCATAGAGCCATCGGCCGTCGGAGGTCAGGTGAATATCGGCGCTTCCCCGCCTACCCGTTGTCTGCATCGTGTCGGAGACGACCGTTTGAATCGTCACCGGATTGTCGTCAGGATGGCTGAAAACGGTAATCGTACCCGATAACTCGTTGATACAGTAGAGATAATTACCTGACGGATGGAAAGCCAGATGACGTGGGCCGGAGCCTTTTTCCAGGGCGATGGACCGTTCTGGCATCTGTCGCAGGAACGTGTCCGCAGCGTCAGGCTCTATGGCAAACCTGTAAATGCTGTCTTTGCCGAGATCGGTGGCCAGCAGGGATTTACCGTCGGGCATAAAAACGACCGTATGTATGCGCGAGGGCGGAGCGCTATCGGTCGTATTCTGCATATTCATATTGATATTCTGCGAGATAGGCTTGATGCTGCCATCCTGATTCAGCGGGAATACGGACAGATTTCCTCCGCCGTAATTGGCCGTGACGATAAAGCGCTTTTCGCTATCGACATTGATATAGCATGGTGAATTGCCATAAGCATCCTGCGCGTTGATAAAACTCAATGTACCTGTCGGTTTGTCAAACTTGAAAGCGCTGACGCCGCCTTCTTTCGTTTCATTTACCGAATATACATTCTTTTCGTCTTGCGAAACGATTAAGTACGAAGGATTTACGACATTCTTGACATCGCTTGTCCAAGTGTATTTTCCCGTTTGCGTATTGAAATCATAGACGGAAATACCGGAGGTCGTCCCGTCGGAATAAGTGCCAATCAGCAAATAGAGTTGGTCACCATCAGTTTTTTTTACTTGTGCACATCCGCAAAGAAGTGCTAAACAACACATTAGATAGAAAAATTTACGTAACATAATTTATTTAATTCAAAAGATTGGTCCACGAATTTACACGAATATTTCCCCCCATTCCCCATTCGCCTTAATCAGATTAATAAGCTGTTCCACAGCATCTTCTTCGGGTATATTTTTCAGCACACATTCATGCTTTTTATACAGATTGATTCTGCCCTGTCCTGCTCCGACGTATCCGTAATCGGCGTCGGCCATTTCGCCCGGCCCGTTGACAATACATCCCATAATGCCGATTTTCAGCCCTTTCAGGTGCGAGGTGGCCTGCTTGATGCGGGCGACCGTCGTTTCGAGGTCGTAGAGCGTGCGTCCGCAGCCGGGGCAGGAGATGTAGTCCGTCTTGCTGATACGGACACGAGCTGCTTGCAGGATACTGAACATATACATATCTGTCATACAGGGAGATATTTGTTTATTGCACAGAAAAACTCCATTGCCGATTCCGTCCACCAGCAACGCCCCGAAGTCTATGGCCGCTTTGATTTGAAGCGTTTCCGGGTCTGTTTCGCTGTAATCGCACCGCAAAATAACGGGAACATCGCATCCGGCCTCCATCAGACGGCTGACGAATATCCTGGTTAAATATACACTCAGGACAGGCGTGTAATTAAGCACAACTACCACTGTCTTATCATGTTGCAGTACTTCCAACAATGTATCGTCCGGTTCCGCCACATCAATCTCCAACAATTTCATATCCGCCTGTGTTGCCTTCAATTTGTCCAAATCGGCTAATTGAAAATAAGGATAAGTGTTAGGCCGGTTTTGCCAGTGATCAATATCAATCCATAACGGGATTGCCGTATCGGATGGATATTTTGTCGCATCTCCTATATAAAGAAAATCAGGAATATACCTTGAATCGACGGAAAAATCCCCATCGAGCCTGTCGGAGATAACAGCCGGAGGATTCGCCCCACCAATCACGCCGACAGAGCGTACCGGGCGAGAGAAATCCAAATCCGTTACCGACAACACCTTAAACCTTGAACCTTGAATCTCGAACTTTGAATCTTGAATTGTATTTTCGTGTAAATTCGTGAAATTCGTGGACAAAATCTTTGAATCCTTGAATCCTTGAATTTTTGCCCGTTCAAGTATATAATCAATGATTTTGCGTGCCACCGGCAGTTCAGCTTCGGGCGGTTCGCTCAATGACACCCGTATCGTATCGCCTATCCCGTCAATCAGCAGAGAACCTATCCCGATGGCGCTTTTGATGCGTCCGTCTTCCTCATTCCCGGCTTCGGTCACGCCCAGGTGCAACGGGTAGTGCATCCCTTCGGCTTCCATCGTATGCACAAGCAGCCGTATTGTCTTCACCATCACGACAGTATTCGATGACTTGATGGAGATGACCACTTCGTCAAATGCCTGTTCCCGACAGATCCGCAGAAACTCCATGCACGACTCCACCATCCCTTCCGGCGTATCGCCATACCGCCGCATCATACGTTCCGAAAGCGACCCGTGATTGACGCCGATGCGGATGGCAGTCCCGTGACGGCGACACAAATCAAGGAAAGGGATAAACCGTTCGCGGATTCTATTGATTTCGGCGTCCCATGAATCGGCATCGTGATCCGTCTGCTTCGTGTAGTTGCCAGGGTTGATGCGTACCTTCTCGACAATGCCGGTTGCCGCTTCAGCCACTTTCGGGTTAAAATGCACGTCTACGATTAAAGGCGTTTGATATCCTTTTTCACGCAGTTGACGGTGAATGTTCTCCAGATTGCGCGCTTCCCGTTCGCCCTGTGCCGCAAACCGGATATACTCGGCACCGGCTTCAATCATCCGAATAGCCTGTGCAACAGCAGCATCAGTATCCATAGTCGAAACATTGGCCATGGACTGTATGCGTATCGGAAAGTCGCCTCCCACGGGCGTGTTGCCGATTTGAGCGACTGATGTCTGACGACGCCGGTAAATCTGTGTCAATTTGTTTTGTGCTTGTATGTTATCCTGGCCAATTCTTCATTTGCCTTGACGACTTTTGTCTTCAACTCCATTTTGTAGTCGATCAGTTGCTCCTGTAATTTTTCGTCACTCAACGCAAGCATTTGTGCCGAGAGAATAGCCGCATTTAGTGCGGCGTTTATGCCGACCGTAGCCACAGGTATGCCGGGAGGCATCTGTACGATGGCCAGCAGCGCATCCATGCCCTGTAGAGACGCATTGATAGGAACGCCGATCACCGGAATGGTCGTCATCGAGGCGATCACGCCGCAAAGATGGGCAGCCATGCCTGCAGCTGCTATAATCACCTTTACACCACGCTGTTGTGCTTCGCGGGCAAAACGCTCGACGTCTTCCGGCGTGCGGTGCGCCGACAGTGCATTCATCTCAAACGGGATTTCCATCTCGTCCAGAAACTGGGCAGCCTTATCCATTACAGGCAGGTCGGAAGTGCTGCCCATAATGATACTTACTAAAGGATTCATCATGTTGTTAATCTTTTATTCTCCAATTAGTTCACTATATGCTTCATCGGACATCAACGATTCCGTTTCCGACGGGTCAACCGGTCTGATTTTAATCAGCCATCCTTCATTATAAGGCGACTGATTCACTAACTCGGGATGGCTTTCCAATGCCGGGTTCACTTCCAATATTTCCCCCGTCACGGGCATCAACAGGTCGGAGACGGTCTTGACGGCTTCGATCGAGCCGAAGACTTCAGCCTGCGATACGGTCTCGCCCTCTGTTGGAATATCAACAAAGACAACTTCGCCTAACTGGCTTTGAGCATAGTCGGTGATGCCGACAAGTGCCGTTTCGCCTTGAACCAGTATCCATTCGTGATCGCTGGTGTACTTTAATTCTTTCGGAAAATTCATATTACGTTTTATTTATTAAATTGATTTATTTTAAATCTTTGAATTTTTAAATCTTTGAATTTACAATTCTTTTCTCATCCTCGCCACCGGAATCCCCATTTGTTCGCGGTATTTGGCAATCGTCCGTCGCGCCACTACATAGCCTTTTTCTTTAAGCAATGCCGCCAGCGTATCGTCGTTGACAGGTTTCCGCTTGTCTTCCGCTTCGATTGTTTCGAGCAGGATTTGTTTGACCTGACGGGTAGATATCTCGTCGCCGCTGTCATTCTGTGTCGATTCGGAGAAGAAGAACTTCAACGGATAAATCCCGAAATTGGTCTGCACATATTTGCCGTGTCCGGCGCGCGATAACGTTGAAATGTCATATCCGGCGCGCTCAGCCACATCTTTAAGTATCATCGGGCGAAGGAGAGATTCGTCTCCTGTCAGGAAGAAATCTGTCTGTAGCCTGACGATGGCTTCCATAGTGCGCTGGAGCGTTTCCTGACGCTGCTTGACGGCGTCGATGAACCACTGCGCCGCATCGAGTTTCTGCTTGACAAACAGGATGGCATCGCGCATCTCACTCGTCTGGTTGGCTTTGTTGCCCGTGTAATCGTGCAGCATATCGTTGTAGTCTCGGCTGATATGCAAATCGGGAATACCGCGCTGATTCAACGTGAGCGTCAACTCGTCGTTGTTGGCTTCGACAATGAAATCGGGAGTGACCTGGTGCATGGTCATATCTGACGCATTGCTCCAGCTACCGCCCGGTTTCGGGTTCAGCGAAGTAATCACCGGAAGAATCTCTTTCAGTTTTTCTTCACTGATATTCAGCCTGTTTAATATCTTATCATAATGCTTCCTGACAAATGCATCGTAGTTGTACGTAATGATTTCAGTCACTAATTTGACATTGGTCGTCTGCGTCTTCTTCTTCAATTGGAGCAGCAAACATTCCCGCAGATCGTGCGCAGCAATCCCTGTCGGGTCAAAGTCCCTGATGACAGACAGGATAGGTTTGATATCAGCTTCCGTCACGTTGATACCGGCCTTGAAAATCAGGTCGTCGGTGATGGCACGCAAGTCACGCCGCAGATATCCGTCATCATCTAAATTTCCGATGATATATTCGCCTATTTTACGGTCACGTTCAGACAGTTCACGCAATCCCAACTGTTCGAGAAGATAGTCAGTCAGCGTCTGTCCGAGCGAAAACGGCATTTCTTCCCTCCTGTCCGCCCTGTTATTTATTTCGCTCAGTTTGTAGTCCGGGATATCGTCTTCCGAACGGTAATCGCCCAGCGAGATGTCAGTATAGCTATCATCGTCATATTCAGAGTCATCCATATCGAAATCCCCGTCGTCACCATCGCCGTCAGGCGCTTCTACCCCTTCTTCCAGCGCCGGATTTTCTTCCAGTTCCTGTTTGACACGGTCTTCCATTTCGAGGAAAGGAAGCTCCAGCAGACGGATATACTGAATCTGCTGAGGAGAAATCCGCTGCTGAATCTTCTGAGATAACTGTTGCCGTTGCATTTTAAAAAAATCGATAAAATCTTTTGCAAAAGTACAGCTATTTTTTTGCAAAACCGTCAAAACCGACAACTTTTTTTACTTGCCACTTATCCTGACATTAAGGTAAATATACCGGCATATTTAGTTCCCCTGAGAAGTCCGCAGATGCAAGTGACGGAAATTATTGCAAATTTTAAACTTTTCAGGGATAGATTTTCAAAAATAACACTATCTTTGCAGCCACGAAACCAGACACAAATATATGATAAATTTGTGTCTGAATAAAGATTAAACTTAAAATGGAAAGTACTGCGGATCAAATTAAAAGAAAGATAAAAAGAAGCAAGCGTGGAAAATTGTTTTTCCCTCATGATTTTGCCACGTTAGGTACATCCGATGCCATTCGTTTGGCATTGGGTAAACTGCAAAAATCAGGCTTGCTGATACGGATAGCGCACGGTATTTACTATTATCCTAAAATCAACCGAAACAAATACATAAAAAGCAACTATCTGTTACCTTCTATTGACGAAATAGCATACGGGATTGCCAAACGCGATAAAATCCGCATTGTACCGACAGGTGAATATGCGCTTAATTTATTAGGCATTTCCACACAAGTTCCTGCAAATGCCGTTTTTATAACTGATGGTGCCCCCCGTAGAATCACTGTGGGAAAGGGAAAAGGCATTTTGTTCAAACACACTTCCGAAGCTCGAAGTTTGGCCTACAAATCCAAACTGCTCATGCTAATCGTGTCAGCCTTGCGTGAAATTGGTGATGGCAAAGTCACTGCCGAACAATTGGATATTATAAAATCTCATTTTTCAGATATCACAAAACAGGAATTTGAAACGGACCTTCAATTAATGCCGCTTTGGATTCGCAAATTACTTTTATCTTTATGATACTAAATAGTTTATCGAGAAAAGAACGTTTGGAGATTTACCGTGAGGCGCACAATACTCTTGGTTTTTCAGCAGTTATCATTGAAAAGGACTGGTGGGTAACAGCCGTTCTTCGCGCCTTATTTTCATTGCCTTACGCTGAGAGTTTATCGTTCAAGGGCGGCACGTCATTGAGTAAATGCTACCATTTGATTGAGCGTTTTTCAGAAGACATTGATATTGCCGTATACCGTGATTTTTTAGGTTATGGCGGAAAGTTGTCGAAGACCCAAATCAACGATAAACTGCGCCGTGCCGCCTGTTCTTTTGTAAGGGACAGATTGCAGGTTGATTTGAAAAATCAGTTGGAAACGAACGGATTGAACGCTGCCGATTTTTCTGTAAAAGTGAATATCACACCGGTCACGACTACAGACCCGGAAATCATTGAAGTTGAATATCAATCACTTTTCGACGAAATTAAATATATCAAACGCAAAGTGATTGTGGAAGTCAGCGGGCGCTCCATGAGAGAGCCGCTGCAACGGATTAAACTTCAATCCATGATGGACGAGGTGTTTCCGAAGGCAGATTTTACAGAAAAACCGTTCGAAATAAATGTTGTTGTGCCGGAACGCACATTTTGGGCAAAAATCTGTCTTTTGCACGAAGAATTTGCAAGGCCTCAGGAATTGATACGGACAGAACGGATGTCGCGGCATTTGTACGATCTGGAGAAAATGATGGATACGCCCATAGCTTACAATGCATTAAAAAACAAAAGATTGTATGATTCAATCGTAGAACATCGCCGTGTCTTTATCGGCCTTAAAGACTTTGACTATGCAACGCTTATGACACAAACAATACAAATAGTTCCGCCCGACAACAGTCTTGCCCAATGGCAGCAGGACTACGAAACCATGCAACGCACCATGATTTACGGCCATTCGATTTCATTCGGCAAATTGATGGAAAGGATAAAACAACTGAATGGAAGGATAAATCACATAGACTGGCAATAATCTCTGCCGTAAAACACTATAGATTCAATGACAAAAAATGTTGATAAAAAGAGAAAGTCCTAATTTGTCAAAAAAAGGCAGCTTCAAGCCTGTCCCGGTACGCCGCCAAGCGGGGGAATCATATTTCCAAAGGGAACGTTTTTGCCGTGCCTTGTCTGATCTTCAAATATTTTGATATTGTCCTGAAGCGCCATCAAGAGCCGTTTGGCGTTGTCAGGCGTCAGGATAATGCGGCTTTTGACTTTCGCTTTTGGCGTTCCGGGCAGGATACGGATGAAGTCAATGACAAATTCTGACGACGAATGCGCTATCACCGCCAAGTTTGAATAAACCCCCTGAGCGATTTCGTCAGTGAGTTCAATCTGGATTTCGTTTGAGACTTGATTATTATCCATTAATATTTACTGAAAATTCACCGACAAAGGTAATATATTTTTTGATAATGACAAAATATTACATTCCTAAAAACCATCGATAGAGCGCAACAGTACAAATTTCACGCCGGATATGAAAAACTGTGTTTTTTTACTTTTTCGGGTCAGAGGATCATTGATTATGACATGGCCTCCGGTCATATCAAATGATACAAGGTGGCAACCGTGATGGCGTCTATGATATTGTCCACATTCAATATGTCAAACAGTTGCCGTTTATGGTCTTTGACGGTATTTACAGAAATACTCAATGTATCTGCGATTTCCATCATCCTGTATCCTTGTTCCGACAGGCTAAGTATCTCCTTTTGTCGGCCGGTACTTCCACCGCAATACTTTTCGGCGGGAAAAAATATCCATTTGATTCATATTTTCCATTTTTAACTTGATTTAGCTTGCAAATATAGTCATTTCATTTTACGGTCGACCGCTTTTTTGCAAAAATGAATAATACAAATGTATGGTTTTTCATTTATTTTGAAAAAAATATACTTTTGTATAGTTGAAATAAGAAAATTATGTTATATTTTTGCAGCGAATTGGAGATGTCTTTTGACCCAATTAAGATTTTATTATTTTTTTAATTGCCGTATATGAAACGAAACTTAATTGAATGGATTATAACAGTTTGGGCAATACTCTTTCTCATTGCAAGTTGTAGCGATGAGAAATACAAACCCATAATTGATGTAACAGACCCGACGGAGGTGGTTGAGGAATCGACTGAGGAAGTAGAAAAACCAACAGAAGGCTGTGCCTGTCCAGTAGGCATTGAAGGGCCAACAGAATGGGGCGGAGAACCGATTTGGATTGAAGAACCAGCGGAGTTTGATTCTTCTAATCCATTGGTTGGGATTATATGGAAGCTGGTAGGTTTTGTTGATACACAAACAGGTGTATTAAGAGAACCTGAGCCAAAGAATTGTGATTTTTGTTTCAGACCATGGTTTGAATGTTATATACTCTTGTTTGACAAAGACGGGGTTTTTTATACTCATTCATCTACAAATGAAATGCGTGGCTACTATAAGGCAGATTATGAAACCAATCAAATGGAAATATCCCGCGACTTTGGAGGAACTAAAATTGGCGAAATTGGTGACGGAAATTTCTGGTGGACAGTTTTTCCTCAGGTTACATTATTTGTTTTAAAAGACAACGAATTGGAATTGTACTATAACGAAAAAAATAATTATTTACTTTTTAAGAAACAATAATAAAGAAACGGTAAGTTTTAACATCAATTATACTGTTATTATCCTATTTGATTATATATGAACAGATAAACACATATCTGCCGGATGGCATTTAGTATCTTCTTCATCCCGACACAATATTTCCACATTTTTTGAGTTGTTTAATCACATAAAAATGCTGCAAGACAAGTGAAAAAGCGTCTTTATTTCGTCTTTTTGATTGTCGGGCTTGTGATTTTTGCGTGCAGTACACAAAAAAATACGAGCGCGAACAGGCGTTTTCATGCCTTTACGGCACGTTATAATACTTATTTCAATGGCAAAACTGCTTTCGACGAACAGTTCGCGGCGCAAAATAACGGATACATAGAAAATTATACGGAGCAAATCCTGATGTTCCCCGTCAGCGCTCAGCCTAAAGACAAACAGACGACAGGCGGCACCTTCGACCGCGCCATTGAAAAGGGAAATAAAGCCATCAAACAACACTCCATCCAGAAAAAACCGGCGCGCAAGGCAGGCTGGCAAAACAATCCTAAGCTGGTGGCCATGCAGGAGAAGAATGAATATAATCCTTTCCTGAAAAATTGCTGGATGCTGGTGGCACAGGGTCAGTTTTACAATGCCGACTTCCTTCAGGCATCTGCCACATTCTCCTATATCACAAGACATTATGCCGACGATCCGGAAATGGTGGCCGAAGCCCGTATCTGGCAGGCGCGCTGCTATGCAGAAATGAACTGGCTGCATGAGGCAGGCACCATATATGATAACCTGAAACAGAACGGGATGCCTGACAAAAACATGGAGCAGTATGACCGTTTCTATGCCGACTACCTGATCAAGAACGGTGAATTGGAAAAGTCGGTTCCCTATCTGCAGACAGCCATTAAATCAGAGAATAACAAACGCCAACGCACACGGATGCGCTATCTCCTGGGACAGATTTATAGCGAACTGGGACAGAATGAAAATGCCTATCAGATATTCAGGAAGGTAGCCGGTTCAAGCCCGCCTTACGAACTCGAATTTGCCGCCCGTATCCGCCAGACGGAAGTCATGCCAGGCAGCAGTTATCAAGAGGTGCTCAAGATGCTGAATCGCATGGCTAAAAACCCGAAGAACAAGGATTTTTTAGACCAGGTATATTATGCCGTCGGCAACGTTTATATGAATCGTCAGGACACGGTCAAAGCAATTGAAAACTACGCCCTGGGCATCGAGAAAAGCACGAAGAACGGATTGGACAAGGCGATTTGCCAAATTCGCTTAGGCGATATTTATTTTACGCAAAAGGATTATGTCAAGGCACAACCCTGCTTTAGCGGAGCAATGGCCGGTATTCAGAAGGAATACAAGGATTATGAGCGGATTGCCCGTCTGTCGGAGGTGTTGGACGAGCTTGTCGTCCATGTAGAAGCCGTCCATCTGCAGGATAGTCTGCAAGTCTTGGCCAAAATGCCTGAAAAAGAGCTGTATGCCTTGATAGACAGTATGATTGAAGACGTCAAGAAAAAGGAAGAAGAGGCGAAGAAAGCGGCAGAAATGGAACGTTACCTGGCAGAGCAGGCGTCGTATGGGACCGGGCTTTCGTCACGGACAAGCACGACAACTCCTATGATGTTGCCGACTGTTGCCGGAGAAAGCTCATTCTATTTTTATAACCCGATGACGGTGGCTTCGGGAAAGACGCAGTTTCAAAATTTGTGGGGCAGGCGCACGCTCGAAGACAACTGGCGACGGCGCAACAAGGCAATGAGCATGCTCGAACCGTTTGGCGGCGAGGTGGCGCCAACGGATACCATCCCGCTCGATGAGTTTGGCATGCCGCTGCTTTCGGCAGCAGACTCGTTGTCGTTGCTGATGGATTCGTTGGCTTCCGATCCCAAGCAGCGCGAATATTATCTGCAGCAAATCCCCTTCACGGAAGACGATATAGAATCGTCGAACGTGATTATCGCCGACGGTCTGTTCAATATGGGCATGATATACAAGGACAAACTCGAAGACAAAAATCTATCGCTCGACGCATTCGAGGAGTTGCAACGCCGTTTTCCTGAAAACAAATACAGGATGGACTACTTCTACCATATCTTCCTGATGTCGCTGCGATATAAGGATAACGCCTTGGGAGAAAAATACAAACAGATGCTGATCAGCGCCTTTCCGGAAAGTGACTATGCCATGGCTATTGCCGATCCGAACTATGAATACAATATA
Source organism: Tannerella sp. (assembly GCA_031277335.1). Taxonomy (GTDB): domain Bacteria; phylum Bacteroidota; class Bacteroidia; order Bacteroidales; family Tannerellaceae; genus Tannerella. The sequence goes on along the minus strand of JAITMM010000152.1, from coordinate 15,678 downwards.
CGGATGATGGGGGCCGTGCAGGATTCCACTTACGAAGTCACGTATAACTCCTATCTCGCAGGCGATACCTCGTCAGTCCGACGAAATTATGAGCAATTTGCAAGTACATATCCGTTGTCGGAGCTTATTCCCAAGTTTATGTTTCTTAACGCATTGACTTACGTCCAGGCAGGTGATACTGAAGGTTTTAAGGCTGCATTGACCTTGTTGACGGAAAAATATCCGCGTGCAGATGTGACGGAACTGGCCAATGAGATGCTGAAAGGACTTCTGCGCGGGCGTGAACTGGTGCAGGGTGATTTCAAGGGGATGACATGGAATCTGCGCTTCGGGCTGAGGGACGACGGGACGCTTTCATCGGCCGATTCGGCGCTCGTCTTTGTCGATGAGCCGACGACACCTCACCAGATGATGCTTATTTTCCCGACAGGAAGCATAGACCGCAACCAGCTCTTATTTGCTGTTGCTGCCTTCAACTTTGCCAACTTTGAGGTCAAAACCTTCGACATGAACTTCGAAGAAATCGGTTCGATTACCATAATGTCAATTTCGGGATTCAATAATGTTGACGAGATATTGGATTATGTATTAATGATATATAGTCCTACCGGATATGCCGCATCATTTGACCGCGCCGTTTCATTTATCCCTATCTCCACTAAAAACGGCTACACCCTGCTGCATGGCAAGACGCTTGAAGAATATATGAGTTTCTTTGTGGAGCACTACGGCGACAGAGCTTCAGGACTCGTTGCCCGGTGGAGGATTCAAATAGATGACGAAGAGGTGCTTGGCGAAGCCGAAGATAAAGTCGTGGAAAAGGCGGCTGACGTGATGCCGGAAGAAGAAGACGAAACCGGTGACGATGAAATCGCTGAAAATTCAGACATGATGCCGACGGAAGAAAACGCTCTACTACGAGATTCTTTAAAATTGGAGATAAAAGATACAGTAGACGTGAGATTGGCAGAGGCTTTTGATGATTCTGTCATACCGGCTGATTCCATCGGAGAAATAGACATATTAGCCGATTCCATCGTAACTGATACTACCTCAGTAGATATCGACACCGTCAAAGTCACCACACGCCCAAAAGAAATCACCCTGGACTACCTGATGGAACAGCGAATACTGACCGACCAGGAAGCAGCAGCACAAAAAGAGGAACAGGCTAAACTAAAGGAAGAAAAACGAAAAGAAACGGCCGCTCTGCGGAAACAGCAGGAGAAAGAACGCAAACAACTGCTTCGCGAAAAAGCCAAAGCAGCCAAAGAGCGCGAAAAACAGCGTAAAAAAGAATTGCGTGAAAAAGAACGTCTCAACAAACAGCGCCTCAAAGAACGCGAAGCCCAGCGCCGTGCCGAACAGAAAGCCAAAGCAGCAACGCAGCGTAATAGGTGATAACGCTCATACAGAATAGGGTATGGACTATTCAATTTAGAAATATTTACGATGAAATATCAAGACATAAATATTGCGAATTATAATTATTCTCTGCCCGAAGATAAGATCGCTAAATATCCGCTTGCGCGGCGTGATTCCTCCAGATTGCTTATATACAGGCAGGGAGCCATCAGCGAAGGACGTTTTGATCAGTTGCCGTCGTATTTACCGGAGCGATCACTGCTGGTTTTTAACAATACGAGGGTGATTCATGCACGATTGCTATTCAGGAAACCCACCGGCGCCAGGATCGAGATATTCTGCCTTGAGCCGGTCGTCCCGGCAGATTATGCACTTAACTTTCAACAAACAAAACAATGCAGCTGGCATTGTCTCGTAGGAAACTTAAAAAAATGGAAAGGAGGCACTTTGCAGCAAACAGTACGAATAAATGACGATTCCATCGTATTTTCAGCCAAGCTGACAGCCTCAAATGAAGATACCCACATCGTCTCATTTTCATGGAATCATCCTTCCTACACCTTTGCCGAACTGTTGGAGGCAGCCGGGAAATTGCCGATTCCACCGTACCTGCATCGCGAAACGGAAGCATCCGACCTACAAACATATCAGACGGTCTATTCCAAAATAAAAGGATCGGTCGCAGCACCAACGGCAGGACTGCATTTCACACCCGAAGTATTGGAAGCCCTTAAAGCTAATAATATAGCGATAGAAGAAATTACGCTTCATGTGGGCGCAGGCACTTTTCAGCCGGTGAAATCGGAAAAAATCGGCGAACATAAGATGCATACCGAATTTTTTTCAGTCCGCCGCAACGTCATTCAACATCTGCTCGATAACCTTGGTAACATTGTTGCCGTCGGTACAACATCGGTGCGCACACTGGAAAGTCTGTATTATATCGGCGCCTCACTGGCCGGAAATCCCGATGCAAATTTCGATGAACTTGCTGTTAAACAGTGGATCCCATACGAATCGCTACATGAATCGATGACACCGGCCGAGTCGCTTCGGCATATCTTGATATATCTTGACAACAAACGTTTAGACACGCTAATCGCATCAACACAAATTATTATCGTACCCGGATATCATTTCAAAATGGTGCAAGGGATGATTACCAATTTTCACCAGCCTCAAAGCACATTGCTTCTGCTCGTCTCGGCATTTGTCGAAGGTCGCTGGAAAGAGATTTACGACTTTGCGCTGACGCACGGTTTCCGGTTTTTAAGTTATGGAGACAGTTCGCTGCTGTTTTCAGGCTCGCAGTAACGCGGAAGCTGCGTTTAGCACGTGACGTTGACGCGAATAACACAATAACAGCAAGCATATTTCGTTTTAAACTTATGAAGATAAGACAATACATAAGCCTCCTCCATCTCCTTCGAAAGGTTATTATTCAAAAATTATGTTTCATAAAGATGGAATGGGGAGGCTTTTATTTAATTACGACTCTGATTTTTGCATTATTTTTTTCCTGTAAAACAGTCAAGTTGGCCGATGCAGAGGAAAAGCAGCGACTCGGGGAATACTATAACGCGGCAGAGATGTATCGCAAGTTATATACGAAAACAAAATCCGACGAAAAAGAGTTGCGCTCCTATATCGCTTTCCGTATGGGAGAATGTAACCGTCTGATTAATAATACAGGGCGCGCATTGAGCGCCTACCGGAACGCGCTCCGCTACGCCTATCCCGACAGCAGTTTGTATCTTCGCCTCGGTCAGTTGTATCAAAGGAACGGCAGTTATGCTGAGGCCATCAATAATTATGAACAATACTTGAAAACATATCCAAACAGCGCACTTGCTGCCAATGGCATCAAAGGATCGGAGATGGCTGCGGGAATGAACAGTAATCCAACTCTTTACGCCGTTGCACGCGCAGAGATATTCAACTCACGACGAAGTGAGTTTTCTCCCATGCTCAATGGCGAAAAGTTTGATCAGCTCTATTTTAGCTCTACACGAGGCGTTGTCAACAAAGATTCTGTCAATGGAGTGACCGGCATGAAAAATACCGCCCTCCACGTGTCAAAGAAAAACGATCAGGGAATATGGATAAAGCCTGTGCTGGTGGAAGACCCTGTGGCCAGCGATTTTGACGAGGGAACTCCCTCATTTACAAAGGATGGCAACACAATGTATTACACCTATTGCCCCGAAGACGCCGAAGAGCCTCGCACGGCCGAGATTTATATTTCGACACGCAGCGGTGCAGCATGGGGCAAGGGTCAACGCGCCCAGATCGTCAAAGACTCGGTAACCATGCTGGCGCATCCGGCAGTTTCGCCCGACGGCAAATACCTTTATTTCGTGACTGATGCCGTCGGCGGATTTGGCGGGAAAGACTTGTTCAGAGCCCGTCTTGTAGGTGCAACTGACTTTGGAGCGATGGAAAACTTAGGCGCCGAAATTAATACCGAAGGAGATGAACTATTTCCCTATGTGCGTGATTCATCGACGATTTACTTCGCCTCCAACGGTCATCCCGGTCTGGGAGGCTTGGATATTTTTAAAGCGACGCAAGACAGCACCGGCAAATGGGACGTCAGTAACATGGGCGTCCCGATAAATTCCATAGCCGATGATTTCGGAATCACGTTTGAAGGTGTAAATGAACGCGGTTACTTCTCCTCGAATAGGAACGATGCGCGTGGCTGGGATCATATCTATTCGTTTGCATATCCGACAATTACGATTTCTATTCAAGGCTATGTGTCCGATAAAGATGAATATGTGATAGATGGAGCTATGGTATATATTGTAGGTCGAGATGGCTTAAACGTCAAAGTACCGGTGAAACCTGATGGCTCATATCGTGTTGAACTGGAGCGTGATATAAGTTATGTCATGATGGCCAATGCTCCGAACTATCTGAATCAGTTTTTCGAACTTCATACCGACCCTGAAGAAAAGAACGAGACGTATTACGTTGATTTTTTTCTTTCACCCATTGACAAGCCTGTCGTAGTTGAAAATATATTTTACGAATTTGACAAAGCGAACTTACTTCCCGAATCGAAAGAGGCGCTCGACGGCCTGATTAAAATACTTAATGACAATCCGAACGTAACCATCGAATTAGGTTCGCATGCCGACAGGAAAGGCTCGGTGGATTACAATATCGGGCTGGCGCAACGTCGCGCTCAGTCTGTCGTCGACTACCTGATTGCAGCCGGCATCGCAGAAGCGCGACTGACGGCCAAAGGATACGGCAAAAGCGTCCCAAAGACCGTCACAAAAAAGATATCCGAGACAAACGACTTTTTGCCGGAAGGCACCGTCCTGACGGAAGAGTTTGTCCTGACGCTTACCCCTGAACAACAGGAGATTGCCGACCAACTTAACCGTCGTACGGAATTTCAGGTTACGGGGTTGGATTATGATATGAGATAAAAGAAAATCACAGTGATTGTCTTTGTCAAAAAAATGACTACTTTTGTAACGAAATTTGGGGGATAATACCCTTAAAAAAATGTGTAATTAGTTATATATTAAATAGAAATATCGAAATAATGGCAGAAAACAAAAAGAAGAAGCCTGTTTCTTTTTTCAATTCCCGACTTGTGTCCGTCATCAGCATTTCATTAGCATTGTTTTTGATGGGATTGTTTCTTATTGTTGGACTGTTAGGCAATGAGTTGTCAGTCTATATGAAAGAAAACATCTCTTTTTCAATCATGTTGAAAGATGGCGTAAGTGATTCGGAAGTAAAGCGCACAGAGCAGATGCTCAGCGCATTGCCATATATCAAATCTACAAGATATATATCAAAGGACGAAGCCGCCAAAGACATGGTGGCCGAATTGGGCGTAGACCCCAAAGACTTTTTGGGACACAACCCGTTTCAAGCATCCATTGAAGCAAAACTAAATGCCGAATATGCCAATATTGACAGCTTAAAGGTCATTGAGAAGCGTCTGACAGCCTCTACCAATATCTCGCAATTGCTCTATCAACAAGACATGATGCAGATTGTGAACAATAATATCAAGAAGATAGGTGCCGTGCTGGCCGTGTTGATCATTGTCCTTATATTGATTTCTTTTGTATTGATAAACAACACAATACGGCTGTTGATATATTCCAAACGCTTTTTGATTTATACAATGCGGCTTGTCGGAGCGACGCCAAGTTTTATACGCAAGCCATTTATCAAATACAATATTACGAGCGGAATTTCTTCAGGTATATTAGCAATCTGCATGTTATCAGGCGTTTTATATTACGTTCAGAAACAATTGATTGGGATAGATGAGATTATCCATTGGGAAGGTTTGTTGATAATTTATGCGGTAATTATGGCGCTCGGGATTATTCTGTCTGTTGTTGCAGCCCATCTTTCAGTCAACAGATATTTGAATATGGATATAGGAAAGATGTATTATATTTAAACACAGCATATTAATTATAGAATCTATGAATAAGGATTTTGCTTTCGGTAAAGATAATTTTATTTGGCTTGGCATTTCGATTGCGTTTGTCGTCGTCGGATTCGTGTTGTTGAGCGGCGCCGGTTCGCCTGACGGCATTGCGTTCAACCCGGAGATTTTCAACAAACAACGTATCGTCGTGGCGCCAATCATTATCATGATAGGCTATCTCTTAATGATTTATGCCATTTTGAAAAGAAATGGCGCCAATCCGAAAAATAATAACGAATAAGGATGGACTGGATCGAAGCGCTTGTACTTGGGCTTGTTCAGGGTTTGACGGAGTTTCTCCCGGTAAGCAGCAGCGGGCACTTGATTATCGGCAAATCGTTGTTGGGCATTCAGGTACACCCCGATGCGGAGACTACGTTTGAGGTGCTGGTGCATTGCGCTACGGTGCTAAGTACAATTGTCGTCTTCAGAAATGAAATCGGGAAGCTGCTGGCAGGTCTTTTCAAGTTTCGGATGAATGAAGAGACACAATACGTGCTAAAAATATGTATATCAATGCTACCCGTACTGATTGTAGGACTTTTCTTCAAGGAGCAGGTGGAAGAATTGTTCGGGCAAGGTGTAGTTCTTGTCGGATGCATGTTGATTGTCACGGCTATATTGCTGACGCTTACTCATTTCGTCAAATTCAAACAACGAAAGGAATTGTCCTATTTGAGTGCTTTTATAATTGGTGTAAGTCAGGCTATTGCCGTCCTGCCCGGACTTTCGCGCTCAGGCACGACCATTTCAACAGGTTTGTTGATAGGAAATAAAAAAGAGGATGTAGCCCGTTTTTCGTTCCTGATGGTGCTCGTACCTATTTTGGGCGAGACGTTGCTGAACGTCGTAGGCGGCGAATTTTCACCTGCTGTTTCAGGCATCCCGCTCTCGGCGATGACAACCGGTTTTCTTGCCGCATTCATTTCGGGATTATTCGCATGCAAGGTAATGATACAGCTTGTCAAAAACAGTAAGTTAATCTATTTTGCCATCTATTGCGTGGCAATGGGATTATTTGCTCTTATCTATTCATTTGTCAGTTAGAGAGATGGATTTTTTGGAAGGCGAAACGCTTTACTTCAACAAACCGCTTGATTGGACGTCGTTCGATTTAGTGAACAAACTGAGATTCAAGTTGTCGAGGAAGCTGAATATGAAAAAGATAAAGGTAGGCCATGCCGGGACATTGGATCCAAAGGCTACAGGCGTATTGATCGTATGCACAGGCAAAGCCACCAGGCGCATTGAATCGTTTCAATATCAGACGAAAGAGTACGTGGCCACCTTGCAATTGGGAGCTACTACGCCATCGTTCGACCTGGAAAAAGATATAGACCGTGTCTATCCGACAGAGCATATCACCCGCGAAAAGGTTGAGGCAGTGCTGTCTACATTCGTGGGCACTATCCAACAGGTGCCACCCGTCTTTTCAGCATGCAAAATAGACGGGAAGAGAGCTTATGACATGGCACGTAAAGGCCAGGAAGTCAAGCTGAACGCCAAGACGCTGGTGATAGATGAGTTGGAACTGTTGCAGTTTGCATTGCCCCTACTCAAGATCAGGGTAGTATGCAGCAAAGGAACTTATATCCGCGCATTGGCTCGCGACATTGGTGTAGCGCTTGATTCGGGTGCGCATCTGATAGCGTTGGAAAGGACGCGGATAGGCGATGTGACACTTGATATGTGCATGTCACCCAATGAGATTGATGATTATTTGGAAAATATTATAACATAAGTATGAAACTGTCAAAATTCAAATTTGTTTTACCGCAGGAGTTGATCGGCAAATATCCGGCTCAGCACAGGGATGAATCGCGGATGATGGTTCTCCACCGAAATACCGGCAAGATAGAACACAAGATTTTCAAGGACTTGATTAATTATGTCGGGCCGGGAGATGTGTTTGTGATGAATAATACGAGGGTTTTTCCTGCCCGTTTGTATGGCAACAAGGAGAAGACAAGGGCTATTATCGAGGTGTTTCTGCTTCGCGAGCTGAACCCCGCCCTTCGTTTATGGGATGTGCTTGTAGACCCGGCACGAAAGATACGTATCGGCAACAAGCTCTATTTCGGTGAGGATGAGTCGATGGTGGCCGAAGTGATTGACAATACAACTTCGCGCGGCCGCACGTTGCGCTTCCTGTATGATGCGCCTCACGATGTATTCAAGCAAACACTCTATGCATTAGGCGAAACGCCTCTACCCAAGTATATGGATAGACCTGCCGAACCGGACGACGTCGAGCGCTACCAGACGATCTTTGCCACCGAAGAAGGTGCCGTCGTAGCGCCTGCCGCAGGAATGCATTTCAGTCGCGAACTGATGAAACGGATGGAAATAAAAGACTGCAAGTTTGTATATCTGACCGTACATTCCGGCTTAGGCAACTATCGCGAAATAGACGTCGAAGACTTGTCAAAACACAAGATAGACTCTGAGCAGATGATAATTAAGGCTGATGTGGTGGATGCAGTCAATGAAGCGAAAGACAACGGGCGCAGGATATGTGCCGTCGGATGCTCCGTGATGAGGGCGATGGAGACGGCTGTCGGCACGGACAAGCACTTGAAAGAATACGACGGATGGACAAACAAGTTTATCTTTCATCCTTACGAATTTAACGTGGCCAATACGATGATAACCAATTTCCACATGCCGTTGTCCACGCTTTTGATGATGGTTGCCTCGTTTGCAGGATATGAGTTGACGATGGAGGCTTATCAATTGGCAATCAAGGAGAAATATAAATTCTGCGCCTATGGTGATGCCATGCTGATTCTCTGATCTCACCGTAAGTGGCAAACGTATACCTTTGTCTTGGCTCCAATCTTGGAGACAGGCGTCAACAATTGATCGATGCAATCGTTCATTTAAGCGAAAAAGCCGGAACAATCCCGGCCTTTTCAAGTTTTCACGAGTCGCCTCCTTGGGGTTATTCATCGCCACGGCTGTTTTTAAATGTAGCCGTTCATCTGGTGACGCCTCTCCTGCCCGTTGAACTGCTGGCAGTGACGCAGCAAATCGAACGCTCGCTCGGACGTATCGCAAAAAGCAATACAGATCAATATACTGATCGCCTGATAGATATCGATATACTGCTATATGACGATGCTGTGTTGCAAACGCCCGATCTGATAATTCCTCATCCTCTGATGCATGAGCGATTGTTTACCTTGCAACCATTGGCCGAGATTGCCCCGGCGATTATCCATCCGGTTATGCATCAGCCGGTTTCGGAACTCCTTCAAAGCGCCTTAAGCCACGCTGCCAATAGCTCCAACACCTGTTTATTATAGGCGAAGTCCGGTCTGAAACCCCAGCCGTGTCCTCCTACGGGAAAGATATGTAATGATGCTTTGATGTTATTGGCTTTCAGCGCCTGATAATAACGAATGCTGTTTTCCGGCAACACTGCTAAATCATCATCACTCAAAAAGAGGATGGCAGGCGGCGTGTTGCTGTTCACCTGTTTCTCATTCGAGAAGATATGAATATCCGACAATGACGGATTGGTGCCTATAAGATTGTTTTTTGAACCTGAATGTACGACATCGGGATCCATAGTTACGACAGGATAAAAGAGAATGGAGAAATCAGGCCGCGAGCTGACGCCCTCAAGCGAGAAATGCGTAGATGCGGTGGACGCCAGGTGACCTCCTGCCGAAAATCCGCAAATACCGATAGCATCGGGACGTATATTCCATTCCGCAGCATGACTGCGAACGTAGCGTATGGCTTGTTCTGCATCGTCCAGCGGAACCTCTTTATGCCCGTTAGGCATGCGGTATTTCAATACAATACCTGCAATACCTTGACTGTTCAGCCATTGGGCCACCATGATACCCTCATGATTCGATGCCAGCCCCGAATATCCGCCACCCGGGCAAATAACGACCGCCTGCCCGTTGGCTTTGCTTTTTTCCGGCAGATAGATAGTCAACTCAGGCGTTGATACATTGGTAATCCAATAGTTGGCATCTATATTTTCCGGTGCCGTCAGCTGATTACTTGTCGGCGGCTCATTTTCCCATAACTTCACTGTCATTTGTGAATAACTAACTGACAAAGTGACGAATAGCAAAAATACTGTTTTAAAAAATCTTTTTTTCATACGAATGTGATTAATTGTTTATACTTCTTTTACGAACACGTCATTGCGGACTTGATCCGCAATCTCCTCAACCGTCTCAATTTACAACCTTCATTGACTTGTTGCCCAGACGGACAATAAAAATCCCGCGTCCCGGCAGTAACACGCTCATACTGTTGCCATTGGCAACACCTTGCGTGACTAATGCTCCGGTGATATTATACACGCCCCAAGATTCGCCAATAACCAAACCGTTCATATATAGCGTCCTGTTTTGCACATAAATCGAATGGTTATTAACGACTTCGTTCCCGACAGGGCCGCGAGTATCAGGTCCGATATAGACATAGATCGGTTGAGTTATTACATTTATAATGGAGTATTCATATTCGCCTTTTCCATTTGGAACACCAATGAGTTCTTCCTGTTTTCCTGTTTTCGGGTCTATACGGTTGGTACGTACCCTATAAACTTCACCGTTAGTGAATGTCAGCTTAAACTTGAAGTCGTGATAGATTTCCACATAATGCACTCCGTGTTGAATGTCCAATATGACACCATCAGGCGGCATCGGAATATGAATTTCGCGCTGAGCCGTAGGTGTTGACGGCTTTTGCTGTTCCGGTGGCAATATAGTCAGCATGAACGACACATCTATAGCAGCGCTGAAAGAACTATTTCCCGATTGCGAAACGGTGATTATTACCGTTCCCGCCTTATGTATGACAATATTTCCCGAAGCATCAACCGATGCGATACTCGGATCAGACGATACATATTTTACAGACAGCCCCGAACTGGCTTTAGCCCCCGGATTGAACGGCGCATCGCCCAAGTATTTAGTAATATTAGGTGCCGGGAGTGTGATGGATTGCGACTTAAGTGGCAAAGGAATTACAGTTCCCAAAACTGAACAAGTTATATTTACTTTTGCTTGTAATAAAGGAATTGTAGTTCCATGATTGTCGGAAGTGTAAGTTTCACCTATATATGTTGGAGCAGCTTTTGTTAATGGGTCTTCCCACCATGAATAACTATAAGATAATCCTGCCGGTCCATTTCCAAATGCTTCAATTACCAGATCTCCACCACCAAGAACAATATCACCTGAAGTAACCGAAAATGCAGGAGATGGTTTATTATAAGTTGCAGTAAATGTACTTGAAGATGATAAGCCTAATGGGTCATCAACTATGGCGATTGAGATTGTATAGTAATCCAGTATTGCAGTAAGACCTCCAGCAGGTAAAACGACAGTTTCTCCCGTATCCCCATTATCATCGTAAATAGCATAAGTGCCTACCGCGACGTTGGTGAAAGTATGTTTGCCGTTTCCGTCATCGGTAAATACTGTGTAATTGGGAGTACCGTGCAGTTCCAGAACTGTGCTTATAAGGGAAGTTGCCGTTCCGTCAAGATTCGTGGTAATGACAACATCAAATCTTCCGGTGATGCTGCATATTGCAGTTACGGCATCGGTCAGGCCTGTTATTGTCATGGTTGAAGTAGTTGCTGATGTGGGCATGGTAGCAGGAACAATGGCAGGAGTGGGATTACCGCCTGTACTGCTGGTACTCCAATCGTAATTGTATAGGGAAGCTCCCGATACGTTCACTGTTATTATTAACGTTTTGCCACCAAGAACAACTTCTCCATCAACAGCAGAACTTCCGTCATAAGTTGCAGTTACAGTTGAAGGAGTAATAGTTATAGACCCGTCAGGGGAAATGCCGCTAAACTTTATTGTGTAGTAATCCAGAGATACACTATTATCTCCAGCACTGAGATCAATATTTATTCCAGTGTCGGTTGTTCCATCAAAAATATCATATATGTCGGATTCGACATCAATAAAAATAATTTCACCGGATAAACCTCTCGTTCCGACAGTATTGAATTCGTATTTTAGAGAACCGCTTTGATATAAATTTAATTCTTTGTCGTTTCCCATCCATGCGAGACCATCTAAATTTATATTTATTGTAGCTTTATAACTTGCAGTTACTATAAGGTCTACATTTGCTGTTTGGCCACTACATTCTATTGTAAATGTAATTCCGTTATCAGATAATGATAAAATTTTGCCCTCAGTAAGTGACGAAGTGACATTATAATTATAAAAATCAACGTAATAAATTTGATCTGTTGTAGTACCATCACTAAAATGTCTGGTAATTATAAGACTACTGAGATTAAGTTGTTCTCCAACATTAAATGAAAGGTTGTCTGGAGACACACTAATGCTTGATACAGTTATACTTGGATCATAGTTATCATCATCATCTCCTGCTTCAGGAATAGCACCTCCTGAACCTCCACCTCCAACATCTGCACCATTACCACCATCTGAAGTACCACCGGAAATATTAAATGTACCTACATTAACATGAATATCATTTCCTGTACCTCCTTGACCAGGGCTGCCTGCTCCACCACCACCGATACCGGCGCCGCCACCTTTGTTCGTATTACCGAGGCCGCCACTTGATGCTGACCCACCGGTAATTACACCTTTTCCACCGTTAATATAAATTTGAGAGCCATTTCCTGCTGCATTATTTCCACCACCGCCGCCGCCAATACCTGCACCTCCGCCTACACTGTTACCTGTTGCATCACCTCCTTTAATATCAAAAACTCCTCCATTGATAATTATAGTACCGTTCGATTCAGCGCCAGTTGAGCTACCGTCTCCATTTCCACCAATACCGGCACCTCCACCTGTATTTGTTACACCACCTGTGCCTCCGCCATTTACATTCAAAGTGCCGGCTCCGTCAATTATTAAAGAAGCTCCGGTTGGAACATTTATACCTGCATAGTAATTCCCGCTTGTAAATGTGCTGGTGCCAATAAGCGTTAAATTCACCGTTACTCCAGATGCAATATAGAATGCACGGGCAATAGCTACTACATTAATAGGGTTTAAAGTTCCATTCAAAATTATATTCACAGTACCGGAACCTGTGACTGAAATGAAATGTTGGGTAGAAGCACCACTTGATTGTGTAATTGTGTACGTTGATGGCGTTGCAGTCGCAACAATGTTGGCATCTTGCGTAGCAAGGTCAAAGCTTTGCGCCTTAACCCCCATTGCGGCAAATAGTAAGCCGCAACATAAAAGAAAGTAGAATTTCTTCATGATTTTATATTTTATTTATTATTATTTTACCATTTAATTACTTATTATTATGCGGAATTATCCTTTTAATAGTTAATAAGACATACAAAATTTATGCAAAATATTTATAATTTATTTTATATTTTCCGTGCGAGGCATATTCTTTGAGGACATTTTCAGCCATCGAACAAGCGGGAAATGTCAAAAAACCAAAAATAAAGTCAGGAGATGTGCACAACATATAGCCTCCTTTTAGATAAGTATTATATTATTGCGCAAATATATCGACACTTTTTTTAATGGCAATACATTTTTTAAGAAAATTTCAGAAAAAAGACTTTTTTAACTATAATTAACGTTTTACTTGTAGATGTTACCTGCTGACGACTTTGAACGCAGCACCGTCTTTCAGCCTGACGATATAGACGCCTTTGGGCAGCGTCTCGCTGACGAGGCCTTCGGTTACGTAGATGCGTTTGATAAGCCGACCGGTAATGGAGAAGATATCGGCTGCGTCGGGGCCGACGCTCCTTATATACAACGTTTGACCATGTGTCCAAACGGCCGATTTGCCGATAACATCGTTCCAGACCGGTACATTGGGCATATCATCGCCGTAATAGATACGGACTGGTTGCGTCACGATGCCGCGAATCGTGTAGCTGAAGCCGCCTTTGTCATTCGGTGTGCCGACGAGCGTTTCCTGTTTGCCTGTATCCGGGTCGGTGCGGTTAGTGCGTACCGTGAAAGGTTCGCCGTTAAGGAAAGTCAATGTGAACGTAAAGTCGGTGCCTATCAATATGTAATGATTACCGTAATGTGGTGAGACAAGCACGTCTGCAGGCGGCTTGGGCAGATTTACTTCGCGCTGCAAACCCGGATAAATGACCTGAGTGACGACATTTACCACGATAATGCCTTCTACCTGACCGTATCTTCCATTGGAATACATATAGATGGCGGGGAAGGTTTGCCCCGTTCCCAGGAAAAGCTGCGTATCGGGAAACTTCCATACAAAACCACGCGGCAATTCGATGTCGGCCAGCGTAAGTCCCGAACTGACAAATATGGTATAGGGGCCCGGGAAAACAAGTCTGTTGGCCGTGCCTGAATTTGGCTCGATAATCGTCAGCGTACCCGGCACGTAAGTGATATTATAGTTGTTTGCCGTTAATCCGCCATAAAGAATGATGTCGTAATGGCCGGGATCGATGGCGCCCTGCGATGACCCGCCGAAGGTAAGCGATCCGCTCAAAACGTTAGGCCCTTCACTATATGCAAAACCGGAATATGACACACCGTTTCCACCTGAAAAGGGTTGGCTGTCATAGTATTTTGTCATATCGTTTGCTCTGACGGTCAAGTTTTTTTTGTTGACCTTGACTTTAAAGGTTACATTCGGCGCCTCATCGTACGGGTTGCCATCCGGATCATTACCTCCTCCTCCTTGAGATGCGGTGATAGTTGCATCTCCTGTTCCTTTAATTTCCAACATATTGTCGCTATTTATAGACACAACATTAGCATCAGACGTTGCAAGAGAGACCGCCAAATTGGAACTGGCTTTTGGATTAACTGGATAAGGTGCATCGCCGTAGGTTAATGTAATATTACCAATGGGATCTATTGTTTGCGCAGTTTGTGCGTATGTCGCGGCATGTGATGCGAATAGCAGCGAAATGATGACGATCATCTGTTGGAAAACTGTTTTTCCCGATTTTGTATATTTCATTTTGAATAAAAATTGCTTATCGGGCTGCAAAGATATACATTATTTTACATTTTAGTACATTAATTGAAATAATATACACTTTCTCAAAACGATGACCCTTGCGGCGCAGCGTTTCCTTATTTCAAAACAATCCCATAAAGCGCCCGTGTCGTCGTGGCAAACAGCATCCTGAAATCCTTGCCGCCGATGGCCAGCGAGATGAGGCGTTCTTCGAGGTGGATACGTCTGACTTCCTTGCCGGAACGGTCGTAGACGAAGATTTCGCCGTCGGCTATGTAAACGTTTCCGTCACTATCCGTTACGCTGCTGTACTGTCCGCGTGGGAAGGCTTCCCGGGCGTTGGTGAGCGAGCCGTCGGCGTTGACGTCGAGCCTGACGGTGGTCTTGTTGTTTTCATGCGCCACGAAAACGGGCGACTGCTGTCCGGGTGTGACGGCAAACAGCGCTGCCGAGCGACCCAAATCGTACGTTTCGGGGATAATCGTCACGCCGTCGGGTGCGAGGAAACTGTTGTCGGGCATGGAGACAACGATCCTGTCGAAATCGCCTCGCCAGCGTGAGGCGGGGTAGATGATACGGCGGACGTTCGCGGCGTCTTTCGTGGCGATACGCGGGAGCGGACGGAAGGTCTCGTCGGGGTTGTCGGGGTCGACGGAATAACCCCGGGCAGCCCAGCCGCCGTTGCCCCAACCGCTGTACATCGGGTTGTCGTCGGGCAGTTGGGGGACGGTTTCCTGTTCACCGTTGACAAGGTATCCGGGCTGCGGGTCGTAGCGGAAAATCACTAAAAGGTTGTCTTTCGTGTCGGTAGCAAGCGTGAAAGGCTTCCACGGATAGTCGGCAAGCAGGCTGAGCGACTGCCGGTCAGCATCCCAGCGATAGATTTTCTTGAG
>JAITMM010000089.1 GCA_031277335.1 Tannerella sp. | reverse complement strand
GGTCAATCACGCAATGACGCCAGTAGGCAAAAACTTTATAGTCAGACAAGTAAAGAAAACGAAATACTTTCCCTGACCGGCAATAAGGACCAACAGGATTTCGATGTTTCATTTTTCCCTGAGGGCGGCAATCTGTCGGAAGGCGTCGTTTGCCGCGTTGCGTTTAAGGCACTTAATCAAGACGGCACGGCCGCATCTGTTACCGGGAAACTTATTGATGAACAGGGCGTTGAAATCTCTGCCGCAGAAACGTTTTATGCCGGAATGGGCGCTTTCAGCTATATTCCCGAAGCCGGCAAAAGATACTATTTTCGGTGCCGAAATGCGAACGGCGTTGAAAAACGTTTTGAACTGCCTCAGCCTCAATCCGATGGCTGTTTACTAAACGCATTCATGCGTGGCGACAAATGGGTTATTTCGTTGCAGAAATCAACTTCGGCGGCAGACAGACAATTATATATCCTTGCCCACTGCCGCGGAACTGTACTTTATTTTGCCGAATGGAACGCTCAACAGGGAGGCATCACGTTTCAAAAGGATCAGCTTCCTGCCGGAATTATCCAGTTTTTGCTGTTTGACAGCCAAATGAATCCGCTCAGTGAACGCTTGATATTCAGCAAAAACAAAATATCCGAAAAGGTGGAGTTCCAAACAGATAAGACAGTTTATGAAAAACGTGAAAAAATAATCGCCACAATAAAACCACCTTCGAATGGAGTTGATGAGGAAGATCCCTCTCCCTCTGCTTCGGAGAGGGTCGGGGTGAGGTGCTCCATCTCCATAACCGACGACCGCGATATCCCCGTCGATGAATCCGTCACCATCCTTTCCTCGTTGCTACTATCTTCAGAATTAAAAGGATATATTGAAAATCCTGCCTATTATCTGCTTGACACCAAAGAATCTGAAACAGCCCTTGAACTGCTGATGATGACGCACGGCTGGCGCCGATACAATGTGCCTGAAGTCGTTCGGGGACGGATCGAAACCCCTCAAATCCCTTTTCAAACCGCACAGGAAATATCCGGCCACGTAAAAGCCCTCCTTTCAAAAAGATCAATCCCCGACAGTGAGATCAGCATTTTCACCCCGGGTGCATTCTGGCAGACCAAAGCCGATAGCGTCGGAGTTTTCAGCTTCCAAGATGTGGAATTTCCAGACAGCACAACATTCTATATCCAAGCCTTAAATAGAAAAGGAAGTGATAATGTGGAACTTGTGATGAATAAAGATTCTTTTCCACTACCTGTTTATGCCCCGCAAAGTCCATTTTCAAACCCGCCGACCGCCAAAATAGTCACCACTGAATCGCCTTCCGAAAATGATTTTTTTATACAGAAAGCTTCCCAGCGTGCCAACTACGACGACGATATGCGTCTTATCAATCTTGCTGAAATAGAAGTCACTGCCCGCAAAATTGATATTCAAAAAGATGAACCCAGAAAACAGTTTTGGGCAAATATTTCTTCCGATCAAACCATACGCAGGGATAAAATTGAACGGGTACATTTCAGATCGATAGCTGAATATGTTGCTGCGTTTGGTACAGGAGTCAGACTTACAACTGTAACAACTGCATCAGGCAGAATGTACTATGTAATCACAATGAATATGGCTCCAACCGGCGCTGCTGCATCTTTATTTGTTGATGGAGTTCAGAGAAGTTGGGACGAGAGCATTTTCCCTGAAGAAATTGAAAGTATTGATATTTTTAGAACTGCTTCCGTGCTCACATTTGGAGGGAGTGGAGCAAATGGGGTCGTTAGCCTTACAACACGCAGAGGCGGAGACAGAAAAATCAATATAGAAAAATATAACTATTCCGTTTTCAATCCTTTAGGCTATCAAAAACCTGTAGAGTTCTATTCCCCCAAGTACGAAACATGGGAAGCCAAACAATCAACAACCCCCGACCTCCGCACAACCATCTTCTGGAAGCCTGATGTAGTGATTTCGGAAGAAACCGGAGACGCTTCCTTTGAGTTTTACGCTTCCGACTTTCCAACTACCTATTCGGTTGTGATAGAAGGAATAACTGCCGATGGCCGGATAGTCAGGCAGGTAGAGAAGATGCGGGTGGAATAAAAAAAATGCTATGAGAAGTTTTCCGTTTATTAATCCAGCATAAGATTCATATAAGGCGGGTGGAAGTGGTCGAGCAGTAATTTTTGTGTGAGAGATGCTGTTCCGGCACTTTTACAATCGGACGGTAGCAGTGCGTGATTAAACGATTGCCATAAGTCAATCATCTTGTTTTTATTGATGATTCGTGCCATGCCGTAAGGGATGGAAAATGATGAAGTTAAGACATGCAAGTCATTGTCCGATTGATACGTTACAGATTGAGATTGAGTAGTAGGGACGCGTAGTTTGGCACGTTGCAAGCCGTGGATGTTTAAGATGGACTGAACGAGTTGGTTCTTAACGATTTCGTTGTCACCTATAATTTCGCGGATGGAAATGATATCGTTAGAAATGGGATCAGTTAGTGCGAGACCTGTAAGTTGCTTATTTTCAGTAGCTACCCATATTTCGGCATCCCCCAGCCAACGGTCCTGACAGATGATTTCAAACTGATAGGCATTATGAAGGATGGAATCTTGACGTTGGAGCTGTTTTGCATGGTAGTACGTAAATAGTTGGTTAAAAGAGACTTGATTGATTTCGAATTTATTAAAATCTTTAATTTCAATTATATCTACACTATTTCTACCGGTAATTACCGATGAATCAGCTTGAATATCTTCCAACATATAATCGAATGTGCTGACAAAATCAAACCGGCCGTAAAGGTCGAAAAGTGACGGCGTGGCAGGGATCAGGATGGCAATGTCATAACCTTGTTGCCCCATTGCCTCCAGCGCCTGATACATTAGCTTGCTCATCAGCCCTTTGCCTCTTTCCGACGGCAATGTGGATACGCCGCAGATATAACCTGCGGAGATGGTGCCGCCGCAGAAAGCCATATCGTAAGGCAGTATCTGTAAGGCAGATACGACCTGTCCGTTTTGCCGGATGACGTAGGTTTGTTCGTCTCTGTAGACGCGGTCGAAAAAGAGCCGGATAAAATCGTCCGAATCGCCGAACGCAATCTTCCACAAGTCGATAACTTGCTGTTTGTCGGAAGGTTGAGCTATGGAAAACATTGTTCTTGCATTTTTTTACAAGGTGATTGCTTGATATTTACGATATTGAATAACTGAATAATTGCCTGACTGACCTGTCAGGCAATTGTTTAGCGCCTTTTAAACGCCTTGTTTTTTTCCAGCAGGATGACGGGCTGATACGATAATTTGGCCTGACGCAATCCCGGCAGTCCCATGTCTTCTTCGCGATTTATATATAGGTATTGTTCAGGCAGATGCGCTGCAAAAGCCTGATTGATCACGCTGAAAATCCCGTCATACTGAATATCAGCCTTCTCTACGTGAACTCCAAATGTATAGTTGTTGATGGCCGAGCCATACGTAAACGCAATAATCTCATTATCAACGATTATTGCGCCTCCCGTCAGTTCAAGTTCGCGGAAATGCGAAAGGGCAAACGTCAGGGAGCGGCGTTCATATTGTATGGATGTCATATCTTCCTCATTCAGATTGGCTTGCATCCATTTTTGCTCCAAGGCGAGACATTCGGGAATCATGTCGGGCGTAATCGGAGCATAGGTATAGCTGTATTTTTTATTGAACTTGTTGATATGGTTGCGTTTAGGTTGATATTTTTTCCCTTTCAGGGTTTTCAGGTCTTCGCGCAGGTAGATATAGTCGAAATACGTTCTGTCGGCATCAAACGTGAATGCGCCGGGGAATAGCTTCTCCAGCAGGTTTTTACTGTCGGCCGTGACGCCGAAAATCAGGAGCGGATGGTTGCCGAGCGACGCATCGTTTTCGATCTTTTCGACGGCCTGCTGCAAATCGCCTTTTCCGAGCGGAAGCATATAGGCACGGTGTTGTTTGTTGTTTACTTTTAAGAAAAACCGGATATATAAAAAATCGTCTTCGACAGCAAACTCGCTGTCATACAGGAATCTCCAGCTGCACATGTTTGAAAAGGCAAAATCGCAGTTCAGGAAAGTGTTTGATTGCGTAAAGGCAGTAATCGTATTTTTATCTTCTATTGTGATAGGTTTGAATTGTAACATTTTAAATAATTGAATCTTAAACATTAAACGGAAATAAGAGCGGGAGCACAAAAATCATGATGATTCCAATGATGATTTGAAGCGGCAGTCCCACTTTGATATAATCTTTAAAGACATATTTCCCGGCTGACATGACCAATGCGTTGGGCGGCGTTGAGAAGGGAGTCGCAAAGCACATGCTGGCTCCTATCGTCACCGCCATCAGAAATGGATACGGGCTAATGTCCATCGTATGAGCAATTTGTAATGAAATTGGCGCTAACAGCACCGTCACGGCCGTATTGCTGATAAACAGCGTGAGCAGGGAGGTCGTGACGTAGATGCCTGCCAGCAGGGCAATAGGGCCAAAGTCCTTTAAACCAAGGACTAAGTTTGTGGAAATCAGTTCCGACAGTCCGGTCTTTTCAAACGCCAGCGCCATCGGCATCATTGCCCCGATCAGGATAATCGTCTCCCAGCGAATCGTTTGAAAGGCTTCTTCTGGGGAGCGGAAACAACCTGTCAGGATGGTTAAAAGTGCTGCGATCAAGACACATACCACGGGTGGCAACCAGTTGAAAACCATGGCGGCAACCATTAAAATCATGATTCCTGTGGCCACCGGCGCTTTATAGTCGAGCGTGACCTTGGCGGCTTCCTCCATCGGCTGTCCGAGCACCACCCAGTCATTCGGCTCCTGATTTAACAGTCCGATATGCTCCCATTCCCCCTGAACGAGTAACGTGTCGCCTGCATGGATTTTCTGGTCTTTGACGTGGGTGAGGATATATTCGTTTTTACGGCTGATACCCAGTATGTTGACGGAATAATTTGATCTGAAATGGCTTTCCTTGACCGGTTTGTTGATCAGTTTCGATTCGGGGAGAATCAGCACTTCGGCGATGCCGATATTCCGGACACGCAGCTTCTCGGTGGTCGGCTCGGCGCTATATTCAGACGTGTCTGCATCGGTCACTTTCAGCTGGTTATCCTTTGCAAACGTCTCAATATTTTCGTATTTTCCGAAAGCATAGAGGATGTCGTTTTCCTGCAACTGCACTTCCGGGCCGGCTAATTTCTGGTCTACCGTGCGCATAAAAAAACTGGCGCCGGGCGAGCTTCTCCGCACCTCGAGGATGCTGACGTCATATCTTGCGGTAGTGTTAAGGTCTATTAATTTTCTGCCGCAGACAAACGAATCGCGTGGCACAAGGATGCGAAAAAGATTGTCGGCCAATTGATATTTGCGTGCCAAATCTTTGGATGTAACTTGATTGCGCTTTCTGCTTACTGCGCCTTTTTTGACAAGAAACATTTTACTTAGCGGTGTGAGCACCACAAGCCCTACCGCAATGCAAATGATGCCGGTCGGTAGAAATGAAAAAAAGGAGAT
>JAITMM010000203.1 GCA_031277335.1 Tannerella sp. | reverse complement strand
TTTACGTTTACAGGCTTCTCGGACAAGGACTTCGGTGATTTAATCGAGCATTGGTCATGGGTTTATGTCAAGGATATTAAGCCGTTCCTGAAGCAGGGTAATAATGTTATCAAGATAGCTGCTGCCAACAACGACGAATCTGACGGCAAGTATGACCAGACGAACAATCCCGCCGGTTTAATCTTCGCCACCACATTTGAAGTAGCAAAGGGAGGCAAGGATAACGTATTTGTGAACAAATTGAAGCCGATTGAGCCTGTTTGTAATATTGACAACAGCAAACTCGTTGAGGTTGTTAATGAAGCAAAAACTCTTTACAATAACGAATGTTATGAAACAGGAGCTCTTGAAGCGCTTGTCGCAGAAGCTGAATCCTATTCCGGTTGCGAACAGGATGTTATTGACGGATACACAAATAGCATCAGAGAAACAATTGATAACTTGATTGATTACTGTGCAGTTGGAGGCGCAATGTCGTCTGTTACTGCAACGAATGATGCAGGCGCCCCGCATGTGGCTAACAATAACAATTTCACTTTCGCGGTAATAGACAGGGCTGACCTTGAAAATGGCGTCGAGCTTGATTTGGTTTTAGGCGCCAAGTACGTAAAGGTAGGCACAGTATCTGTAATCCTGAATTCCGACGGAAATATTGAAATCACCGGTATTAAAGATGTTGACGGTAAAAGTGTTTCAGCTCAAAGCTATGGCATGTTGGCATATAATCAGGAAATTGAATATGGAACGAATCTAAATCCTCTGATCAAGCATGACAACAAGTCTGTGGAAAGCCCGGAAGGTGATACCATTTATCTCTATATCCATTTCGATAATTTGCAATTTTTCCTCAATAAATAAGATGATTGGTTATAATTAAAAAAAAGGGTTGTCCCGATTTGGGGCAGCCCTTTTTTGTTAATACGTCTGTTTCAGCAGATTTTCAATTGTCGCGGCATCATAGCCGAGCAATAATGCCTTGCGAAAATCAATGGCGGCCGATTCCTTTTCATACTGGGCTAACTTGACACGTCCGCGCAACACATACAATTCGGCAGAAGGGTTCGGTGTCTCGGCAAAAACCTTGTTCAGGTCGGCTATGGCGCGTCCCCTGCGATTCGTCAAAAAATATAATTCTGCGCGCTCCTCATATAGCAGCAGATAGTTTGGATATTTCTCTATCAAATAGTTGAGTATGACTTCGCTTTCTTCGTAGTTTTGTCTGACTTTCTCCAAAATCGCCATACCCAATCTTCCTTTCACCGTTTCGGGATTGAGTTCCATGATACGCTCGAAATCAATCTCTGCCAAAAGAAGGTCTGACGAATGGATATAAAGCAGTCCGCGTTGATACAATGCATCTTCATTTAATGGATTGATATCCAGGAGTTTTTGATAATCATTCAGCGCAAGTTCCATATTGCCCATTTCGGTATATAATACAGCCCTATTCTCAAGAATCGTCACATTATTAGGCTGTTGATTTAAAGCCGCTGAATATGAGAGCAATGCGTCGTCCAAATGTCCCTGACGCCGCTGAATGGTGCCCAGATTTGTGAGCAATGCATAATTCAATTTGTTGGCCGGCTCCAAGCGCATGGCAGCCTTCAGGCACTCTTCCGCAGCCGGCAAATCATCCTTTTGTTCGTATTCGTAAAACGTATTGATCAGTTCCTCATACGTTTGTGCACTTAATGGCAATTGAAGCGAAAATAGCAGCAAACAGACAGGCAAAAATAACTTTCCCATACCGACAACATTAAAATTGGCAGCAAAATTAAATAAATATTTCCGGTAAATGTGCCGTAATTCAAAAAAAAACACTACTTTTGTCGCCGCTAATGCAAAAATTATTAATTCAAAAAACAAATGGCAACAAAAATCAGATTGCAGAGACACGGCCATAAAAGGTATGCCTTTTATCACGTCGTAGTCGCAGACAGCAGGGCTCCACGAGATGGAAAATTTATTGAAAGGATAGGTTCTTATAATCCGAACACCAATCCTGCTACAATAGATTTGAATTTTGAGAGGGCTTTGCATTGGTTACAGGTAGGCGCACAGCCTTCTGACACAGCGCGTATGATACTTTCACGCGAAGGTGTATGTATGAAAAAACATTTATTGGAAGGCGTCAAGAAAGGTGCTTTTGACGAAGCCGCCGCCGAAACGAAATTCCAGGAATGGATAACAAAGAAGAAAAGGTCTTTACAGGACATAAGAAATAAAGAGCGGGAAGATGATAAGGCGCTGACAAAGACGCTTTTAGATGCTGAACGGGAAGTGAATAAAGCCAAGGCGACAGCGCTGTCAAAGAAAAAAGCCGAACTGTCCTTAGCCGCCGCTCAAAAGGTTGCTGCCGAGGCAGCTGCCGTCGCCGAAGCCGAAGCCGCCGAAGCTGCTGAAATCAGCGCAGCCGTGTCGACGCCGGAGCCGGCAGAATAAATCCTTCACTATCAGCTTCTCCGGAAGCAAGGAAGGAAATATATTTACCCTCCAATTTTATAAAAACATGAGAAAGAAAGCATTATTAATAATATGTGACGGATGGGGAATTGGAGATAAACAGAAAGGAGACGTCATCTATACGGCTCCTTCCGTTTATTGGAAATCCCTGTTGAATGATTATCCTAATTCGCAATTAGAGGCATCGGGCGAAAGCGTTGGACTGCCTGACGGTCAGATGGGTAACTCGGAAGTAGGTCATCTGAATATAGGCGCAGGCCGCGTAGTATATCAGGATTTGGTGAAAATAAACAAAGCCTGCCGCGACAACTCGATTTTGGAAAACCCTGAAATCAAACGTGCCTACAGCTATGCAAAAGAGCACAATAAACAAATCCATTTCCTCGGATTGGTATCCGACGGAGGCGTTCACAGTTCACTCGACCATTTGATGAAGTTGACGTCGATCGCACGTCAATATGGTATTCAAAAGGCTTATGTTCACTGCTTTATGGATGGTCGCGACACTGATCCCCGCAGCGGAAAAGGATTTATTCACGCGTTGGATGACCATCTTAAAACGACCGGCGGGAAAATCGCCTCGATCATCGGACGTTATTATGCGATGGACCGCGATAAACGTTGGGAACGCGTCAAGGTAGCCTACGATTTGCTTGTCAACGGACAGGGCAAACAGGCTGAAGATATGATTGTTGCAATGGAAGAATCGTATGCCGAAGGTGTGACGGACGAGTTTGTCAAGCCGATCGTACAAACGGAAAACGGACGTCCCGTCGCCGTGATCGAGGAAGGCGACGTCGTGATTTTCTTCAACTTCCGCAACGATCGTGCCAAGGAACTGACCATCGTCCTGACGCAGCAGGATATGCCGGAAGCAGGGATGAAAACCATTCCCAACCTGCAATATTTCACGCTGACGCCTTACGACGCCCATTTCAAAAATCTGCACGTCATCTTTGATAAAGACAACGTTACCAATACGTTGGGCGAGTATCTGTCATCTTTGGGCTTGACTCAGCTCCATATAGCTGAAACTGAGAAATATGCCCATGTTACATTTTTCCTAAACGGCGGTCGCGAAGAGCCTTTCGCCGGTGAAGACAGAATCCTTGTCCCCTCGCCCAAAGTGGCCACCTACGACTTAAAGCCTGAGATGAGCGCTTACGAGGTCAAGGATCGGTTGGTGGAAATGATCAATACCCGGAAATATGACTTTATCGTGTGTAACTATGCCAATGGAGATATGGTAGGTCATACCGGTGTTTACGAAGCCATCGAAAAGGCAGTGATCGCAGTTGACGCCTGCTTGAATGAAACGATTGAAGCAGCCAAATCCAATGACTACGAGGTGATTATCATTGCCGATCACGGCAATGCAGACCATGCCCTCAACGAAGACGGCTCGCCGAACACCGCCCACTCCCTCAATCCCGTCCCTTTCATCTATGTGTCCGACAATCTGAAAGCAAAGGTAAGCAACGGGATTCTGGCCGACGTAGCCCCTTCCATCCTCCATATCATGGGTTTGGAGCAGCCGCAAGAAATGAGCGGAAAAAGCCTAATCGCCGATTAAGCTTTTCTGATTCAAATCTTCGTTATAATTCGTTGTAATTCGTCTAATTCGTGGCTACATAAATGTTCGAAATCGAAAACACCCTCGTCAGTTTAGACCTGATAGAATACTATTTCCAATGCGACCTGCCGAATTGCAAAGGAAATTGCTGCGTTGACGGAGACGCCGGTGCGCCATTGGAAAAGGATGAATTTGAGATACTTCGCAAAATATTACCTGCCGTCTGGGACGACCTGTCTCCCAAAGCCCGGCAGGTAATTGAAAAGCAGGGAGTCGGATACATTGACATCAGCGGCGAGACGGTCACGTCCATCGTGAATGGAAAAGACTGTGTATTCACGTATTACGATGAAGACGGTATATGCAGATGCGCCATCGAAAAGGCCTACCGCGAAAAACGAATCGACTTTCAGAAGCCAGTCTCCTGTCACCTCTATCCGGTCAGAGTGACGCAATACAAAGACTATCAGGCCGTCAACTATCATCGCTGGAAAGTATGCCGACCGGGTGAAATACTCGGCGAGCATGCCAAAATCCCTGTCTACCGTTTTCTACGCGAACCGCTGATCCGCAAATTCGGCGAAAAATGGTATGAACTCTTAGACATTTGTGCGCGCGAATACAGGACTTTTAATGATTGATAATCAGCAAATAAAACAAAATAAAGTGTATTCACAAGGCTGCTGATGCCACTATTTTACGGATTTCAGCAAGTCGATTCAGAAATGATTTGTCCTGATTTACTACATGCAGATTATAATCGGCTTGCAATCGAATGAGTGAATCAGCCGGAATACCGAGTGCAGCTTCAAACAGCAATGCTGTTTGAGTAGTGATAGGACGGTGTTCGTTCAAAATGTGATTCAACATTTTGTACGACATTCCCATTTGCATAGCCAGTTTGTTCTGCGATATGCCACGGTATTCAATTTCATCCTTAAGTACTTCGCCCGGATGAATCGGACGGGAACAAATATACTTACTCATAATCGTTAAAAATTATATCCTCTCCAACACTTTTTCTATCAGAGTAGGAAGACTATTTTGATAGTTGGTATTCATGCTGTTATCTACACGGCCGGCGATGATGGAGCATACGGTCATCGCCCGATGACCCATCAAGGCGGAAAGTCCGGCTAAAGCCGAACTTTCCATCTCGTAGTTGGTGATTTTATAGCCTTGATATTCAAAGGCTTCTATTCTTTCAATTAATGTTGGGTCAGACAGTGGCAGTCTGAGTTCGCGGCCTTGCGGGCCATAAAATCCATTTGCCGCGATCGTTGTGCCGCGCAGGATATCGTCGCGCGTGATTTGCGCCAGCAGCGAAGGGTCGGCTGAAACAACATACGGTAGCAGCCTGCTGTTTTTCCAAGACAGTTGTCGCAACAATTCGTCTTCAAATGCCTTGTCGCGCACTTTTTCGTTGCCGTCATAGAAGTATATTACACCGTCTAAGCCGATCGATTTTTCTGCTGCCACGCTCGTGCCTACCGGGACGAAAGGCTGCAAACCGCCTGACGTCCCAATGCGTACCATGGTCAGTTGAGTAAAGTTTACATTTAATGTACGCGTACAAAAATTAATATTGGCCAAGGCATCCAATTCATTGACGACGATGTCTATATTATCTCCACCTATGCCATGGGAGATAACAGAAAGGCGCTTTCCTTTGTAACTGCCTGTTATTGAATGAAATTCGCGATTGGACACTTCACATTCCCTGTGTTCAAGATAGTCGCCGATCATGGAAACACGGGCAGGGTCGCCGACAAGAATGATTCGTTCGGCTAACTGCCCGGGTCTCAAATGTAAGTGGAAAACGCTTCCATCCTCATTTATAATAAGCTCCGATTCAGGGATTTGACGCATTGGCAATTTATTCCTTGATCGGTTTATTCGTTGCAGTAGGCGGCTTGGAAATTGCATCGCGCATGGACGTGTCGGCTTCAATATTCCGCATCTTGTAATAATCCATAATACCCAGATTTCCTGAACGGAACGCTTCTGCCATTGCTTTCGGCACTTCGGCTTCGGCCTCGATCACTTTGGCACGCGCTTCCTGAGCCTTTGCCTTCATTTCCTGTTCGCTGGCCACAGCCATCGCGCGACGTTCTTCCGCCTTGGCCTGGGCAATATTCTTATCTGCTTGAGCCTGATCCATTTGTAGCACGGCTCCGATATTTTTACCTATATCTATATCGGCAATGTCGATAGACAGGATTTCAAATGCCGTTCCTGCATCCAATCCTTTCTTTAACACTAACTTAGAGATAGAATCGGGATGTTCAAGGACGCTTTTGTGCGTGTCGGACGCACCGATGGACGACACGATACCTTCGCCGACGCGCGCCAGCACCGTTTCTTCGCCGGCGCCTCCCACTAATTGCTTAATATTGGCACGAACCGTCACGCGTGCTTTGGCTATCAACTGTATGCCGTCTTTGGCAACTGCCGCAACAGGCGGTGTGTCAATAACTTTCGGATTTACAGACATTTGTACAGCCTGAAACACATCGCGTCCTGCCAGGTCAATGGCTGTAGCCATCTGAAAAGTCAGGTCAATATTGGCTTTCGAGGCCGACACAAGTGCGTGAACGACGCGCTCTACATGTCCGCCTGCCAGAAAATGCGCTTCGAGTTCATCTCGGGTCAATGTCTTCAAACCGGCCTTGTGAGCTTCGATCATCGCCTGTGTGATGACGGCAGGAGGTACTTTTCTGATACGCATCAGAAACAACTGTAGCAGAGAGATGGAAACTCCTGATACTTTTGCTGATATCCACAGCAGGAATGGTACATAATACCAAAATACAAAGAATAAAATGACTGCAACGGCAATCACTAAATAAAAAACCAGATTTGATTCAAAACTTGCTTCCATAAGAAAATGTTTTATAGTTGTGAGAATATATTGTTTGTTGTTCAAAGCCGTAGAGACGTTGCGCGCAACGTCTCTACAATTAGTCATTATTCATTGTCAATTGTCAATTGTTTTTCAACAATCACATTGTATCCTTCGATACGGACAATTATGACGGGAGTTTGTTCGTCAATAAAGTCCTCCTGCGTTTTAGCTTCGACAGTTGTCTGGCCGAAACGAGCTTTGCCGATTGGCGCCAGGCGCGAAAGGGTGATGCCCTGATCTCCGACGTGAAGTCCCATGTCGCGAGTTGAGGTGAGCGTAGAATCTACATTGGTTTTGAGCGCAATACGCTGGAAAGACTTGGCGCGCAACAGCCAAAAAAACATCCCTCCGAAAAGCACTATCGAACTTATCAAAGTGATATGTCCGATAATTGTCCCAACGGAATAAGCGTATATGATGCCCCCGACTGCAAAAATCGAGCCACCCACGCCTGCAACCGTCACGCCCGGTAAAAAGAAAATCTCAAGCAGCAGCAGCAAGATGGCGACCGCCATGATGAGAATGATGATGATAATACTGAGTGTCATTTGTAAATTTGTTAATAGTTATAACAACTTCAATATGAGGAGTTTTCAATATTCCTTGCCTGTTTCTCCAAAGAACCGATATGAGCAAGTTGCAACTTCAATTCGCTTTCGGCATTGAGTATTGTCAGTCTCAATTGATCACGAACGTTTTGATTACCTTGAGAATACGTCAGCCTGTGTTTGTCTAAATTGACTTCAAGTGTTTTAAGAAGTTTTTTCAGGTCAAGCGCTTTTTCATACAATGATTTAGCCTCAGGACTACGAAATTCACCAAGCGTGTAATAAATGGCTTTGTCATTTATTACAAATTCAAAATCACGTATTTCTTTTTTTTGAGTCAATGAAATATTTGATTTTGCCAAATTTATAAGTTCGTCGTATTGAGAGCTTTCTTTCCATGTGTCGCGTATTGAAGTCAATGCCGCTCGTTCACCAAGCCATGCATCATCATCACTTTCAGTGATTTGAGTGCGCGATGGATTTGGGATAAACAGATATACACATGCAAATCCTTCGGGTTGATTGCGATCGGAAACGAACCAGCCAACCTTTTTCACCTCGTCGATGACATACATAAAGTCGTTAGCAGGCGAATTAAAAGGCATGCCCAATTGCTCAGGTGCAAGATAAGCATTGGAGTTGATATTGTAACTTGTTATAAACAAGTCATATCCTCCAATAGAACCATTCCCTTTGGACGCAAAATAAAGTGTTATCCCGTCGCCCAGCATAAAAGGATAGTTGTTATCAGACGTATCTGCCGGGAAGATTGCCTTCTCGTCTGCCCACGTATCCAATAATTTAGATTGTGTGAAGAGCGAATAACCTTGCTCAAATACTTGATGGGCATAAAGCGCTCTGTCTCCTTTAGGGTTGAGATATACTGTTGATTCCGTGTTTCTTGAAGGTCCAAAAAAATCTTGGCTCATCTGTAAGCTGCCACAGTCTTCACTGAGGAAATAAGCACCGAGAATTTGATCGCGATGCACTACGACGCTGTCTATAATCTGCACATCCTCAGTCCTTTCTTTCATACGACGCAATTTGTTGACTCTATCAAGTTCTTGCTCGAAGAGCGACACGTCCTCATTTTTTTTTGCCAATTGAGCGATATAGTCTTCCCACATTTCCTCTGCCTCTTGAAAACGGTATACATCGGTATACATGACTGCCAAATAACGGGAGGCTTCGGTCACCTTTCTGTTTCTGGCAAGCTGCAGATATTTTTCGGCAGGCTCCAAATCATTTGTCTCATAACAACATACGCCATACCATAAACAATAGGAAGAATTATTGGGAGATTGATTGACTAATCGCTCGAAAGCCGGTTTGGCTTCTTCATAGAGGCCTTCATTGTATAATTTTTTTGCCTGATCAAGACTTTGAGCAAATCCTGACAGCGTGAAAACCGATAGGCCACAGAGGATTAGGAATTTATTGATAGATATTTTCATTTGATTTTGTTGCCACGAATTACACGAATGAACACGAATTAATACGAACCTGAGATTCCGCATCAAGTGCGGAATGATGTGTCGGCGGAATCCTTGAACTTGGAACTTTGAACCTTGAACTTTGAACACGAATCTTTGAATTTTTGAATTATTGAATCAAAGATTCAATTTCGCCCTTATAGCTGCCGGAATAGCATCTTTATGTACCATGATATTCATGGTTTTATATGCTACGTATGCTTCGGAGGCATACCATATCCCTTTGAATTTGTTATCGACGCCCCACGAATTTTTCACCAGATAGAATTTCTTGCCTGTCTGGTCTTTAGCAATGCCATATATCAACATGCCATGGTCGTCTGTCGTCTGGTAATTGTTGTAACCTTGCTGGCGAAGTTCCTGAGTCACTACGACTTCCTTGCTTGTGACGGAGGCCAGCCTTCTGATTTCGGCATCGCGTTCAGTCCTGCTCAGCCCGACCCAGCGCGCCTGGTCAGAACCTGACGTTTCCTGTGCTTCCAAATCGGGGAAAGTCGCCAGTCCGTCACGTATGAAACCGGCTTCGCTAACGTCGGCTCCCCAAGCAATCGTATACCCTTTATTAATCGCATTGTCAAATACTTCCATCAATTCGTTCAATGGCAGGTTGTAGCTTAAAGCCCATCTCCAATTGTCGGGAATTTCCAATCCGAACGTTGTATAGAACGGTTCGTGCGTATACGACGTCAATGACACATAATCGTCCATATTCAATCCCAATGACTCTCCGAAGCTCTTGGGTGTGAATTGTTTGCCTTTATAGTTAAAAGATTCGGGTATTTCACCGAGGTAAGCATCAATGATTCCCTGAAAGGCTTTAGGCCATACGGGTGATAATTTCCCGTTCTGATTCGTTATCAGAGCTTTAACAAAGCCGGTGGCTACAGTCTCCATTTCGCCGTGCGAATGAAGTACCTCGCCGTATTGCAATCCGGAATAGGCTTCTTCTGGCATAGCGCCGTAATGCTTAAACACATAAGTGACATCGGCAAACGAACCTCCCTGCCCAAATTCAGACAAACCGTGTAGGCGGACATGTTTTTCAGCCTTGTCGCGATACGAATGATTGACTACAAACATTTCCGACAAGTCATACTCACCTTTGCCCAATCTCAATAGCTCGGCTTCTATCATAGCAATACCTGAAAATGACCAACAAGTGCCGGTGCGGCTTTGATTATGAACAGGCGTGATTTTCAGCTCTTTGACAGTTGTAAATACATAGTTTTCCTGCGCGTTCGTCCATAAAACCGCGCATGTCAATATCAATACGGACAGTAAAAATCTTCTCATCTTTGAATCTTTTACGATTATTTGTTGCAAATATACGATAAGTTATTCAATATTGTTCTTACCTTTGGCATGAAAATGCAAAAAGAGGGACAAAATTTGACTGTTTTTGAGCATTTATAGTTGTATTTTATGGCTGTTTCCGTATTATTAACATTTAACGGTATTTTTTTTTATATTTTTATATAATTAATAGCTAAAAATTTCCGTTATTTGTTACGGTATTTTAAGCGACTAACGAAACGATGAGAAAGTCAACAATATGGTTGCTTGTAGGAGTGATGGCTTTTACTTTTACAGGATTGATTTTTCTACAGGTCAAGTATGTCAGTACGATACTCAAATCTGCTAATGAGCAATTTGATACTACTGTCAGACATTGTCTGGAGCAGGTTTCCTTATACGTGGAACGCGAGGAGACAAGGGAATATATGACAAATTATTTCCCGTATTTCAGGTATAAAAATGCTCCTGACAGGATCACTATCAGCCAGCAAATCGCCACCGAATCGAATGGAATATATCAAATTCAAAATCAGACCAAATCTGAAATTGTACAAAAAGCTGATTTGAATCGGTTGGGGAGCAATGATTTACGTAATCAACCGACTAAGGACGCTCTTATCCGCGAAATGGAGGAACAGCAGAAAAGTTGGCGGAATCGCTACCAGCATACTGCTCTGCTTTTCGAAGATGCTATCTACGAATTTCAAAATGAGGCCTATCTGAAACCGCTCAATGCAAGAATCAATTTCGAAAACTTAGACAATTATTTGAATATCGAACTTGCAAGCAACGGCCTGGATATTCCATATACCTTCTTGATTGTCAATAGGGATGGCAGAGTCATTTATCAAAACAAGGCTTTTAATAATCAACCCAAGACAGATGAGTTGTTCACGCAAGTACTTTTCCCGGCAGACCCTGAAATAAGACGTAATTACTTGAAAATCTATTTTCCGACAAAGCAGGACTATCTCACCAGTTCCATCTCATTCTTAGTGCCTTCCGCCTTGTTTTCGTTTATTTTATTACTTACGTTTACTTTCACCATCTACACCATTTTCCGTCAGAAAAAACTTTCCGAGATGAAAAACGATTTCGTCAATAACATGACGCATGAGCTGAAGACGCCCGTGTCCACAATATCGCTGGCGGCTCAGATGCTGAAAGATACGACCATCGTAAAAAATACGGAAGTTTACAAACATATTGAAAGCGTGATAAATGACGAAACAAAACGATTGGGCTTTCTTGTAGAAAAAGTACTTCAAATATCTCTCTTTGAGAAACAAAAGGCAGCTTTAAAGCTAAAGGAAATAGATGCCAATGACTTGTTAGTAAGCATTGTAAATACATTCGCCTTGAAAGTTGAAAAGTTTGGAGGCACCATAGACATTGATCTCGAAGCAGAAGATTCACTTATCAACGCAGACGAAATGCATCTCACAAACGTTTTATTCAATCTTATGGATAATGCGTTGAAATACAGACGTGAAGATTTCCCTCTCCAATTGATGGCACGTACAAAAAGTGATAACAACAAGTTGTACATCTCTATCGAGGATAATGGAAGAGGCATAAAAAAGGAGCATTTGAAAAAAATATTTGAACGATTCTATCGCGTACCGACAGGTAATGTCCATGACGTCAAAGGATTTGGACTTGGACTTGCTTACGTTCGCAAAATCGTTGAAGAGCACGGCGGAACTATTCGCGCCGAGCAAGAAGAAAAATTTACTGGAACAAAATTTATAATAACTTTACCACTATTTAAAAATTAGTAAACTATGGAAGAAAAATTGAAAATCTTCTTTTGTGAAGATGATGAGAATTTAGGTAGTCTACTCAGAGAATACCTGCAAGCAAAAGGTTATATAACAGACCTGTTTCCCGATGGAGAATCAGGTTATCGGGGTTTTATCTCCGGGACGTATGACATTTGTGTTTTAGACGTGATGATGCCGAGAAAAGACGGTTTTGCATTGGCACAGGATATCCGCGCCATCAACCCTGACATACCTATTCTCTTTCTTACCGCCAAGACGATGAAGGAGGATATACTGGAAGGGTTTAAGTTGGGCGCAGATGATTATATGACTAAACCGTTCAGTATGGAAGAGTTACTGCTTCGTATCGAGGCAATTCTCCGACGCGTGAAAGGCAAGAAACTCAAAGATGTGCCGTTCTATAAACTCGGACAGTTTGTCTTTGATACTCAGAAACAGACGTTGACAATTGGCAAAAAAGTGACTAAATTGACAACAAAAGAAAGCGAACTGCTGAAACTTCTTTGCTCTCATGCCAACGAAATTTTGGAACGCAACTATGCACTGAAAACAATCTGGGTGGACGACAACTATTTTAATGCAAGAAGTATGGATGTGTATATCACTAAATTAAGGAAGTTGTTGAAAGAAGATCCGGATATTGAAATTATCAACATTCACGGTAAGGGCTACAAACTGATTACTCTGTCGGCAGAGGAACTGTCCTAAACGAGTTTGTAAAGACGGGAAATGCTTTAAGCTCTTTACGAAGTTTTTTAGCATTTCCGCCCGTTACCTGATTCATCAGCGACCAAAATCGTTCGCTGTGATTCATTTCGCGTGTGTGGCATAATTCATGCAGGAGTACATAATCTATCAGATATTCAGGTAGATACATCAGCGAGACAGACAAGTTGATACACTTTTTCGAGCTACAACTGCCCCAACGCGTTTTAGAATGACGTATACTTACTCCCGAATATCTGAACCCATGTCGGTCGGCCAGCATTTCGAGACGAGATGGAAGCGTGCGTAAAGCTTCCATCCTCATTACTTTAGCAATAATCGACCATAGTTTTTGCTGAATCTGCACCTCATTGAAGTCTATTGTCTCAGGACAGCATATATTTAAAATGCTGTTTTTCAGTGAAACATATATATTCGTCCGTTGAGTCAGGATAATACGCAATTCAAAAGTGTATGTTTGCAGGCGTGCATCCGCGTTTAGCACAGGTTGCGCCTGATGATTTTCGAGCATCTTTCGCAATCTTTCTCGTTTGGAATCGATAAAAGCGAGGAGTTCACGCATTTTACCTCCATGCGGAATAGTAGCAATGACGCTGCCGTTGACGATACGTAACGAATAGCGCTTCGCCCGCACGTTTCTGCGAATTTCTATGTGACCTAATTCTTTATCGTCAATAACTTCCTGATTCACAATTTAGTTTATATCATCCCTTTCCATCTCAAGCAATTTCCGTTTCACATCCAAGCCACTGGCATATCCGACCAAATCTCCGTTCGCACCGATGACGCGATGACACGGGATGACGATAGCAAGCGGATTGCGGTTATTGGCCATCCCCACCGCCCGGCAGCCTTTCGGACAATCGATGGCTTCGGCTATCTGCTTGTAGGTACGCGTTTCACCATAAGGGATAAGTTGCAGCGCATCCCAAGTACGTTTTTGAAAATCAGTTCCTTTTGGATCAAGCGGCAATGAAAACGCCGTCCGTTCCCCGGCAAAATATTCACTCAACTGCCTGACAGCTTCTTTCAACAAAGCTGTCTTCGGTTCGACATGATTCAATTCCTCATTGACATCAAACGCAAATTGTACCCCTGTCAATCCCTTCCCATTCTCCAACAACCGCATCATTCCGATAGGCGATTTGTAATAACATATATTTTGCATTATCTCTTATTTCCCCCCCCCCCACATTGCCCATTATATTAAACATACCACCATAGTTCCCATTTTTCATCACCAATCGAATTGTCAATTATTCATTATTCATTGTTCATTATTCATTCAACCTAAACCCTTCCCTATAAGGCGTACTGCGCAGGTTATTTGCTTCAGCATCGTAGAACAGGAATTGCTCCCTGACCGGATCCCATTGCAGCGGGCGGTCAAGCTCGTAGCAGATATTCACCAACTGGCAGAGCGATGCTGTGCGATGTCCAACCTCGACCGTACTTATCGGCTGCGTGCGTTTCTTCATAGCATCAAGAAAGTCAGAATAGTGATCGTCACTGTGATACAGTTTAATCTCGTTGTCGCCGATCACTTGATCCTGCAATTTGGCAGGGATCGTATCGAGGAAACTGCGGCTGATATCAATCACGCCATCCGTCCCGATGAAACGCACCGCATTACCGTCGGCCTTTCGGAATGGCTCGTGTGTCATGATGATCCCGTTGGCATAACGCATCGTAAGAGGCTGCTGCTTTTTGGGGTTGGCAGGGATAAATTCTACCGGGCCGGAATCATCCATTCCCAGCGCCCACTGGGCAATATCAAACATGTGAGCGCCCCAGTCGCACACCATCCCGCCTCCATACTCCTTGTATTCGCGCCAGTTAGGAAAACCACGGCGTTCCAACGGGAAGATAAGTTCCTCATTATAAGGATTCATTGGAGCGGGCCCTATCCAGCGTTCCCAATTCAGCGTTTTAGGCAGAGGCTGTCCCGTCAAATTATATTTCACCGGCGGAGGCCCGACTGACACCTTCACTTCCTTAATGTCGCCGATATATCCGTTGCGCACCAACTCGCAGGCTTGCCGGAAGTTACGCCATGAGCGCTGCATATTGCCTACTTGAAGGATACGCTCGTATTTCTTGACGGCATTCGCCATGGCGCGCCCCTCTTCAATGCTGTGCGACATAGGTTTCTCGACATATACGTCTTTTCCGGCCTTGCAGGCATCTATCGTCATAAAGGCATGCCAATGGTCGGGAGTGGCAATGATCACAGCATCAATATCTTGATTTGCAAGCATCTCCTTATAATCGCCATACAGCTTTATACCTTTGAAAGCCTGACCTTTAGCTTTCTCGGTAGCTTTTTCAATGAGGTCTTGAGTAAAAGGTAAACGGAGTGATTCGCAGTCGACTAAGGCAATCACATTAGCTTCGGGCTTTGATGCGAAAGTAGGCCCCAAGCCGCGACCCTGCGCTCCACAACCTATCAAACCCAGATTAATCTGATCACTTGGAGCAATAAAATTATTGCCTCCCAATACGTTACGCGGTAGAATCGTCAATGCTGCCAAGCTCAACGATCCGTTTTTTATAAAGTTTCTTCGATTCATGATGTAAAAAATTATATTAATAGATAAATCAATGCTTATTAAAAGAGTAATGCAAATCTTATGCTACAAAAATACGAATTAATATGATATATTTGTCAACAAAATGAAAAAAAAAATAATTTTGTCTTGTTTTTTTCAAAAAAACAGTATTTTTGTCTGATTGATTGATTGCTTATTAATTTTTTTTGCTGCGTTATGAACGAACGATTTTTAGAACTTATCGAAAACAGTATCAAAGCTCACTGGGGGCAACCGGCTTTGACCGACTTGAAAGGTAATACCTTTTATTACAAAGATTTGGCTGAGGAGATTGCCAAGTTGCATGTCGTCTTTGAATTGGCCAATATACGCAAAGGCGATAAAATTGCATTGATGGGCAGAAATTCATCGCGTTGGGCTATATGTTTTTTCGGCATTTTATCTTACGGCGCCGTAGCCGTTCCTATTTTAAATGACTTTAAGCCTGATAATGTGTATCATATCATAAACCATTCCGAGACAAAGTTGTTCTTTGTGGCTAATGCCATCTGGGAAAATCTTGACAAATCGGCCATGCCTGACGCTTCATGTTTCTTTTCGTTGGATAATTATTCGATGATTTGTGCTAAAGACCCTGATATTGAGGCGCTATACTCGCAACGTGATGAACGTTTCAAGAAATTGTATCCCGAGACATTAAGGCCTGAAAATGTGAAATATCACGTCGAAGAGCCTGATGAACTTGCGCTGCTGAACTACACGTCCGGGACGACCGGCTTCTCGAAAGGCGTCATGCTGCCTTATCGCAGCTTATGGAGCAATACGAAGTATGCGGCTGAATGTCTTTCGTTTATAAAATCGGGCGACAATTTTGTATCTGTTTTGCCAATGGCTCACATGTATGGCTTGGCTTTTGAGATTTTGAACGGCATAAATAAAGGTTGCCATATACATTTCCTACCGCGAGTACCTAATCCTAAATCGGTGATAGATAGCTTTATGTCAGTTCGCCCCGCATTAGTCATTGCCGTACCGCTTATTATTGAAAAAATAGTAAAGAATAATATCTTTCCAATGTTGAAAAAGCCAACGATGAAGATTATGTACGGCATGCCCGGACTTAAACAACTCATTCAAAAGAAAATATGCTCCAAATTGAATGATGCGTTCGGCAATAATTTCTTTGAAATAGTTCTGGGCGGAGCCGGATTAAACCAGGAAATCGAAGCATTCCTGAAAGCCATAGGATTCAGATATACAGTTGGATACGGCATGACGGAATGTGGGCCGCTGATCTCTTACGAACAATGGGATACGTTTAAGTTCGGTTCAGTCGGCACAGTCGCCGACAGGATGGAAGTCAAGATAGATTCTGCTGATCCTGAGCATGAAACAGGTGAAATACTTGTTCGCGGCACCAATAATATGCTTGGTTATTACAAAAATCCGAAAGCCACAGCCGAAGTCTTGATGGAGGACGGATGGATGCGAACGGGCGACTTGGGTATCATAGACAAGGATGGTTTCATTTTCATACGCGGACGTAGCAAGGCATTGATACTGAGTTCAAACGGACAGAATATCTATCCGGAAGAGATCGAGAGCCTGTTGAATAATATGCCTTATGTATCAGAATCGTTAGTCATTCAAAAACAGGAGAAACTTATCGGATTGGTTTTCCCTGACCGTGAACAGGCCGGGAAAGACGGACTTACAGAACATGATCTTGAAGTTATCATAAGAAATCACTTGGATGATATAAATCAACGCATCCCCAACTACTGCAAACTAAGCGAGTTACTACTACAACAGGAGGCTTTTGAAAAGACACCCAAAATGAGTATCAAAAGGTTTCTATATCAAGAGGTATAGTCTGACAGTCCATTCGGTACGAAAAAGAAAAAACAGACCGCCTAATTCACTCGAAAAAAATAAACCTCAATACATCATTTTTCCCAATTGAAATGATGTATTGAGGTAATAATAGTTGTCTCATTATCAGCTACTGAGGTTGTTATTTCGTTCAAATTTACGAAGGCTGAATAGCGATCGGATTTAATCGTTATAACGCGATATAAAGTGTCGAAAAAAAACGGTCGTTTAATTTCATCAACCGCAATTGCGTGAAAGATTTTTAAGAATTTTATATAACTGACTGATATTTTTATGAAAAATATTTTGTCATGTTAATTTTTGTTTCTAAGTTTGCGCAGTTTTTCAGTATAAAAAAAACGACCGTTAAAATTATACGGTGCATGGTGAATTTAAAAATTAGTGATTGATAATGAGTGTAAAAAGATTATTCGAAAGTTGGCGCATTGCGAAAATGTGCAGTTTGCTCCTATTGACGGGAGCGTTGACATTGCTTATAACATCCTGTGAAACAGAGTATATACCCGAAACGCCTGAAGTCGGGATTACAACATTTGGCGCCAAGGAGGGCAATTTTATCATTTCTGTTAAATTTGCTGAATACGGAGAGGGAGATATGAATCCCGAAACGCTTAGCAAGGAGATCGACGCCGATTCGGCGCTCGCCATTGCCCGTCATCTTGAGCCTGAAACAGACATAATCCGTCTCGACGACGATCTAATTATTTATGCAACTCTCTCAGTCGACAAAAAAGACAACGTACATCCCGTTAATACACGTGCATTCGCACCTAATTCGAAAATTTTTATCGTGGCCTATGATTCGACTGCTACTAATGTTTTTACAAAAGTATTTGAGAAACTCTATAAAGTCAACGCATTAAACACGCTTGTCCGCGACGATGGCAGTACGGATCTGATCAATCTGCCGGCGGGATACTACAAGCTGATCGCCTATTCTTACAATGATTCGACGACCGTGATGCCGCTGATTATGCCTGCGTCCATTACGAACGTTGACCCGATGTATGACCTTATCTGGGGTTCGTCGCCGACGACCACCGTGGTTGAGGGCACGATAACACCCATCGCCATCACCATGTATCACAAACTGTCGCAGGTGACGCTGGTGGCAAAGACGCGCGACGGCACCAACATATCGGACTTTAGCAGCGTGACAATGCCCGGCTATACGGTCGACATGACGACCATGACGGGAGCGCTTGCAAAAAATACGGCTACACCCATGACATTCAATTTCCCGGCTGCGGCATTCCCGAACGACAGTGTCAAATCCGACACACGGATCGTCTATACCGGCACGCCCGGTGATATCCCGACCGTCATCCGTATCGGCTCCATGACGGTCAACGGCAAGGTGTTGCCCGATTTCTCGTCCACGTTCGCCAAGTCGCTGCAAAGCGGCTACTCATATACGATGAGGATGCAGATCGGCAACTCGCCCGACATTACGGACGATCCGCCTCCGGGAGGCTTTTTCCCGTATGTGGGCGCCTTCTGGAAACACGACCAGCAGGGCGAGCGGCTCATCCGCATGGCGCGTGCATCAAGCGGTGCTGCCGATGGCGTCTGGTCGGCGCAGGTGATCGAAGGCAGGGACTGGATCATGCTCGACAAGCTGAAGACCACCGATGGCGGCATCTACACGCCTGCAGCCATGCTTGGTAACAACGGCTCGTTCGAAGGCGCCCACCAGTTGCCTGCCGGTGCCTCCACCTTTGTAAGCGGCTATATGATAAATCAGCCCGACAGCAACGAGATATACTTCCGCATCGGACTGAGAGGCACCGTGCCTGCCGATTCCGTCCGCTACGGATTAGTACTGCTGACTTACAGCCACAACAACCTTCGCCAGCGCATCTGGGTACGTCAAGGCGATGCGCCCGACTACGTGTTTAGCAACAGCGATCAGGTGCCCACAGGAGCACCCATCACCGAGCGTACCGTCACCCGCCAATTCTCGCCCTACAACCTCACGGCGGCAACGCTCAACGCCCCGGTCAGCGTGAACGGCGCTCCCTACAATCCGCCGACACAGAATGACCGGCCGGCCATCTTCACCGAATATCCTACTCAGGCAGGCGCTTTTTTCCAGTGGGCCACGCTCGGCCCCAATATCCGCTACGCATGGGATCCGATCACGCAAGTCAAGCCGGGATGGGATCTTACGCAGCTGCCTTCCAACGTTTTCTGGAGCGACCTCGCCTCCAGCCACGAGACATGTCCTCCCGGCTTCCGGCGGCCTACGGACGGCCTGACCAATGCACCAGATGTCGGCCCCGACGTGTCCCGATCCGAGATGCGCCAGTCGCTGTATGAGAATCCGCCGCAGTCAACGTCTGTCCGCCTCAATGGTGTCAATGCCGTTTTCGGCTATTACGCCGACGGATTCTTCGACCGCATGCAGATTACGAACGGTCCCGGCACCAGTTCCCCCGGCGTACTCAGCAGCGTAGCCGCAACGGACGCAAACAGGATAGCCCACAGAGGCTGGCTGTACTACAACCGGAATACCTTAGCCTCACTCTTCTTCCCCGGCGCAGGCATTGTCGACGACGGTCTCAGCTTTGCCGGCACTGCGAACTACTACCTGTCGTCCACGGCGCAGTCATCCACTCCCGTTTATAATATTTACACCGCAGGCACCAATAGCAACCAGAGTGTCATTCATGCCAATAACGGCGCCTCCATCCGCTGTGTGAAACGGCCTGACGGGACGCTGCTGTGCTTTAACAATAGCACGCAAGGGAAGGAGTTCTGGGTCAGTTATGGTGAAAATTATGCTTCAAGCAGTCTTTCTAACCGTTTGGAATTGCGTGTCGCTTCGGATGTCAATACGACTGTGACCCTTCAGTTTACTGATACGCTCGCTACAGTCTCTTATCCCGTTGTCGGTGGACAGGTGACACGGATTGACTTGGGCGCTGTGCAGTTTCCCGGAGGAATTATCAAGGATATGAGAAAATTCGTATATCTGGAATTTCCAACTAATTCAACTCCTCCTACCGGCAGTTCTACCAAGACTCTGAAGATTACTTCACTGAATCCGGTGTCGGTCTATGCTTTCAATACGCAATCCGCCACAACTGACGCCACTGCATTATTGCCGGTAACGGCTTGGGGCCAAGATTATTATCGCATTTCTTATAAACCATATACGTCACCTTCGTCACCTTCGATACCTGTTGAATACGATTTTGAAATAATTATTGCAAACCAAAACGGTACAAATCTTTATGTAGCAGGGAATTCTACCCCTTTCGAAACGCTAAATGCAGGGCAGGCATACTACAACACGAGTGGAGTCGACATGACGGGCAGGCATATTACAGCCGATAAACCGGTAGCTTATTTTACGCATAGTACAATTACCAATGTACCGACAGATAGATTTTATGCTGACATCTTGTATGAACAGTTAGCGCCTGTCAACCAGTGGGGATACCGCTTCTTAGTGCCTAATGCCCCACAGGGTGATAATCCAATGAATAACCATATACGTATTTTGTCTTCACAAGACAATACAAAAATCACCTACACAGGTGCTGTATCTTATGCCTCGGCGGGTGTAAATCTTTCTTCCGGCGGAACGCTCAATGCAGGTCAGTGGACGGAGTTGGAGATCACCGGCAGTGATCCTACGAATGCTGCATGCTATATCGAATCCGATAATCCGATTGGCGTGGTTTCTTATATGGTTGGAGGCTCCGATGTCTCCAATTCCGGCGACCCTTCTATATGTTGGATACCTGCCGTAGACAGACAGATGGTGCAGAGCGAGATAATTGCACCGTTCATGTTCGAGCCTACAAGCGGGACCAACCTGGGCAATTACAATGCAAATATGCACTATATGATTATCATTACTCCAACTGCGACTGCGATGCAGACCACTGTAAATGGTGCTCCCATATCAAGCGGATGGGTAAACGATCCGTCGGGCTTTTCACATTATATATGGTATTTTATCTCGCCTTCTTCACCTACCAGTCTCGGCGACCTGAATAACGATTTTAAGATTGTAAATAACAACGGCCTTATCATCCTCGCCGGCGGCATAGGCAATGTCGAGTCGTATTACTACAATGCCGGCTCGGGCACGTGTGATGTGGTAGATAACTGATTATTAATGAACAATGAACAATGAACAATTTTGTAGAGACGTTGCGCGCAACGTCTCTACGCCCGGCATTCCATAAAAATGTTTCACTGCAATTTTATGAAAGATTTTTAATATTATAATGTAAAATACTGATTTTATTATTATAATTATTTTGTTTTGTTATTTTTTATATCTATGTTTGCGGCGTTTTATAGATAGTTCATGTAGAATTTATAATTTAGTTATTGATAATGAGTGTAAAAAGAGTATTAGAGAGTTGGCGCATTGTGAAAATGCGCAACATTTTTATGTTGGCGGGAGCTTTGACAATATTTTTAGCTTCGTGTGAGACAGAGTATATACCTGATATACCTGATGTAAGAGTAACAACACATGGAGCCAAAGAAGGCAACTTTACCATTTCAGTTCAATTTGCAGAATACGGCGAGGGCGATATGAATCCCGAGACGCTTAGCAAGGAGATCGATGCAGATTCGACGCTCACCATTGCACGCCATCTTGAGCCTGAAACAGTCTTAATCCGTCTCGATGACGACCTTATTATCCGTGCCACGCTCTCGGTCGACAAAAAAGACAACGACCATCCCGTTAGGACGCGTGCCTTCGCGCCTAATTCGAAAATATTTATCGTGGCCTACGATTCGAGTGCCACGAATGTTTTTACAAAAGTCTTTGAGAAACTTTATAAAATCAACGCATTAAACGCACTTGTTCGTGACGACGGCAGCACGGATCTGATCAATCTTCCTGCCGGAGACTACAAACTGATCGCCTATTCTTATAATGATTCTACAACCGTGATGCCGCTAATTATGCCTGCGTCCATTACCAACGTTGACCCGATGTATGACCTTGTCTGGGGATCATCGCCGACGACCCACGTTGTTGAGGGCACTATAACACCCATCGCCATCACCATGTATCACAAACTGTCGCAGGTGACGCTTGTGGCAAAGACGCGCGACGGCACCGACATATCGGACTTCAGCAACGTGACGATGCCCGGCTATACGGTCGACATGACCACCATGACGGGAGCACTTGCAAAAAATACGGCTACACTGATGACATTCGATTTCCCGGCTGCGGCATTTCCGCACGACAGCGTCAAATCCGATACGCGGATCGTCTATACCGGCACACCCGGCGATATCCCGACCGTCATCCATATCGGCTCCATGACGGTCGACGGCAAGGTGCTGCCCGATTTCTCGTCCACATTTGCCAAGTCGTTGCAAAGCGGCTACTCCTATACGATGCGCATGCTCATCGGCGATTCGCCCGATATAACGGACGATCTGCCTCCTGCCGGATTCACAACGTATGTAGGTGCCTTCTGGAAGCATGACCAGACGGGCGAGCGGCTCATCCGCATGCCGAGGATTCTCAACGACTCGGCGGACGGCGTCTGGACGGCGCAGGTGATCGAGGGCAGGGACTGGATCGTGCTCGACACGCTGCAATCCGGCGATGTAGACATCTATTCTCCTTCGGCCATGCTTGGCAACGACGGCTCGTTCGAAGGCGCTCACCAGCTTCCCGCCGGTGCCTCCACCTTTGTCAGCGGGTATTTGCAGAATATGCCTGACGACGACGAGATATACTTCCGCATCGGGCTGAGAGGCACCGTGCTTGCCGATTCCGTTCGTTACGGCTTTGTCCTGCTGACATATAGCCATAACAACCTGCGTCAGCGCATCTGGATCCGTCAGGGAGAAGATGCGGACTACCTGTTTAGCAACACCGACCCCGTCAGTTCGAGTGGTCTGACTGATCGCACCGTCACCCGACGGTTTTCTCCCTACAACCTGACGGCTGCAACGTTGAATGCCCCCGTCACGATCAATGGAGGGCCTGGTACTCCTCCTGCCCCCGGTATCTTCACCCAATACCCGTCGCAGGCAGGCGCCTATTTCCGATGGGCAGACCTGAATAATCCGCGTTATGCCTGGGATCCGATTACAAATCCTGTTCCGAGCATGGCGACTACCTTTCCGCCGGGTTTCTGGACAGACGCAGGCGGCATATTGGATATAGGCGCCACGCACGAAAGTTGTCCGGCCGGTTACCGCCGCCCGACAAGCGGTCCGACGTATGGCAATATCGTTTCGCCCTTTACTGTCGCCGAGATGGAAAAATCGGAGATCCACCAGTCACTATTTATGCAGCCGCAGGACATTATAAATTTCACCGATAGGAGTAATTCTATCTGGGGTTTTTACGCTGACGGCTTTTTCGATCGCCTGCAGATCGTCAATGCTCCCACCGGCTCTACGGAAAATGCGGCCGTATCCGTCACCACCAA
Organism: Tannerella sp.; assembly: GCA_031277335.1. Lineage (GTDB taxonomy): Bacteria > Bacteroidota > Bacteroidia > Bacteroidales > Tannerellaceae > Tannerella. The sequence goes on along the minus strand of JAITMM010000203.1, from coordinate 10,039 downwards.
TGAAATTGCTTATCGCGGACGTTTGTTCTTCAATACCGCAAACAATGCTTCGCTGTTTTTCCCCGCGCCGGGACGCCGCCGCTTAAGCTCGAATACCCTCGATGACACAGGGAATAGCGGCATTTACTTCTCCTCTACCGCTACGGACGCGTCGGAAGCTTCCTCGTATGACCCGTTGGTACTGTATGTTACCGGCATTAACGCCTCGGTTTCCGTGTCGGACAGGAGAAGCGCCTATAACATCCGCTGCGTAGTGGATCCCTGTACTCCCATTACAAGCGTAAGCATCTCCCCGATTGATCCTCCCAATATGGGAACTGGAAATTCGGCCACGTTGACAGCCACGGTTTCTCCCTCCGGAGCCGCCGTCGATACATGGAAATGGGAACGCTCTTTTGACAACGGGACGACGTGGTATACCGTCGTCGGCGCAACCTCAAACACTCTTGCAGCCAAGGCAGTTATAGTGGGCGTCACGCAATACCGCGCAATCGCATCGAACAGTTGCAGCTCGGCAACAAGCAATGTAGCCTTTATTAACGGTACCGGCAAAGAACCGGCTCCACCAACCAATATAACTCCTTATGTAGGAGCATTCTGGAGAAATAGTCAACGCGGCGAAAGACTGATACGTCTTGTACGTCCCGGCTCCGGCACATCTATCGACGGAGACTGGACGGCCACAGTAGTCGAAGGAACAAGCTGGATACGATTGGATACGGACGAAAGTCTTGATGCCGAATTGGGCTGGAAAGTAGGAAACGATGCAGGCGTAGACGATATGATGGCGGACGGTGCAAACGTTCTTCCCAATACGGCAGGTACTTCCGTAAGCGGCACACTGGATGCCGTATCAGGACAAATCTACTTCCGCATCGGCCTGACAGAATCACGAGCTAACGGCACGGTTCCCCGCTACGGCATTGTGTTGTTCACATATAACAACCATGAACGGTCACAACGCATCTGGATCCGTCAGGGCGAAGATGCCGACTTCCTGATGCGGTCTATAGATCCCCTGACAGGCAGTTCGTCCAGACCCGCGGTGCGACAATTTACACCTTTTAACCTGACGGCTGATGCATTTAAAAACGGCAGTAATTCAGGTGGACCCAATGCTTTGGATCATCCGCAACTTGGGCTAAATGGCGGTGTCTTTGTGGACTATCCCACGCAGGCGGGCGCTTATTTTCAATGGTCGGTCGGAATTCCGGAAATTGCGGCTTATGCACGCAGAGCTTATCATCCGGTAAATCCAATAACAAGCTTAACAGACTGGAAATATAATACTTCTCCGATAGGCAGCTGGAATGATGGAGTCTATAACCATGGGAGTATTAGCGAAACATGCCCACCCGGTTACCATCGTCCCAACGACGGAGCAACAAACGTTGAGGTAGATATAGCTACCGGTAGCGTTACAAATTCCGAAATGCGCCAATCCCTCTGGTTAAACCCGCAAAACGGGGCAGGTTCAAACAATGAGAACTTAGTCTGGGGATACTATGCCGATGGTTTCTTTGATCGAAGACAGATTGTAAACGCACCGGGAGCACATTCAGCACCGTTTACCGGAGCAGGAAGTGTTGTATCGATCTCAAACCATGAGATTGCTTATGTCGGTTCTCTATTTTTCAATATCATTTCAAATGCTTCGTTATTCTTCCCCAATGCCGGCATACGTTCCGGTACATCATCCTTACTTGGTGCACTCAACTCTGCAGGTGATTTAGGCAGATACTGGACAAGTACATCATCAACCGACGGCAATGCAGCCTGGACTATGGCTTCCCAATATTTCCCGTTAGGGCCAGTTTGGATTAATGCCAATGTTTCTCCTACCGGTAATAGAATCGACGGTGAAACTATACGCTGTGTGAAAGATTAAACAATTCGATTAACGAACAATTTTGTAGAGACGTTGCGCGCAACGTCTCTACGCCCGGCATCCCATACAAAATGTATCGCCCGGTAGAAAAGGACGTTCATTTTTTTCCGCATTCCGTAGGAATGTATCGCTCGGTAGAATAGGACGTTCATACATTGGATGCATTCCGTACGGAATGCATCCTTTACATAGCAAACATTTTCTACCGAGCGGGAATCCCATACGGGATTCAATCAACATAATCCGTTGTCGTCATTGCAGAAACATCTCCCTTCGAAGATTTTTTGCTCATAAAAAGTTTTTATGGTTACGACCGCAAATATAGGAACTATTATTGACTTTTTTATGGTTATAACCTAAAAAATCTTGATCCTGTCATGATTTAATCACATTTCCTTCACCCTAAACGGATTGAACGACACCTCCTTATCATATACATCGCTTTGGTCGAGTCGTTTGACCCATTTGACTACCTGGATTGTCACCGGCAGAATGATGACTTCGTACAGCGATTTCAGGAGCGCCTGCGTCAAGGCCAACAGCCACAGCTCGTTCCAGCCGATCAGCGCGCCGAAGGCTATCGGAAAAAAGATGACCGAGTCGGCGCTTTCGCCCACCAGCGTGGACACGATGGCGCGCAAGGAGAAGTGCTTGCCCCCGGAAGCCACTTTCATGCGGCTCATCACGTAAGCATTTAAGAATGAGCCAACCAGAAAGGCGCAAAAGCTGGCCGCAACGATGCGCGGCCCCAGGCCGAAGATAAACTTAAAAGCCTCGTCGCCTTCCCAAAAAGGCGCAGGAGGCATCACAATGGCGATCTGCGTCAGGCCAACGACGAAAAAATTCATTAAAAAGCCCGTCCAGATAATCAGACGGGCTTTTGAATAACCCCATATCTCAACAATGCAATCGTTGATGATATAGGCAATCGGAAATACAAGCAGGGCGGCAGTCCCGGAGATAGACCCTATACGGATCACCTTTGTTGCCAGCAAGTTGGATAAAATGAAGCAGACAACAAACAGGATTCCCGCCATCATGAAGGGAATCGAAACCGTTTTCTTCACGACAGTGCCGAAATAGCCGAGCCGATCAGGTTCGGGTCTTGCATCTCGTCAATGATCGAGATGGTCACGCCTTTGGGCAGCAATATGTCAAGTTCCTTGGCTACAAGGTTTTTGTAATACGTCTCGTTGTGTTTGTCCCTGCCCCAGAATACGCTGCCGTCGGCGGCCAGGCATATCTTGCGGATATCGGGATTTTGAGCCGTGATCACCTGCGCAAGTCCCGCCAGAGAGGCTGCCACGAGTTTCGCCGAACGGTCATAAATCCATTGTGCGGCAATGACTTGGCTGTCGGGCTTGCCGGTCGGGTCGTTCAGCATTTTGGCAATATCCGAGCCGTCGAAATCGTATTTGATGCGTTGATTGTAGAAGAGCGTCTTGAAAATCTCGCCGAGATATCCTCCGGAGATGGCTTTTTCGAAAAGCTGGCTGTGCTGGTTGTTGGACATCGCATCGACCAGCCTGTCCACGATGGTCAGGTGGGGAGGCTTGAAGTTTCCCGATTCGAGGTTGACGGGGATAACGCCTTCGTCCTTGCTGTTGAGCTTCTCGATTTTGTCCAGAGGCATCAGGCTGGCCATATTCGTCCCTGTCCCGACAATCAGACCCATGTATGAATCATAGCCCGTCTCGCTCAAGCCTGCAAACAGACATGCCACCGTATCATTGATTACCTTAATGTTGGTAAATGTCGTGCGAATGTTCTTATAGTTGTTCAGATGCGTCATAAGCGGCTCGCCTACAGGCTGATTGACCATGCCCTGCACCTCAATCCCTTTCGTCCAGCGCAGCAGGATGGCGTCGCCGTTCAGCCTCGAGGCGGCGGGATAGGAGAAACAGTAGCCGATGTGCGACACCTTGTCGTCCAGGTTTTCGAGTTCGCTGATCAGCATGGCCATCTCGTTGAATAAATCCGCCTGTTTGAATCCTGCCGTTTCCTTGGCGGAGAGCGGTTTCTTCTTCACTTCGAGGATGTAAGGCTTCCCTTTTCTGAACTCGATGATGGCTGCACGGAAATTCGTTCCGCCCCAGTCGAGCGTCAGCACTTTTCCGTCTGTAATGTCCTGTTTTGGTGTGATATGCGTCGGGATATTCGAAATCTCCATCCCGTCTTTTTTGAGGCCTTCTTCGATTTTGGCCTGCAAGCTGTTTGCAATCTCTTTGAGTTGCTCTGTTGTTAGATCAAAAATATTATCCATATTGACTTTTTTTATATGATTTTAGTTTTGCGCAAATATAGGTATTTTTCATATACTACGCGTAAATTTTGTCAAAAAAACTGTCGTGGATGTTATTTTCTGCTAATAAATGTACCTGTTTTTGCAGACATATACTATCTTTGCAGCCTCAAAAGTCAGTAACAGTATAATTTAAAAAAGACCCGTTATGCTTAAAACGATCTTCTCCATCTCCGGCAAACCCGGACTATTCAAGAAGGTGACTCAAGGACAGCATCTGATGATTGTCGAATCGTTGACAGATCAAAAACGAATCCCTGCCTACGCGCGGGACAAGGTGGTCTCTTTGGGTGACATTAGTATCTATACAAACGACGAAGATGTTCCTCTGTATAAAGTACTTAACAACATCAGGGAGAAAGAAAATCTCCAACCCGTTCCGATGGATACGGCCAAGGCTACGCCCGATGAACTGCGTAATTATTTTGCCGAAATCTTGCCCGATTTTGACAGGGAAAAGGTGTATCCGACAGATATTAAACGGTTGATAAACTGGTATAACCTGTTGCTGTCCGTAGGGATTACTTCGTTCGACCCCGAAGCGGAAGAAGGCGAGATAGCTGATGAAACGGCTGAACACGAGGCCGATGAAGAAAATAAAAAGATGAAAGATGCCAAGCCGCGACAAACGGCCGCGCAGAAAAAGACGGCTGCCCCGAAAAAATCGGTCTCTCATTCCAAACAGCAACCGCCTGCTGCCGGCAAAATGAGGCAACGGACGAAACAAAAATAAAAATGGAAAAAAAAATATCGCTTGAAGCGTTAGCAAATATCGAGGGTGCAACAACATCGGAAGAGATTGATAAACTGTTCGTGGCTGTTCGAAATGCCCCCGGCATCGAACAGCCTGTAAATACTGCTGACAATCACACTGTTACTGTAAACGATTTGCGGGAAGACGTCGTCAGGGACGCTTCCGCTCTCGAAAGGCAAATCATAATCAATAACTTCCCTGCTCAAAAAAATAATTACTTAGTTGTATCCAAAGTATTTGAAGAATAATGGAATCTGAAATATTTACCCTGCATCATGAACTTGTGTCGAAGCAACGTTCATGTTATGAGATAGTTACTGACAAATTGACCGCCGTTGCGGTGCATGAAGACTTGCTCTTGTCGGACGAAGCGCTCGCAACGGCCTCGGCAGTAGACAAAAAGATTGCGGCAGGAGAGCATCTGGGATTGCTTGAAGGCATTCCTTTCGGAGTGCAGGAAATGCTGATGCTGCAAAACACGGTCGGCGCGGGCGGCACCGATTTTCTCCAAAACTATACTTCGCCCTATACGGCTACGGCCGTTCAACAATTGCTGGACGCAGGCGCCATACCTGTTGTGAAACAACGCTTTAACCGCTTAGAAAACCACAGCGATTGCGGCTTTTCGGCTTTCGATATTGCTAAAAGACATGTTGCGTTCTCCATTGGAGATGATGACGGCGGAATAGTCAGACAGTCAGCCGGATACGCCCATGCCTACGGTTTCAAACCTACTTTCGGGCGCGTTTCGCGGTGGGGAAGCACGACGGCTTCTTCTACCTCCTGCATCTCGCCCATCGCTTCTTCGCTGGAAGATATTAGACTTCTACTCAATGTGATAAGCGGAAAAGACCGGAATGATGTCCTCAGCTTCGATGCCGGGCGTATTCCGGAAACGGTTTTCGATACCGGATATTTACATCAAAATGTCAAAATCGGATATTTTAAAAATTTTATTGAAAATGATGCGACGGATGAAGCGGTAAAAAATGATTTCCATGCCATGATTGAGAGGTTATCGGCCGGTGGAATCGATTTGATACCGCTGGATTTCTTTGATTTAGACATATTAGTATCAACGTTTTACGTGTTGTCTATGGCCGAAACGGCATCCAATTCGGCCAAATTTGACGGCACCGTCTATGGACTCGGAGACCGTTCGGCTAATTTGCCGGAAGAGACAAAACACCGGATAATTGCCGGAAGTTGTTTACTGTCAGATGCATACGACGAAGATGTGCGTTTGAAAGCACAAAAAATAAAGGCCGCCGTCATGGGTAAGTTGAACGAATGTTTTGAGAATGTGGATATTATACTTTCACCCGTGAATAATAAATCGTATTCGGCCTCTTATAATACAGATACTTTAGACCCTGAACAGATTCATTCGAAAATACCTGAAAACTATATGCAAGATGCTTTCACTGTGGCTTTTAGTCTTGCCGGACTACCTGCTTTGTCAGCTCCGTTTTTTCTGCCGACAGGCATCCAGATCACGGCAAACAAAAACAGGGAGGACTTGATTTTGCATGTTGCTCAATTTCTAAAAGAAAGACAATAAATGGATAAGATTCAAGATATATTGGAGACATTAAAATCCCTTGGACTTGAAATAGTTATGGGATTGGAAACACATATTCGCCTCAATACGGCGACCAAACTGTTCTGCTCCTGTGCCAATTCGGAAATGAACGAACCTAACGTGCATATCTGTCCGATTTGTACGGGTCAACCCGGCGCTTTGCCTGCTTTGAATAAAGAGGCTGTAAATAAGGCCATTCTGTTTGGCAAAGCAGTACATTCGTCTTTTAAAAACAGGCTGATTTGCTGGGACAGAAAGCATTACGAGTATCCTGACTTGGCGAATAACTTTCAGTTGACGCAGTACCGCAGTCCCATCATCCCCGACGGCTTTGTGCAATGCTACCGCAACGATGGTTCCGTCTTTCAGGTAGACCTGGAACAGGTTCATATTGAGGAAGATGCCGCAAAACTGCTGCACGAAAAAAACCATACGCTGGTGGACTTCAACAAATCGAGTGTGCCTCTGATTGAGATAGTTACCAAGCCTTGTATTCGCCGGATTGAGGATGTGGCCATTTATGCGCAAAACCTTCAGCGAATCGTGCAAACGTTGAAAATATCGAACGCAAATCTTGAAAAAGGCGAATTTAAGTCGGACGTCAGCGTCTCGCTCCGGAAGGAAGGCACTTCAATTCTGAATGCGCGCACTGAAATCAAGAACCTTAACTCGTTCAAATTCATGACGGAAGCCATCCTCGACGAGATAGAAAAACAGGTTGCCTATTACGTTGATCATAAGAGTTTTCGCCCCGATCAGATTACTGTTTTGTTTGACGCCGACGCCAAGCAGACGCGGACGATGCGGAAAAAGGAACATGCCGCCGATTATCGCTATATGCTTGATCCTAACATCCCTTGGGTGGATATCACGGAGGCTCTCGAGCACAACCGCGTTGATGAGGCTTCGTTGCCTTTTACCATTGAAACAGTGATGATTAACGCAGGAGTACGACCGCAGGATGCCAAGTTTTTCACGTCGGACACGACGCGCTCTGCCATGTTTCAGGCGCTCAATGCGCAGCTCGACGACCCGCTTTTCGTCACTAAAACATTGCTCAACAACGTCAAGGAAGAAGACTATATACATTTATATAATATAGATGCGCTGGCCTATTCGTTTAAGGCATTTCGCAGCGATCAAATATCAATTATCGTCCTTCAGGAAGTGATCCGTCATTTAATCGTGGATGAAAAGTTTGATTATAAGTCATTTGTAGACAGCAAGTTTATCTCGGAAGATAAGATCAACGACGCCATCGACAAAGCTTTGGAAAAATATCCTCAGATTGCCGACGAAATCAATTCAGGCAATCAGGCCAGAATCGGAATTTTGGTCGGCGACGCCGTTCAGACCACCTCGAAAGCCGTTCCCGGCAAATTGATCAAGGAAAAAATACTGGAGCGATTTGCTGCCAACCGTGCAGATGCCGACCGTAAAACCGCTGCGGAAAAGAATACCGGAACATCGCAGGCAAGCGAGGGCAGTCAATTGGAGCCGGTGATCAGGGATCAATACAGAACTCATTTGATATCAGATATTTCCATCAATAATTTATCCGAAACCGTTACGTTGGCAGGATGGGTGGCCAGCATCCGCGACCATGGCGAACTTGTTTTTATCGACCTGCGTGATTCGAGCCAGGAAGTGTTTCAGGTGCGCATGACACGCAATAATATCGCTGATTTTGACGCGATTGCAAAACTTCCTGACGAATCGGTCATGATGGTTTCCGGCGAAATCCTGAAACGCAACGCCGAAGATTTTAATCATAATATCCGCACGGGCGAGATAGAAATTGATGCCAAACAGATTGATATTCTGAATATTTCGCAACCGTTGCCGTTTGAAATCCGTAAAACCGGCAAGACGTCCGAAGGTGTCCGGCTGCGTTATAAGTTTCTCGACCACCGGAATGCTGCGACGCACAGGGTGCTCGTCAATCGCCACAGGGTGCTCCATCTCGTACGCGAATTTCTTCATAAGCAGAACTTTATAGAAATAGAGACGCCCATCCTATCGGCCGGGACCGACGAGGGCGCCCGCGAATTTATCGTCCCCAGCCGTAAATTCCCCGGTAAATTCTATTCCTTGCCGCAATCGCCGCAACAATACAAACAGATGCTGATGGTCAGCGGCTATGACCGTTATTTTCAGGTTGCTCGCTGCTTCCGTGATGAAGATTCGCGCGGCGACCGTCAAGCCGAATTTACGCAGCTTGATTTGGAAATGTCATTCGTCAGTATGCAGGACGTCATCACGCTGAATACCAATTTATTCAATGAAATTGTCCGGCAGATTTATTCCAAAGAATGGAAATTATTCCCTTTCAAGGTATTGACCTATCAAGAGTCAATGAACAAGTACGGATGCGACCGCCCCGACCTGCGTTTTGCATTGGAAATGACTGATATAACGGATATTGTAAAGAAGACGACATTCAATGTATTCGCCAAACCGATTCGGGAAGGCGGCATTGTCAAATGTATTAAGGTTCAGGGCGATATGACTGACAAAAGGCTGACGAAAGGACAGATTGAAAAATTGATGGAGATAGCCCAACAGCACGGATTGGGCGGATTGGCCTATATCATCGTCAAGGAAAACGAACTGCAATCGCCTATCATCAAGTTTCTTGGCGAAGACATCTGTCAGGAAATCATCGATTCCACCGGTGCCGTCGCAGGCGATATCATCTTCTTCTCCGCAGCAGATTACAAGACAGCCAACAACGCCTTGAGCGCCGTACGCCTGGAATTAGGCAAGATATTGAACCTCATCAAACCCAGAGAGTTACACCCTGCATGGGTTATCGACTTCCCTCAATTTGAAAAGACGGACGACGGCGGCTGGACCTTTTCCCACAATCCGTTTTCGATGCCTAAACTTGAGTCTCTGCAAGACCATCTCCAAGGCGTCAACCTCGAAAACATCCTCGCCCAGCAATACGATTTAGTGCTGAACGGCAATGAGATAGGCGGTGGTTCGATCCGGGCGCACCGGAAAGACATCCTCGAAGCCACCTACCGCAACATGGGCTACGACCGGCAAAGCATGCTGAAAAGCGTCGGCCACATGCTCGACGCCTTCCAATACGGCGCCCCCCCGCATGGCGGCATCGCCTGGGGTGTCGACCGCCTGATGATGATCCTGGAAGAAAAATCCTCCATCCGCGAAGTCATGGCCTTCCCCAAGACAGGCTCCGGCGAAGAACTCCTCTTCGGCAGCCCCATCAACATCTCCGAGAAAAAAATCCAGGAAGCCAATATCAAGATACAGGTCAAGGAGTAAGGTGATTATTTCCATTGCGAATCTGACATCATCAAGATATTTTTTCATCGATCCAAAAATATTTTTAAATATGTTTGGTACAGATTCCAAAAAGTTTCCTATCTTTGCACCGCTTATCGCAAGACAGGCACACAAAACAAGGGCGTTTAGCTCAGCTGGTTCAGAGCATCTGCCTTACAAGCAGAGGGTCGGCGGTTCAAATCCGTCAACGCCCACTTGATA
>JAITMM010000027.1 GCA_031277335.1 Tannerella sp. | reverse complement strand
CCAAATTCATTCATCCACGGTATCAAATGTCCGCTTCGTGCTCCAAATGCCACCGCAGTCACAAACAGCGCCAGAGCGCTGGCAAAGAAAAGTCTATTTTTATTGTCCATGTTCTTTTTATTGAAAAATTAGATTCAAATATACGGAGTTTAATTGTATATGTCTGTATTATTTTTCCACCGTAAATTTATAAATACAGTGGCTCAAGTAGTTTTCTCCGGGGCGTAGGACTGTGCCGGGGAACGTAGGCTGATTGGGGCTGTCCGGGAAATGCTGAGTTTCGAGACAGAGCGCACCGCGGTGAGGATAGGTCACACCGAATTTTCCCTGGTCGGGAGTCATCGCATTGCCGGCATAAAATTGTAAGCCCGGCTCATTCGTATATACTTCCAGGCCGATGCCGCTTATCGTACTGACTACCTTAGAAGCCAATTGGGAAATGTCACCGCCCGTGTTCAGAACCCAGTTATGGTCAAATCCTTTTCCCAAAACAAGCTGCTCGAACGGGTCATTGATTTTTGATCCGATAACCGTTAATGTGCGCAGGTCCATCGGGGTGCCTTCCACGAGAGGCAACGCTGACGTTGGAATCAGCACATTATTTACTTCCGTGTAGCGGTCGGCATTAATCATGATTTGATGGTCTAATATCTGCGAGCCGGGCCTGCCGGACAGATTGAAGTAGCAGTGGTTGGTCAGGTTTACAACCGTAGCCTTGTCTGTGGTGGCTTCATAACGGATATCGAGCGCATTATCGTCTGTCAATGTATACGTTACCTTGACATTCAAGTTACCGGGGAATCCCGCTTCGCCGTCTTTGGACAGATAGGCCAGTTGGAGTGTCTGATTGTCAGGCTGTACGGCATCCCATACCTGCGTGTGAAATCCATTCGGGCCGCCGTGCAGGCAGTTCCCGTTATTGTTTTTAGGCAGCTGATATTCAACGCTGTCTAATGTGAACAGTCCGTTGGCAATCCTGTTACCGTACCGGCCGATCAAGGCGCCGTAGTTGCCGCCTGAAGACGTATATGATGAGATATTGTCATATCCCAGCGCCACATCGGTCATTGCACCAAATTTGTCAGGCGCCATTATCGACACTATCCGACCTCCATAATTTGTTATGCAGACTTCCATCCCATTGCTGTTGGTAAGTACGTACAGAGCAGTTGGTTTGCCTGCAACTTCCGATACAAATTTCCCTTTTTCCAAACCGGAAACCAATTTTTCTACTTTTTCCTCGCATGATAACAGCAAACATATTGCCATCAGCGATAACATCCACATCCGTTTCATCATCTTAATATCTTAAGTTTTTAAAATTATTTGCAAAAATAAGTATTTTTCCGATTTTTGTGCATTATCAAAGAGGAAAAAACTATTTTTGTATTCGATATGAAACAATATTTGGATTTACTCGACCATATCCTTGATAAGGGAGTGAGGAAAGAAGACAGGACGGGCACGGGCACCATCAGCGTGTTCGGCTATCAGATGCGTTTTGATTTAAGCGACGGTTTCCCGCTGGTAACAACGAAGAAGTTGCATCTTAAATCCATCATCCACGAGCTGTTATGGTTCCTGAAAGGCGATACGAATGTCCGTTATTTGCAGGAGCATGACGTGCGAATATGGAACGAATGGGCCGGGCCGGATGGCGATTTGGGACATATCTATGGCTATCAGTGGCGCTCGTGGCCTGACTATGATGGAGGCGCCATCGATCAGATATCGGAAGCCGTCCATGCGATTCGCCACAATCCCGATTCACGCCGTATCATTGTGAGTGCCTGGAATGTAGGCGATTTGAAACGGATGAATCTTCCGCCCTGTCACGCTTTTTTTCAGTTCTATGTGGCCGGCGGACGGCTGAGCCTGCAAATGTATCAGCGCAGTGCCGATGTATTTCTGGGCGTTCCTTTCAATATCGCCTCGTACGCGTTGTTGCTGATGATGGTGGCGCAGACGACTGAGTTGTTGCCCGGAGATTTTGTACATACGCTTGGCGATGCTCATATTTATCTCAATCATATAGAGCAGGTTAAATTGCAATTAAGTCGTGAGCCGCGCAGTCTGCCCACGATGAAAATCAATCCTGCGGTGAAGGATATATTTTCGTTTCAATATGATGACTTTTCGTTGGAGAATTATGATCCGCATCCGCATATTAAGGGGGTTGTGGCGGTGTAAAAAATTCAAAGATTCAAAGATTCAATGATTCAAAAATTCGTGCAATTCGTGTAATTCGTGGACAAAAAAAAATTTCGTGGACAACAATGTTATCAATCATCGTCGCATTAGGAGAAAAGAATGAAATAGGATGCAGAAACCGGCTACCCTGGCATCTTCCCGCTGACTTGAAGCGTTTTAAGGAACTCACTACCGGTCATGCCATTGTGATGGGACGTAAGACGTATGAGTCGTTGCCTAACGGAGCTTTGCCCAACAGGAAAAATATTGTGTTGAGCCGCAATCCCGACTTTTCTTGCCCGGATTGCCGTGTTTTTTCATCCTTACCTGAGGCTTTGATTAAACTTTCAGGCGAAACTGAGGTCTTTATAATCGGCGGCAGCCAACTTTTCAGTCAGGCGCTGCCGTTAGTCGACAAGTTGTATTTGACGCGTATTCATTCAGAGTTCCCCGAAGCCGATACTTTCTTTCCTGAAATTGACGAGTCCGGGTGGATAAAATGCAGTGAAATAGCTCACTCTGTTGATGAAAAGAACTGTTATTCATTTACATTTTATGAATATAAAAAGAAAGAAAACATATAAAAAAAGGTGGCGTATTGAAAAAATACGTATCTTTGCGACATGAAAACTAAATGTTTAATAAAATTGATATGAAACGTATTTTATTTGTAATGATTGTTTTATTTGTGTCCGGAATGGTTACCGTTTCGGCGCAACAACGTGAAGCTTCAATAACCGTAGCAGAAGCTGTACATGATTTTGGCCAAGTTCAAGAATCGGGAGGCGCTGTGTCTCACGTTTTTACAGTATTAAACAACGGTGAATTGCCGTTGGTCATTTCTCGCGTTGTCGCTTCATGCGGCTGCACGATCCCCGAATGGACAAAAGAACCGATTGCACCGGGCAAAACCGGCGATATCAAAGTCTCTTACAACCCAACAGGTCAGGCAGGTCCGTTCACTAAAACTATTTCCGTATACAGCAATGGGAAGGCAGGTAATTATGTCCTGACCATCAAGGGCGAAGTCAAAAAATAAACGGGACAAAGACGATGCGAACTGTTGGTCTGCTGCTTCTTGGATTTCTCTTTCTGAGCCAATCCGTCATGGTGTTGAGTCAGGAGGAAACGGAAAAACAATATCCTGTGTTTTCATGCGACGAAATGGTGCATGACTTCGGGAAAATCAGAGAGTTGGAAGGATTTGCAGTTCACGAATTTGTCATAAAAAACACCGGTAAGGTGCCTTTGATTATTAACCGCGTCATGACTTCGTGCGGATGTGCACAACCGGAATGGTCGCACAAACCAATTGAACCGGGTGAGGAAGGTTTTGTGATTATCTCTTATGATATGACAAACCGTCCCGGCCCATTTGAAAAGCGGATAACGGTTTTTACGAATGAAAGATTGTTTCGACAATCTTTAACCATCAAAGGAGAGGTGATTCCCAGACCGGAAAGGCTGAATGTCCTTTTCCATGATACAATCGGCTCCGTGCAAATGGAACAGGTTGACTTTGAATTTGGTAACGTACGCCCGCATCAAACGCAAAAGACAGAGATATGGATTCAAAACTTCAGCAAGGAACAACTGAAACTGTCTGTTACTAATGATCTTAAATACGTGAACGTGATTGTTCCCGAACGTTTAGATTCTGATTTTCCCGAAAAGATGATTGTGGAAGTAGACGCCTCGAAAGTTGACAGCACAATGAGAGGAAGAAAACTCGGAGCCATACTCTGGAAAACAGAAGATCCTAAAGGCGAGGTGATTACGCAATCCATTCCCGTAAATGTAAATTTCATAGACGACTTCACATTCATGACGCCCGATGAGAGAGCAAATGCACCGGTAATTAAATTCTCGGCTACATCGCTTGATTACGGAAAACTGAATAAAAAACGTGTCGCGAAAGAGCTTGTGATAATGAATACGGGTAAATCAGCGCTCAAACTTCACAGCGTAATGATAGAAAATCCGGAAGTGGTTCAATTCAAGGGACTAAAGAAAAATATCTTACAACCCAATGAGTCTCAGAAACTTAAAATATATGTCAATCCTAAGGATGTGCAGGGAAATTTCAGGACCGATTTGTGTGTTGTGAGTAATGATCCCCGAAAACCGGTAGACTACGTACGAATCGAGTTTGAAAAATAAAATGGGGGATGGACTATCCGGAAAATGAAGCTCAATTCGCAAACCTAAAAGTAAATAAGGGTGTGGCAGATGTACCGTCCGTCAACCCTTATTTTATGAAGAAAAGACCTGTAAAAAGCCTCACAACAACTGATTATGTTGATGGCATCCTAAGAGGAGATATTGCCATGCTAAGCCGGGCAGTCACATTGATAGAGAGTTCGAAAGAAGCACATAAGCAACAGGCCCGTCAAATCATAGAACAATGTCTGCCTCATGCCGGGCAGTCTGTCCGTGTCGGCATCACCGGAGTGCCGGGATGTGGTAAAAGCACTTCTATCAATGTGTTTGGCATGCATTTGATCCAACAGGGTCATAAGGTGGCTGTCCTCGCCATTGACCCCAGCAGTGTACGCACAAAAGGCAGTATTTTAGGCGATAAGACCCGCATGGAGACGCTTGCCCGCGACCCGCACGCTTTCATCCGTCCTTCGCCGAGCGCCGGTTCGCTGGGAGGTGTAGCCCATAAAACGCAGGAAACTATTATTTTATGCGAAGCAGCCGGGTTTGATGTGATAATGATTGAGACAGTTGGTGTCGGACAGAGCGAGACGACTGTCCATTCGATGGTGGATTTTTTCCTGCTGATCCAGTTGGCAGGTACGGGAGACGAGCTGCAAGGTATTAAACGCGGCATTATGGAAATGGCTGATGGAATTGTGATTAACAAAGCTGATGGCGATAATATTGCCCGTGCGAATCTCGCAGCCGGTTATTTCAGGAGCGCGCTACACTTTTTCCCGCCTTCCGAATCGGATTGGATACCCGGGGTACTGACGTATTCTGCCCTTGAACAGACAGGCATCGCCGCCATTTGGGAAATGATCGATGAATATGTGACTTTTACGAAATCTACCGGCTATTTCGACCGCAAAAGACAGGAGCAGTCTGCCGGAATAAAATAATGATTCTGCCGGATAAGTTCAATTAGTAAATGCGACTTAATAACGACCACCCTTTTTACCCCTCAAGGCATATCTGACAAGATGCAAATTACTTATTCCCTGTATACATAAAGTCAATGGAGATGTAGTCGGGTGCGGAGAACGTGATATCCAGCACTTTAAATGACGGCTTGACTTCGATGGTGATTTTGGAGTCAGGCGTGTCGCCGATGCCCAAAAAGTTCTTAATCATATTCTCTACCACCGGGCGTGTGTTTTCTTCGATTAAATCCATGATGTCTACGCCGATCGGCACCGAAAGGGTTTTTGATTGACCGGCTTCGACACGGAAAGGCTCGGTAATTTCGTCGTCGGTGATCAAGACGCCATCTATGTAAATCCTATACAACATCGAATAAAACGAGGCTGCATCGGAATTGGGATTTTTAACGCCTACATTGACGGTAAAATTTAATGGAATGGTAGATGCATCACCGTTGAGCACGGCTAAAACGACCGGAATCAAAGCAGGTGTCACGCCGTTGGAAACGTCTACCCCTGAAATAGATACGTCCGAAACGGAATCGAAACTGTATTCGCAATCTTTCAGGTTGATCGTCTCGTTCATTCCCTTACAACCTGAAAATACAAGCATGACAGCAAATAAAACACCACAAATTATTTTTTTCATCTTACGAATTATTTTTAGAAAATAGCATTTGCAAAAGTAGGCAAAAAAAATAGATTAATGGACTTTATAGAGGAAAAAACATTTCCGCAGTAGAAAACGGCTGACAACCCTCAAGCTATTTGAGACGTTGAAATTTCCGCTTGCGATTCACTATTTTTCATACGATTGAAATACAATCACTTTGCTATCCGTGATGACTTTGAAACGGTTGGAGAGCGCTTCGTTGAGGGTGGCTTGCCACCATCGGGTGATATGGCGGTTTTCGACGGGCCACCGCAGGCCGCGCAGTGTCAGGGGAGATGTATCCATGCAGAAAACAGAGACTTGCTGTCCACGTTGTGAGGCGAAGACGGAATGCCCTGTGCAAGGCGTCAGCACGCCATGGTCGGTAAACATCCTGACTTCGGCATTTTCCATATAATCAGCTAAGAGACTGATATTTCCAAGTGTATGGTCTTCACGTTTGCCCGTCGCCCCCAGTATAATCAGTCGTGTAAATCGCATGTTGTAGGCATAGTAAACTGATTTCGACAAGTCGTTCGTCTCCTGTTCGGTGATATGGATAAACTGGCCGGAAACTTGGCGGCGTAATTCCGTCGATATCGAATCGCCGTCACCAACGACGGCAAACGGCTGATAACCTGCTTTCAGCAGAGCACCTACAGCGCCATCGCAGCAGATAATCCGTTCACGGTATTTCTCCAACAGTTGTAGCGGCACAGGATGCGTCGGGAAATCGCCTGCCGCCAAAATTACGGCATCGGCATCTGTTGTCATTAAATCGTAGAAATTATCCATAGTAATTTTTAATGCTCGTTTAATAATTCATAACTTGAAAAAACTCATTTGCATGAATTGATTATTCATCTGTCACTTCGATTGTATGATTTAGCCGAATTGTTGTTCCATTTGCTCCAATACCCTCTACTGTAATGATGTACGTTCCGGGAAGGTCGGATGTTGTAAACGGAATGGTCAATTCTTGACGGCCGTTGCTTTGGATGGACGGCTCCCAAAGCAACGTATGGCGAAAGTCGGGGATACGCAAAGTAATATTCTCATGTTCAGGCATATAGAAATATTTGTAGGGTTGTGTACCTTCGTAGCTAAATAGCTGGGTGTTAGCACCAAATGTGATATCTGGAAAATTATTTTCGTAAGAATGGAATGCAATTATCCCGTCAAAAGCATTTACACCGATTATAAAATCTCCCAAATATAGCTCTATAGTCTTTATTAGCAGAGGATTATAGTCGCTCATCAATTCGTGGTCAATTACGGGAATATTATCCAGCAAGACCAATACATTTGTAGAAGAGCCGTTCAGCATCTCGTTTATCAATGAAAAACGGCGTCCTTCCGGCGTGTTGCGAATGCTTGCAAACATAATAAACTCAATAAAAACTTCTTCCATATTCGGGAAGCGCGTATAATCATCTAATATATAGGTACTATACGGACGCAAGTAAGAACACGGAGCAGTTCCTCTAATCTTGATTATTGAATCTGTCAGAAATGCTTTTGTTACTTGAACAGATAAATTCCTTTGTTGCAGGTAATTGAGCCAAGTGCTATCCGGTCTGAAAAAAGGCAGTCTGCGTGAGGCATGCGTGGCAAAGGGTGAATGAATATCTACGCGATAATTCTTCCCTGTCGGAGATAAAGTAGTAGTAACCAGCTCTTTTTTGCCTGTTGCACATAGTGTATAAAAAGACGTATTGCCTGATTCATCAATTTGTCCGGAAAAGAGTTGGACTTCCTGTCCGGGAAAAGAAAGCAACGTGATAACTTTATGAGATGCTGACACAGGATTTCCCGTCTCAGTATCTATAAGTACTCCGTCGATTATAGCTCCTTCATATTCAGGTAAAAAACGCATTTTATCATACGAAAATGATACGCCGCTTTTGGGCATCTGTTTTTTCCAATCGGCAATTGTCGTGGATGAGGCTGTCAATTCAGGTTCTATGCCTGCGATAGAAATGCCCATAGATATGTTTTCGGTCGGCAGTCCTTTGATTCTGATTTCGCCATTGCTCCTTTTTGTATATGTCGATCGGTTGGGCATCAGTTCAATAGTGGTAGATTCCTTTTCTATGGGCTTGATAGCAAAGGGTGTATAAGTATCTTCAGTATACCGATCGTTGTATGGACTGAAAGGATTGACGATGGCTATTTGTTTCTCAAAAAAGACATTTTCGCCCTCGTTGCGCATATAGCGCGTGTAGGCAATCAGGCGATAAAATCCGGTTGGGAGCGTCGGCGGCAGCTCTATACAGCCTGCTCCCGTTCCATCAGGAATGTCTACTTTGATTTGCACTTCCGCAATGGAATCACGGACAAGTTCCACATATCCTATTTTGCTTAATGACAAGAGCTTGCCTTCGGAATCGGTGGAATATAGCTTTAGCCAAATCAGTTCGCCGGATATATATAACTGTTTGTCAGTCTGCAAGAAAATACGTTCCTGATACTGAGCGTTTAGATTCATCAGCCCAATCCATACTGACAAAATAATTAGTAAAATCTTATTCCCTATCATATTCAATCAATCAAAATTTAGAATTTTATATTGTAGGCAATGTAAGGAATTGGCGCTCCGAAGATAGCCATCTGATATCCGTTGATCACGCCGTCTTTGGCCGTATAGTAGACGGAATAGACATTTTTGCGTCCTGTGATATTGTAAACGCCTATGGAAATGCTGCTGTGGGTGAGCAGGGTCAGGTGATGGCTCGGCTCGATGTTGATGGAGAAGTCCATCCTGAAAAAATCCGGGATACGGTGTTGATTTCGCTCTGAATAGTAGATAAATTCGCCGCCTGCGTATTCATATTTGGAAGTGGGCAGTGTAATTGGGCGACCTGTGCTGTATTCGCCATTCAATGAGATGCTATAACGTTGTGTGAACTTGTAGTTTGCCGCAACTTTCAGATCGTGAGGTTTGTCATAGCCGGCAGGATACCAATTACCCAGATTGACAGGCTGTTCCACGCGTTTGTCATCTTGCCGGAGTTCGGCTCTTGAATATGAATAACTGAACCACCCGTTCAACTTGCCCTGTGTTTTTCTGACCATCAATTCCACTCCATAAGCTCTTCCTTTCGTATTGATTACGTCTGTTTCGATCGTATGATTCATGGAAAGCAGTGCGCCGCTCCTGTAATCCAAAAAATCAGTCATCGTTTTGTAGTAGGCTTCAATAGATGTTTCAATGATATTGTTCGAGAAATTCTTGTAGATCCCGGCTGCAACCTGCATTCCTTTTTGCGGTTTGATATTGGCGTCGCTTAGCTTCCAAGTATCTGTAGGAGACATGATTGTGGTGTTAGACAGCTTATGGATATATTGACTCAGCGTATTCACACCTGCCTTGACCGAAAGGTCTTCCCTGAAAATATAACGAGCCGAGAGGCGCAACTCCGGATATTGATACGTTTTGAAAAAATCGCCCGATTTGGCTTCCTTGATTTCAGTGACAGATGTAAGCTGCGGCAGGAAAATAGGGTCGTAGGTGTTGTAAGTCCTTGGGCCTATTGCGTTATACATGCTGTAACGCAGACCGGCATTGATTGAAAAAGCCGGCGTAATATTCCATTGATCAGCTACGTATATTGCTGTTTCGAGCGCTTTCTCCTTTTGCATGATATCGGGATTGACAAGCGATTCAACGCCTTCAGGCAGGTATTTACCGGGATTCAATTCGTAGAGGATGGCTCCAAGTCCGAAATCGACTGTATGCTTGTTGGTAGCATAAGATGTGAAGTCAAATTTTGCATAAGCCTGGTCTATACCGAATAGGAGTGCATAAGCCGTAAACGGATTATCTGTCGCCGTACTGTTATAGTCGTAATGGTCATATCCTATCGCTGTCGTACTTGTGAACTGATTGTTAAACAGATGCCTCCATTTGGCCGACACGTTCATATTGGTATATCCGTAGTGGTCATCGGACGTAAACCGGAAACGGTCATGGCTGTAATATCCGCTGAGATATAAATTGTCTTTCTCCGAAAATTTATGGTCTACGATCATGTTCAGGTCATAGAAACCGGCTTGTCCGTCTTTATATCCGCTGTCGTCCGGCAACATTCCCAATATCCAGTCGGAATAGGTGGTGCGTCCGCCGATGATAAAAGATGTCTTTTTTCCGATAGGGCCTTCCAGCGTTATCCTGCTTGTCAGCAGCCCGATACTGACCGAGCCGTTATATTCTTTTTTATTTCCCTCGCGTCCGTTTATGTCAAGCACAGATGATATGCGTCCTCCGAATTTGGCAGGAATACTGCTCTTATACAGCTCCATATCTCTGATCAGGTCGGGGTTAAAGACGGAGAAAAAGCCGAACAAGTGGGTCGGATTGTAGATTGTACCATTGTTAAAGAGGATCAGATTCTGGTCGGTTGAGCCACCGCGCACATTGAAGCCGCTGGATGCTTCGCCGACGGCTTTCACGCCGGGAAGCATCATGACGACACGTATCACATCTGTCTCGCCGAAAACGGTAGGAATGTTTTTTATATTTTTGACTTGCAGCCGTTCTATGCCCAGGTTCGTACTTTTTATTCCGGCGATTCTTTCTGCCGTGACAACGACTTCATGGAGCGAATAGACTTCTTCTTCGAGTTCAATGTCCAGTTTCCCATCGCCATAGAGCATCACCTGGCGTTGGGTATCTTTCAATCCGAACCCGCGAATCATCAGTCGCTGTCTTCCGCCTGGTAATTGTAGCGAATAGAATCCAAAGGCATCGGTCATTGCAGCCAATGCGGTATTTTCCAAGAATATAGTAGCTCCGATGACAGGTTCACCCGTTTTAAAATCTGACATGATTCCTGTCAATCTCACTCTTTCAGGAATATCACGGTTAGATGCGTCTCCAATAGCATATACTTTGTTTTCGGATGTTGCCTTTTGCTCTATTACGTTGAGATTTAGTTCTGTGGCTATTTCTGTCGGATGTGTTTGTGATGAGAAATAATTTTCGGGCAGTTGCGTAGTTATCGTCTTATCTTTGAGGATGAAGATATATTTGTTTTTGTAAACTGATACTTGAAAGGGCGTCCCTTCAAATGCCTGTTTGAGTGCTTTTTCCGGTATCTCATTAGTGCATTGGACGTTGAGTAGAAGGGAGTCTGTTTCTGAATGATTATAATAAATTGTATATCCGGTTTGCTGTTCGATGCGTTCGAAAATGGTTTGGGCAGGTTGCCGGATCAGATTTAATGTAACGGTCGGAATGGCTGAAAGCGTTGTATCTGTTTGCTGTGCGAACGCAAGCGAGGTTCCTGCAGTCGTCAATAAAACGGCCGAAAAGAATATGGAGAGACAATGTATTATGCTTTGTTTCAATGTCATTGTATGGATTTGACTTATTACGGCACGATACGTTGCAAATATTCATAATGCTTGACCAGCGCAATCATTGATTGTTCAGCTTGCTTTTTGAAATTCAATTTATTTTGTCTGGCAAAGTCATTCAATTCTTTTCTCCTGTCAGGGAACAATTTCAAAACGGTTTTTTTATTTTTTATGGGATAAGACGTGTCATCAATATAGATATCATATTGTATATTAAGATTGAAAGACCTCTCCAAACCTTCGTTATAGCTATTGATTTCTTCACGAACCTTTAGTGTATATTTTTTGATTACAGGATACATCCCATCATAAAGCAAGACAAGATATTCATTTTTGGAGTAGTTTGCGCCGATAGAAGTTACGATGGTGGCATCGTGCAGGAGAGCATAGTCAACCTTCTCTTTTTCAAGAGCAATTTGGTAGATTGTGCCGGGGAAATAAATATCCAACTCATTCCTGTATAAGTCTAAACGCATTAGTATGTCCTTATAGATCACATGATTGTAGCTTAATGTCCCTTGCGTGAATTTATCGGTTACAAAGTAAGGATGATTCTCGAATCGTTTGTCGTAGGGTGTTGAGGTTTTTCCGGTATATATAGAGGCGTAACTACCTGTACGGGAGAAGTATGCCTGTATAAGGCTGTCGGGGGAGGGGTGATTTTCCTGAGCCTGCAACAATCCGCCGGATAATATTATGTATAGTAAAATATATGGCCGCGAAATAATTCTTTGTGGCCACACATTCCACATCGAGCGCGGAACGAAAAGTCTGTGAAAATATTGAGCCTTAAACATTTAACCCTTGAATTATTAATCTTGATTTTTTTTGAGAAATTCGTGGACAAAACGACCTCACTGATGTTGATTCGGCCAAAAAGACGGTTTATCCTTGAATCCTCTGCGGAGCGTACAATCAACACATTTTATTGGTACACAGACGTATACAGGTCCCGGATACAACACATTTCGTATTCCCAATCCTTCCCATTCAGCCATATACAAATCTTGCTCGGAAAATATTTTTTCGAAATCACAGAAATATTTGTCTTCCAAATATTCAAGATGCAATTCGGCAAATGGGATATATAAGCGGCTTGTCGTCTCTTTCGATGCAGTGATATAGCCGATAACAGGCTCGGCCGGGTCGGAAAGGCACCGGATATTGCCGGCTTTTTCGGATGGTTGCGGCGCAAAGAGGCTACCACTCTCATCTACATTGCGTTGTAAATGTTCAAAATAATCGTATGCTTCCTTATCCAAGCCATATTGTTTGACTAAGATACTGTAAAGATATGAGAATCGGGAATTGCCGGATTGGAACGTATGGATGATATGATTCTTAATGACTGTATTCACGAATTTGTCGGCTGAGCCTAACAGAAATGATTTGGAATAGTCTGAATCCCAGCAATAATAATGATTGATTGGCCCGTCGAATTGCTGTTCAATAAGTTCTCCGGTGATTGAATTAAAAATAAATGAGCCGAAAAAGCTTGCCCTGATTTCCCAGTTTTCTTCAAATGACCAGCGATAATAGCGTATTTCGTCAGCAGGATCATACGTCGAAACCATGATATTAAGGCTGTTATCATCGTTTAACTTCCAAGTCAATTCCTCTATTTCGGGCGTTTGAACCGGCGAAACATACTCTGAGCGATAATGCTTGGCATCAATGCGAATATCCAATGCGTATTTCATGCCCGGAGCAAACGAAATGGGTTCCGTAATCACATACGTGCCGGGCAACGCCAAATCCGACGTTGCTCGAGCAATCACTTGATCCTCCTCGTCAATTACCTGAACAGATGCATTATAGATATCAATAGCCGCAACCGGCAAGTCTTCTTCCAATTTGACGGTGCGGCTTAATTTGATGGTTGTCCCATTCTCCAGCAAGATGCCTTCCACGACGAGAATACCTGCCGTATCCTTACCGCCCATTAAATCGTAATCAGAAATACAACATGAAAGGAGAAATATCAGCGTGATAAAGAGGAAGATACCTGGAATATGCTTATGGTCATCTTTCGGGTGGCTGATATTCCCCGACTCATCGAATGTCGTAAACTGATCCGCTATTAATTCTTTGAATTTCATTAAAATCCCTTAAACCCCCGCTCATACATTTTGGGAATAAACCGGTCGATTTGACGTTTGTGGGCCACATTCAGCACCCAGTAAGGGTTTCGCAACAAAGCGCGTCCGAGCGCCACAAGGTCGGCACGTCCGTTTTCGAGGATTTCGTCGGCCAGGTCGGCGCTGTCGATCAGGCCGACGGTAATCGTCGGTATATCACACTGTTCCTTGATGATTCTCGAAAATTCCACTTGATACCCGGGGTAGGCTTGGGGCGGATTTTCGGTCAATCCGCCCGAACTGACATGGACGATATCAATATAGCTTTTAATTGAATTGACAATCTTTACCATTTCATGTACGTCAATGCCGCCTGTCGCGTAATCAGACGCTGAAACCCTGATTCCCACCGGAATGTGAGATGGGATAGTTTCCTTGATCCCTTCAAGAATCAATTTTAAAAGCCTGACGCGATTCTCAAGCGACCCGCCAAATTCGTCGGTGCGATGATTGGAGAGCGGCGACAGGAACTCGTGATTGAGATAGCCGTGAGCCGCATGGACTTCAATCATATCGAAACCGGCTTCGACCGTCCGCAATGCAGCCGTTTTAAAATCGTTGACTTTTTGCAGGATTTCATCGCGGGTCAATTCATGCGGTGTGCCGGAGTTACTGCTGAATGGAAGTGGACTTGGCGCTACAATATGCTCACGATCAAAGCCTTTACGGCCGGCGTGAGCAATCTGCAGAGCCATTTTCGCACCGTATCGGTGACATTCGTCCACGATTTTCCGCAGGGCGTCTTTTTGTTCATCGTTCCAGATTCCCAGGTCTTGAGGTTCGATGCGTCCTTCGGGACTGACGGCCGTAGCTTCGATAATTATCAAACCAACGCCCCCGGCAGCGCGCGTCGCGTAGTGAACGAAATGCGTTTGATCGGCAATGCTTTCATTCACAGCAGAAAACATGCACATGGGCGGCATGACGACCCTGTTTTTTAATTCAAGGTCTTTGATACGGTATGCTTCAAATAATTTCATAAGGATGTGTTGAAAATGATACTATCCTGCCGAATTTCCTCAAAAATGACGGGACGGCGCGTTATTTTTTGCCGCTGAAAATGCTGTCAATGGCAAATTTTCCCGGTCCGGTAAGGATTAACACGATAAAAGCGCCCAGATAGAGGAACGCCAATTCACCGTTGTTCTCACCCACGAGGCGACCGCCGTGAGCCATGAAAAAGGCAACTGCCATATTGATAATCATCGGTATAAGCGCCAACTGGTGTAATAGTCCGACCACTACGCCCAATGCGCAGAAAAATTCGGCAAAGACAACCATGGCAACCATGGTACTATTCATGCCCATAGAACCAAACATTTGAGCAGTAGCATCAAAATTGGCAAGTTTTTGCCAACCGTGCGTCATCAACATTCCGGCAAAAACAAGACGCAACAACAAAATTGCGAGAGAAGTCAGGGAACTGTAAGAACTCCCCGGAAATAAAA
>JAITMM010000246.1 GCA_031277335.1 Tannerella sp. | reverse complement strand
GGAGCGCTTTCTGCCTGTGACTGATGCTTGAGGATGGCATTACGCTTTAGACGCAATTCTTCGGGACTGATAGGCACAGCCATTTCTATATGATCCATCTCCCATTCAGCCCAAGCGCCTCGATACATCCATATACGACAGTTTTTCAGCCACTTTTCCTCTTTTAATTCGTCGACGGCAGCCAAGACGGCATCAAGACAAACTTTGTGAGTCCCATGCGGGTCAGCCAGGTCGCCGGCTACAAACATCTGATCAGGTTGTATTTCCATCAGTAATTTCTTGATTATATCTACATCTGCCTGACTGAGATCGGCTTTTTTCACCATGCCTGTCTCATAAAAGGGCAGATCAAGGAAATGTACGTTTTCATCTTTCACTCCTGAATATCGACATGCTGAGCGGGCTTCTTCGCGACGGATCGTCCCTTTCATAAATAAAACGTCGGGTTTTTCCGGGTCACCTTCCTTCTTTTCAAAGCGTAAAAAATGAATGATATCGACGGCTTTACTTTTGACATTCTTGTCTTTAGTATATTTCTCGCATACGTCACGCAGGTATTCGCAATAACGAATCACTTCTTCATCGCCCACAGCAATATTGCCGGACGTCTGATACGCCACATGAACGTCATGTTTCTGGTCACATAAGCGCCTGAAAGTGCCTCCCATCGAAATGACGTCATCGTCCGGGTGAGGACTGAATACGATCACTTTTTTTGGAAATGGAAGGGCGCGCTCCGGACGATTTAAATCATCGGCATTAGGTTTGCCACCGGGCCAACCTGTGATTGTGTGCTGTATATCGTTGAAAATCTTGATATTAACATTGTAGGCCGAATCATACAGGGCAATAAGTCTGCCTAACCCGAATTCGTTATAATCTTTATTCGTAAGTTTAAGTATGGGCTTTCCTGTTTGTTGGCAAAGCCATACTATTGCCCTGCGTATCAGCTTATTATCCCATTCGCACGATGTCACTAACCATGGATAGCTGATGCGCGTCAATGAGCCTGCAGCTTGAAGGTCGATGACTACTTTTGTGTTGGGATGATTTTGCAGACATGTTGCTGGGTACATATCATCAGGCTTGCCTTCAACCGTTTGTCTTATGTATTGCGCCTTTTCCTCTCCCCATGCCAGCAGAAATATATTCTTAGCTTTCAGGATTGTAGAAAGTCCCATCGTAATCGAACCTGTGGGGATGTTCTCGTTTGTGAGAAAAAAACGGGCGGCCTCTTTTCGCGATTCATTGTCCAACAGCACCAAATGCGTTCGCGAACTGATGGCCGATCCGGGCATATTGAAACCTATACTACCGGAATGTCCTAACCCAAGTAGCAGATAATCAATACCTCCTACACTCTCAATCTGTTTGTCGTATTGACGGCAAAAATCATATATTGAATCCTTATTTACGTATCCGTCAGGATAATATATATTTTGCGGATCCATGTCTATGTGATCTAAAAATGATTTCTTCAAATAGGCTAAATGACTGCAAATCGTATTTGTCAAAGGATAAAATTCATGTACCAAAAAAACAGTTAAATTCTTGAAACTTAGATATTCATCTCTATGAATACGCAGCAACTCGTGCAATACATTTTGAGGTGAACGCCCACCCGATATGGCTAAAACAAACGGTTTTGATGCATGTTGTTTTTTCCGAATCTGGGAAGCAAGTTCTTTGGCTATTGCCAATGCGCCTTCATCGGCAGTATGATAAATATACGTAGGTATTTTTTCATACCGTGTCAAAATCGACAGTTCGTAGGCATTCTCAGGTTGATAGTAACGTTTTGGAATACTTGTCAAAGTGATTTTTGAACTTAAATTTGTCTTCATACCATGTATTTATTATTCAATAATTTTGATGCAAAGATAGCCATTTCTAATGAAATGCGTATCTTTATAGCCGTAAATAGTAACTGTTTTTAATTGTGTCATTATACTGCTTGATGACACAATTAAATGATATATAGTGTTATATGATAGTTTTTCGATACGATAAAACATTTGAGGGATTATTATCATGCGTATTCGATGCCTACAGTCGGAGAACGTTTCCCGACCGATTGCTGTCATTGTCCGAAATAGAACCGTTGTTTGTTGATGAGAGCCATACGGTTGTTTCGTCTGAAGAAAAGTCGGAGCGAGTGTGGAAAGCGCTTCTTCAAAAATTGCCCGACAGGGCAGATAAAATGTTGTTACACGTGTGGCTATCTGAGATGGAAGGTGTTGATGAACTGTTGTTTCGCTATATTCGTAAGAATTTTGATCATCCCAAAACGATTGCCTTCAATTTTGGAGATGCCGATGTGTTGGAAGTACAAAAAATAGCTCGTAAAGTGTCTCACGAAGCACTGTATATCAAGCAATTCATACGTTTTCAGAAAGCTGCTGACAATATATTTTTTGCTCCAATACGTCCTATTTATAATGCTTTGCCATTGACTGTCAGTCATTTTACAGATCGTTTTGCAGATCAGCAATGGGTCGTCTATGATCTGAAGCGTCAATTCGGCTATTACTATGACCTGCATGACACGCGTGAAATCACATTTACCGATCAGGATGAAGCCTTACGTGAAAAACTTGACGAATCGCTGATGGCAGAAGACGAAAAGCTATTTCAGGAACTATGGAAAGGATACTTTAAGTCGCTCACAATCAAGGAACGCATCAATCCACGTCTTCAGCGTCAGCACATGCCTGTGCGATTCTGGAGATATCTGACTGAGAAACAATAAGTTTCATTCATATTCATTGTAAGTCTTCCAACTGTTAGCATTCTTTGCATTGCGTTTTTTTTATGATTTTTATGTCGATAATAGGAGAGGGGGCAGCAAATTGATATGTAAATAAAAAAAGCCGACTTCACAGTCGGCTTTTTCCAATATTAATTTATTAAAAATTTATTAGTATGTGCATTTAGAGCCTAATCAATTATTTATCATCAGTATTCATGATAACCACGCGGTTCCATTCATTGACGTTATACGGTTGAACTTCGTCGCCTCTCCAGTCGATAGAGATGCTATTTGTCGGGATTCCGTATTTTTCGGTGAGACGTTTTGCAACGGCTCTTGCACGTCTTTCTGAAAGACCCTTATTGTATGTCGGGTTACCGGTCTTCCTGTCTGCATAACCAACCAATTTGATAGGCAAGTTATGTTTCTTTGCGTATTCTGCTGTCGTAGCTATATTGATTTCCTGATTGGCATCAATAACGGCTTTGTTCAAGCGGAAATATACCACATTTTGAATATTTTCCCTTGCAGGCGGAATGACAGGCGGCGGAGGACATTCCGGACAGCTTTCCGGACGTCTGCTCAGTTCTGCATTCAGATCGTCATTCTGGGCGCGAAGTGCATTGATTTGCGAATTAAGATCATTTAACAACGCATAATCCATTGGCTCAAGTACTTCAAATTCTTTCCTGCCCAAGTTGAAATTCAATCCCAGCATAAGTTGAGGCACGCGGTGATACCTTGTACGCGGGTCATATTCAAGGTTCCAATCT
This sequence comes from Tannerella sp., assembly GCA_031277335.1. GTDB lineage: Bacteria > Bacteroidota > Bacteroidia > Bacteroidales > Tannerellaceae > Tannerella. The sequence goes on along the minus strand of JAITMM010000246.1, from coordinate 2,811 downwards.
TGATCGAACAAGGTGTATTGTCCTTCCAAAGCCAAATCAACCGTTCGGCTCAGACGGAATAACATTTGTGCGCCAAAATTGGCTGAAAGAGATTCGGCGCGAGGCATTCTTCTGTTTGCATCGTCTGTCATCTCAAATCTGTTTGCATATCCCAATCCAACAAATGGAATGAAACGGAATATCTTGGCTTCATTGTAGGGAGCCCAGAAATTCGTTACGTCCCACATAATGTCAGCATGTGGATTGATCCATGTGAAATCTTGAACTACGCCATTTCCTGAAAGAAATGAATAGTTCTTCATCATACCTCCATTGATTTGTAAACGGAATGCCATGTACGGATTATACCATTTCCCAATGGAAATTGCTCCATGCGGCGCAATACGATCGCCAAAACCCAAATCATTGTTATGATCGCCAATAAGGATATTGGCTCCACCGGCTAGCGTGATAAACATGTTATCCGAAGCCTTGTTCTTCATAAAATTGGTTTTTGAGCCATTCTCTGTGCTGAATCCGACCTGCGGTTCATACTGCTGAGCGGATAGTGACAATGATGCTAAAAACAACACTGCTAATAATAATACCTTTGTCCTCATAATAACTTATACATTTTATATTAAACAATATTTCTTATTTTTTTAATGCAATTCGAATATTCGCAACAAAGGTAAATCTTTTTTTCAAAAAACAAATAAAAAAAGTGTTTTGTTTTGCTTTTTTTTTCGTCTATTTTTTTGTAATATTGATGTAATTCGTTGTATATTAAATTACAATGTCATTTTTTGTTTGTTGTATTTTTTTTGCAAAGTACTATTTTAAACATTATTTAACATAGCTTTTTTGAGCATTTTTGCTTGTCAACCGTCTTTTGCCAGCTTTATCAAGTACCGGCCATATTGATTTTTGATCATTGGCTCCGCATTTTGCTCCAGCTGAGCCGCACTGATCCAGCCTTTTCGATAGGAAATCTCTTCTAAACATGCGATTTTCAGACCTTGCCGCTGTTCTATGACTTCTACGAAGGTGGATGCTTCGGAAAGTGAGGCGTGGGTGCCGGTGTCCAACCAGGCAAATCCTCTACCCAGCAATTGCATTTTCAAATTGCCTTCGTCAAGGAATGCCTGATTTACTGTGGTGATTTCCAGCTCTCCACGTGCTGAAGGCCGTATGTTGCGAGCTATTTCAACAACCTTGTTGGGATAGAAATATAGTCCTACTACGGCATAATTGGATTTGGGTTTTGCAGGCTTCTCTTCGATGCTCATTACATTGCCGTCTTCGTCTATAACAGCAACTCCATAGCGTTCAGGATCATTCACATAATAGCCGAAGATGGTGGCTTTTTGTCGTTGCTCGGCATCTGTTACGGCTGTCTTCAACATGTTTGTAAAGCTCTGTCCGTAAAAGATATTATCTCCCAATACCAAACATACGGAATCGTTTCCGATGAAATCGGCTCCAATGATAAAGGCTTGCGCCAATCCGTCAGGAGATGGTTGCTCGGCATACGAAAAACTGACGCCAAACTCGGAACCATCGCCCAATAGACGCCTAAACCCCGGCAAGTCCTGGGGCGTGGAGATAATCAATATATCGCGTATATCTGCAAGCATTAAGACAGATACGGGATAATAAATCATCGGCTTATCGTAAATAGGAATCAACTGTTTGGAAATTCCTTTCGTGATGGGGTATAGACGAGTGCCTGACCCTCCTGCTAAAACTATTCCTTTCATACATTAATATATTATCTGCGTATACGTATTTGTATTGCATTTGAAATCGGATTTTCGCTGACTAATATAAGATAGCCTCCGCCACCTGCGCCGCTCACTTTCCATCCCGACACAGATGATTGATATTCAGCTAATACAGACATTATATCCGAAGATACCATATTTGGAAACATGGCAATCTGCGCTTCAAAACTTTCTGTAAAAGCCTTGCCCCAAGAAGTAATATCTTTTGCAAGAATGGCTTGCCAGCATTTGTCTGCGGCTTCGCTCAAGCGCCTTGCTCCTTCGATCGAGATGCGTGTATCTGCCAAAACGTCGAAACCGCTATGCCTGGGATAAAGCGGGATCAGCCAGAGCCGTTCTTCTATCCATCTCAATATCAATGGGTCAGAAATTGCTTCAATCGTTTCCGGCCAATAGTCATTGTTGTAATACAGCCGGCAAAGACCCGGTAAAACTATCCCGAGTGAATCCTGCGAGCCGCTCACATACTTGATGCCCGGTGGATTTTCAAAGCAGAAAAGCGTCTTCGCCAACTTCTCCTTATCTCCTTCAGGGATATCTGTCTGCCACAGTTCTACGGCTTTCTTGCGTGAGCTGGTAGCCATGCCGCTACGATCGTTAAATTCATAATCGGGTTCGATGGAGATGGTCAGCACGGCGCCCGGATAAAACCGGCTTACAGAAGGTTGGTCTAACCAACCCCCGGCTAAATCGATCCTGTAAGGGATGCGACATTCCTGACGCAAGGCGGTGGTGGAACGCACCGGCAAGTTGCCGTAGGGGATGCGTTTGCTCACAACGTATTCAATGCCAAACTCTTTGCAAAGCTGCTCTTTAGCAGGGCTATGGCCATCCGTATTCACGAAAAAAATATCAGGCCGAAGCGTTTTCAACTCGTCGAGGAAATCGAGTACGCCGCTGCCTTTGTTTATCCAGGCGTCTTTAACAACTCGTAGCGCCTTGATCATATAGAGCCGCTCATCTTCCGAATAGACCGTCTTCCGAGCCTTCAATTCATTGATTGTCTTATCTGAACCTATTCCTACATACAACTCTCCATAGCCGGCAG
>JAITMM010000130.1 GCA_031277335.1 Tannerella sp. | reverse complement strand
CCCTCGACTTGCATGTGTTAAGCCTGTCGCTAGCGTTCATCCTGAGCCAGGATCAAACTCTCCGTTGTTAAATATTGTTTTGTTTGTTTTTATTTCCTCGCTATCAGGATTACCGTATTATCTTCTTCCTGTATTTTATTGACGGTACATTTTTAAATGAACAATGAATAATGAATAATGAACAATGAATCTTTGTTTCATTGTCAGTTGTCAATCGTACATTGTCAATTGGATTTGTACTACAATTATCTTGTATCATGTAAATCTTTCAAAGAACTCTCTTTGCTCTTAAAGCGGGTGCAAAAGTAGATATTACTTTCTTACCCGCCAAATATTTCTACACTTATTTTTCAATAAAAATGAAAAATAATTTTGCTATAGCTGATTATCAGACGGATAAGTTTTGCTTCTATCCGATGATTCGGCTAAAAGAAGTCGTCTATGTACGAATTATTGCTTGTTTCGACATTCCCGGACGGGGTGCAATCGAAGGTCTCGTTATTGGGGACATCAAAGTTTTCAGTATCCGAATAGCCCAATGTCTTGTCGGCATACACCTTCTGCATGAATAGCCCGTAAACGGGTAATGCCATTCTGGCGCCTTGGCCTTCGCCCATGGTGTCAAAGTGAATGGAGCGATCATCGCCTCCGACCCAACAACCTGCTACCAAGCTGGGTGTGAAGCCCATAAACCATCCGTCGGAATGATTCTGCGATGTGCCGGTCTTGCCGCCCATGGGCGCTCTGATGCCATATATAAAACGTACGCGCCCGCCCGTACCACCGTCAAGAACTTTCCGCAACATGCCCAAGGTCTTGTAGGTAGTGAGTTCATCGAGCACCTCATGGCTTTCGGGCGTGAAGGTAGCAATCGTATTGCCGTTGGCGTTTTCGATGCGCGTCACAAACAGAGGGTCTCTGCGGATGCCTTTATTTGAAAACACGGAGTAGGCGCTTACCATCTCGCAGAGCGAAATGTCAGGCGTACCGAGGCACATTGATATGACGGGGTCGATGTTTCCCTGCAATCCGTAGGAATGGAGGAAGCGCACCAGGGTATAGGGAGATAGTTTACTCATCAAAATAGCTGTAACCCAGTTGGATGATTGTTGCAGCCCCCATTCTATGGTCACCTTCTCGCCTACTCTTTCAGCGCCTGCGTTGCGCGGTTCCCATGGTATCCCGTTAGCGTCGTAGAGGTGAGGCTGGACATGCAGTACTTCGTCGCACGGACTAAAACCTTCCGACATCGCCAGCGAATACACAAACGGTTTCATGGTCGAGCCTATCTGTCGGCGGCCCGTCGTCACCATATCGTACTTGAAACTGTTGAAGTCGATACCGCCGATATAAGCCTTCACATGGCCCGTGCGCGGGTCCATCGCCATAAAAGACGAGCGCAGAAAACTTTTGTAATAGCGGATCGAGTCTATGGGGGTCATCGTCGTATCAATATCGCCTTGCCAACTGAAGACTCTCATTTCGACGGGTTGGTCAAACGTCTTGCGTATGTCGGCATCGTTCATCCCGCCTTTTTTCAATTCACGGTAGCGGTCGCTCTGCACGATTGAGCGATTCATGATCTCCTGAATCTGCTCATCGGTGACGTCCGTGCTTGAAAACGGTGCATTCTTGCGTCCTTTCTTTTCTTTCACGAAAGCCGGCTGCACCGTTTCGCTCATGTGCTTGACCATTGCCTCCTCCGCATATTGCTGCATGCGCGAATCGACAGTGGTATATATTTTAAGGCCATCTGTATATAAATCATACGGTTGGCCATTAGGTTTCTTGTTCTTGTTACAAAATCCGTAAAGCGGATTAGTCTCCCATGACAATGAATCTTCGGAAAATTTTTGCATGTTCCATGCCGGATAATCACTGCGCACAGGTTTTTTAGCCGTCATAACAAGACGCAGGTACTCACGGAAATACGGCGCCAATCCTTCGATATGGTCTGTTCGCGTGAAATGCAGTTCCAATGGCAGCTTACGCAGTGAATCACAGACAGATGCATCCAGATAACCAGCATTTTTCATTTGGGAGAGCACCATATTTCTACGTTCGCGTGCGCGTTCATTATATCTGACTGGGTTATAGTAAGACGGATTTTTACACATGCCGATCAGCGTGGCTGCTTCTTCGGTTTTGAGCGTACCCGGAGTGGCGCCAAAATAGACTCGCGCAGCAGACTGGATACCAACGGCATTGTATAAAAAATCAAATTTATTCAGGTAGAGATTGACGATTTCCTCTTTCGTATAGTTTCGTTCGAGACGCACGGCGATGACCCATTCTATCGGCTTCTGTATCACACGGTCAAATAGCGATACGGCACCAGGCGAATACAATTGCTTGGCCAGCTGTTGCGTGATGGTGCTTCCGCCTCCGCCGCTTTTCTGCTGGAGAATACCTGTCTTGACTATGGCGCGCACTAAGCCCGTGAAATCAATGCCGCTATGCTTGATGTAACGAATATCCTCGGCAGAAATCAGGCCCTTGACTAAATCCGGCGACAATTCGCTATATGTCACGTTGATACGATTGTCTTTGCCAATATAATAGCTCCCCAGCCATTTTCCTTCGGACGAGATGACCTGCGAGGCATATTTATTGATAGGGTTTTCGAGTTCTTCTACCGGCGGCACATATCCGATCCATCCCAACGCAATGGCTGCGAACACAATAAAGCTGACTATCACGCCACCGAACATACATCCCCAGATGGCATAGACAATCTTTTTCTGTTTCCTACTGAGGTAAGAAAATGTTTTGGACCATAACTGTTTAATTGTCTCTCGAAAGTTCATCGAATTACCGTTTTTTTTGTTTTCAGAAATACGAAATACTATCTCGTTATAAATCAATCATCCTCCGTCACCGGCTTATCGGGCTTGACAAAGAAAGAGCTCAATTCATACAATCCATACAGCGGAAAAAAGACGATTGACAGGGTAAACGGGTCGCCGCTCGGGGTGATAATTGCGGCTGCAATTAGCAGTCCTACAATTGCATAACGTCTGTATTTCTTGAAAAACGAACGTCTTAATATACCAAGTTGGGAAAGCAGCCACGACAATATCGGCATTTCAAAGACAACGCCCATGATGAAAATCATCAACAGGAAAGTATCCATATAGGATTCGAGCGAGACTTGCTGAGTGATGGCGTCACTCAAATCGTAAGTAGCAAGAAATCTTAATGTTACCGGATAAACCATGAAATATCCGACGGCACAACCGATGAAAAACATGACTGTGCCCCCCGTAAATACCCATTTGATGCTTTTCTTCTCATTCGCATACAAAGCAGGACTGATAAAACGCCATACTTCGTACATTAAATAAGGAAAAGTCAGCAGGACAGCCATCCAAAATGAGGACGACATGTGCGTAAAAAACTGCGTCGTCAAATTGAGGTTGACAATAGGCACATGAAAAGTCTGGTCACAAAAGTCCGGCAAAAAAGGTACATACGTAGACACTTTGCACATCCACTGATACGTATAAAAGTCTGCTGAACAGGGCTTAAGGATGATGTTATCAAACAGATAAGGCATCACGAAGAAGCCTCCGACCGTAAATATCAGCAATGCAAAAATACTACGAAACAACGTCCAACGAAGTTCTTCCAGGTGATCCCAGAAGGACATTTCTTCATTCTGCGGCTGCGGCATTTGGATTACTTTTCTGAATCGTCCAATTTGATATCTTCTTCGATACCCTTGACGCCTTCTCTAAAATTTTTCACTCCTTTACCGATGCCTTTCATCAATTCAGGAATCTTTTTACCACCGAAAAGCAAAAGGACAATAATGGCAATGATTATAATTTCGGTTGTTCCCAAGGGGCCTAAAAGCAATAACTGATTCATTTTCTTTAATTTAAAAGTTGATACATAGATTGAATAATGCTGCAAAGGTATAAATTCAAAATGATATACCATTCAATTTTACTAAAATTATTACTTTTGCATCGTCAAAAAAAATTAAAAATGAAGAAAGCGTATGTATTTCCCGGTCAGGGCGCTCAATTTTCCGGTATGGGGAAAAATCTGTATGAGCAAGATATTCAGGCACAAAAGATGTTTGAAGAGGCAAATGAAATTTTAGGATTTCGCATTACCGACTTGATGTTCGACGGTGCCGATGAAGATTTGAAGCAGACTAAAGTGACTCAACCTGCCATTTTCTTACATTCAGTCATCCTCGCTCGCACATTAGGCGATGATTTTCAGCCTGATATGGTGGCCGGGCATTCTTTGGGCGAATTTTCGGCATTGGTCTGCGCTCAAGCCTTGACGTTTGAGAGCGGGCTGAGATTGGTGTCGCAACGGGCGCAGGCCATGCAGGAAGCATGTGAGCAAACGCCTTCCACGATGGCGGCCGTCATAGGGTTGGCGGACGAGGCTGTGGAAAAAGTATGTGCAGACATAGCTAATGATGTGGTTGTCTGCGCCAATTACAACTGCCCCGGGCAGATCGTCATCTCAGGCACCGTGACGGGGATCGAAAAGGCATGCGAGTTGCTGCTTGCTGCCGGCGCAAAGCGGGCATTGAAGCTAAATGTCGGAGGGGCTTTCCATTCGCCGCTGATGGAACTGGCACGAACCAAATTGGCTGCAGCCATCGAATCTACGGCGATCCGTACACCAATATGCCCTATATACCAGAATGTCAATGCAAAAGCAGAGATGGACGCTGCGACAATAAAACAAAACCTGATTGCCCAACTGACCTCGCCTGTGCGCTGGACGCAAAGCATTCAACAGATGATTGAAGACGGGGCGACGCATTTTACGGAATTGGGACCGGGAAATGTGCTGAGAGGACTGATAAAGAAAATTGATAAGACGGTGACGGTAAATGAATAATGAATAATGAACAATGAACAATGAATAATGAAAAATTGACATTGAACTTTGAACTTTGAACTTTGAACATTGAACATTAAACTTTGAACTTTGAACTTTGAACAATGAAAGTAATTTACGACAAAAATACGTTGGAATTTACGACGGTTGCTTTGGAATATCTTGCGTGGTTGGAGAAGGCAGGGCCGGACGGCATGTCACAATTTGTCAATCATGCAGTTAAGTTGTTGCCATTGCTCTATTTTAGAGCTACATTGCTGCCCGATACGGACATTCGGGACGCAGTTGAGTTTGACAGTCCGGCATGTATCTCGGAAATAACGTATAATAATATATGTTCGCGCGTTGCCGGTATAATGGGTGAGAATGACGACTATTTGGAGACGTTTCATCCTGATATGCAATATAGTGACACGCCTATAATCTCACATATTTCGGAGAATTTGGCAGATATTTATCAGGCGCTTGGCGATTTTACGGGCGTGTTCAGGGATAGCGACGAAGAGACCATGCTGCTGTCCTTGCAGCGATGCATCGAAAACTTCCGCCTTTACTGGGGGCAGGATTGTCTGAACGCGTTGAAGGCGCTTCATGCCGTATACTGCCGGGATGACTATTCCGACGAATATTAAACTGTGAATCATGACGTTCAACGCAACCATTGAAAAGGAAGAAATATCGGCATTGCCGGTTGAAGTATATCGGGGCAAGATATTTGTCGTCGACCGGCACGAAAAAATTGCGCCGGCTATCGCGTATCTTTCCAAGTTCAATCGCGTAGGATTCGATACCGAGAGCCGTCCCAGTTTTTTTAAAAACCAAAGCCACAAGGTTGCATTGATTCAATTGGCCACACACGCACGTTGTTACCTGTTCAGACTGAACAAATTAGGCCATATCCCGCAGTTACTTGAAGATTTTCTGCTCAAAAGCGAAACGTTAAAAATAGGACTTTCATTAGCCGATGATTTTCATAATATCAGGAAATCGATTGATTTCCAACCTAATAATTTCATTGACTTGCAAAAGTATGTACCGCGTTTCGGTATTGAGGTGTCAAGTCTGCAAAAGATTTACGCCATCCTGTTCGGCAAAAAAATTTCCAAACGCACGCAACTCACTAACTGGGAAGCCGATAAACTCACTGAGGATCAACAACAATATGCTGCCATTGATGCATGGGCTTGCCTGCGCATTTACGGGCGTCTTCAAAAAGAATAACAATTGCATTTTCCGCCGTAACTTGTTTTTAAATATGTTATTCGGCTGAAAATCAACAAACAAAATATAAGGATAATGAGCTGTTTTAAAATCATTCTGAAACGCAACAAGGAAGAATCCCTGCTCCGATTTCATCCGTGGGTATTTTCTGGAGCGATAGCATCACTCCCGGACGCACTTGAAGAAGGAGATTTGGTGGAGGTTTATAGCTCTGACAATCATTTTCTTGGGACAGGTCATTATCAGATTGGAAGCATAGCCGTCAGGGTGCTGTCATTTCGTCAAACCGATATAGACGATGCATTTTGGGTAGAAAGGATAAGGGCGGCCTACAAATTGCGATGTGCGCTCGGATTGGCTGTAGCGGCAAACAACAATACATACCGGCTGATTCATGGCGAAGGCGACGAATTGCCGGGACTGATCATTGATATCTATGGACAAACTGCTGTTATACAGGCTCATTCCGTAGGCATGCATAGGGCAAAAAACATCATTGCCGAAGCCTTGAAAAGCGTATTGGGCGATGATTTGCACCATATTTACTACAAATCGGAAGCCACCCTCCCCTTCAAAGCCGACATAGACAATGAAAACGGATACCTGTTTGGCGGTGAGACAAGTAATCGCGTCAGTACAAGCGATTTAGACAATATTCATATAGCGTATGAAAAAGGACTTCGTTTTTATGTGGACTGGCTCAAGGGACAAAAGACCGGCTTCTTTATTGACCAGCGTGACAACAGGTTACTGCTCGAACAATACGCCTGTAAGCGCTCCGTGCTGAATATGTTTTGTTTCACCGGGAGTTTCTCCGTCTATGCCATGCGCGGAGGTGCTGAAATTGTACATTCCGTCGACAGTTCATCGAGAGCTATCTCGCTCGCCACAAAGAATATGGAGCTGAATTTCCCCGGCGATCAACGCCATCAGGCCTTTGCCGAAGATGCTTTTGAATATTTGACAAAAATGGGCGACCGCTACGACCTGATCATCCTCGACCCTCCGGCTTTTGCCAAGCATAAAAATGTGGTTCGCAACGCCTTGCAGGGATATCGCAAGTTGAATGCCATCGCCATCGAGAAAATCAAGCCGGGCGGCATCATCTTCACTTTTTCGTGTTCGCAGGTCATCAGCAAGCAGGATTTTCGTTTAGCCGTTTTCAGCGCTGCCGCCCAGACGGGTCGTGGCGTGCGCATCCTCCACCAGCTGACCCAGCCGGCCGATCATCCGGTCAATATCTATCATCCGGAAGGCGAATATTTGAAGGGATTAGTGTTGGAGGTAGAGTGAAATGCCGTCAAATAATGCATTTATTCCTTTTTTTTGTAATTTTGCACCAAAAATCATTTGAGAATATAGATGAAACAAAGTTTTGAAACGCAACTGCTCAATGTGCCTTATGACAAACAGGATGCACATTTGGCATTATCGATGCCTGTATATAATGCTGTCGCCTTTGAGTGCGACACGGCCGAAGAAATGGAGCAACTGTTTAGTGGTCAGGCTCCCGGACATTATTATTCGAGGGTATCGAACCCGACCGTCGCCTATTATGAAGAACGTGTACAGGCGCTGACCGGCGCAATGAGCGTGACGGCCTCAAATTCAGGCATGTCAGCCATCAGCGATACGTTGATGACGATAGCTTATGCAGGTGCCAATATCGTATCTTCCAATCATTTGTTTGGAAATACCTATTCGCTGATGAAAAATATTTTCTCGCATTTCGACGTGGAACTCAGGACGTGCGATATGACAAATCTTGACGAAGTAAGGTCTCAGATTGATAACCGTACATGCGCCGTTTTTCTCGAAATCATCTCCAATCCACAATTGGAAGTTGTTGATTTGAAATCTCTTAGCGCTGTGTGTAATGAATTGAACGTACCGCTGATCGCCGATTCGACCGTCGTGCCGTTTTGCGTTTTTGACGCTAAAGCGTTAGGTGTGAACATAGAAGTTATCTCTTCAACCAAATATATATCAGGCGGCGCCACCTCGACGGGAGGATTGCTGATAGACTACGGCACATTTGACTGGAGCCGCTCGAAAGCACTGAAGACGTGGCATGATAAATTCGGAAATAAAGCATTCACGATGAGGATGAAAAAAGAGACAGGCCGCTGTCTGGGCAGTTACATGACGCCGCAAGCAGCTTATATGCAGACACTTGGCTTAGAGACTTTGAAGATGCGTTTTGAGCGTCAGTCGTCCACCTGTCTGGCTTTGGCACAACGATTGCAGACCTTGCCTGCCATAGCTTCGGTCAATTATCCGGGGTTGAAAGACAGCACGTTCTATCAGATCAGCCTGGCGCAGTTCGGGCAATACCCCGGCGCCATGCTCACCATCGATTTGGCATCACGTGCGGCCTGTTTTGACTGTCTCAACCGTCTTAAAATCATCCGGCGGGCAACCAACCTGTTCGACAATCGCAGCTTAGCTATCCATCCGGCCAGCACTATATACGTGACATTCAGCCTCGAACAACGCGAGAAAATGCATATCCGCGAACATACGATCCGTCTGTCCATCGGCCTGGAATCGGTTGACGATTTGTTTGAGGACATCAGGCAGTCTTTAAGCAGATAACTCAAAGTATATCATTTAATTAATAGAAATATATGAAAACGAGACGTGATTTTTTGAAACGTGGAGCCATGGCGGGAGTAGGTTTGGCCTTGCTGCCTGAACTCGCAAAAGCCGTTGTAAACAAGCAATATAGTACATCGGCAGCAAAGATTACTTTAAAAAAGGATGCAGTCATCCTTTTTCAGGGCGACTCCATCACCGATAGCGGCCGCAACAAGGAAAGCAACGTTTGCAATACCTTGGACCAGTTAGGCAACGGGTATACCTTGTTCACTGCCACCCATTTACTAAAGACTCATGCCGACAGGCAACCAAAAATTTACAACCGCGGCATCAGCGGCAACAAAGTGTTTGAGTTGCGAGACAGGTGGGAGATGGAGGCATTGGCTTTTATGCCTGACGTACTGAGTATTCTGATCGGCGTAAATGACTATTGGCATACGTTGACGGGCGGATACAAGGGTACGGTCGAAATATATGAAAACGACTTGCGCACATTGCTGCAATACACCAAAGACAAGTTGCCCAACATTCAATTGGTTCTATGCGAGCCATTTGCATTGCGAGGAGGCTCGGCCATCGAAGAGCAGCGCTGGTATCCGATGTTTGACGCCTATCGCAGCGCCTTGAAGAAACTGTCCGACGAATTTAAAACCGTCTTTGTGCCGTTCCAATCGGCATTCGACGAGGCCATGAAGCTGGCTCCGGCACGTTACTGGGCTACCGACGGCGTTCATCCCAACTTGCCCGGACGGCAGCTGATGGCCGACGTGTGGCTGGAAGCAACAGGACTGAAGTGATCAATGATGACATCGGTTTTGCATCGAATTTCTATTCTTACGCTTATATATATTAATGTATATAATAAAATGAAAAGGAATGGATTAAAAAAAGTTAAAAAGGTCGAGAATATGATCGTTCTAAAAAATTAGTTATATATTTGCGTCTGTAAAGTAATAAATTGCAATGCAAAAATATGTGTTATATCGAACAATAGGCTCAGGCGCAGTATTCATAATACTTGGCGTCGTTGTGTTATTATTCGGAAACACAATCAATCAGGGGATGCCAAAAGAGATTAGAATAATTTTAGCGGTTGTGCTTGTCTTTTATGGAGTTTATCGCCTTTTAAGAGGTTTTACAAAGGCAAAAATCGAGAATGAAGAGTGACGGATCATTATTTACGTAAACATAACTAAAAGATTTAAGATGAAGCGATTGCACTTATATAAATTATTGATTGCCGTAGTTTTTTTTACTACGGTTTATTCCTGTATGGGTGGGAGTGGGAAAGATGTTGACGGACCTACTTACGGCCATATCAGAATAGGAATCGACAACTCGTATAAGTTGATGATGGCAGCCCAGCTGGATATGTTTCATTATTTCTACAAAAATGCTACCGTCGATACGTTAGTCGATTCGGAAACAAACATTATCAACCTCTTTCTGCAGGATACCATCGAAGTGATGGTGGTGGGGAGAGATTTGACGCCGGAGCAACTTCAATATTTGCGTGACAACTCCTACAATGCCCGCTCGACACGCGTAGCCATTGATGCTGTGGCATTTGTAGTGAACAAGGAGAACAAAAACACCAACTTTTATTACGACCAGATACGCGACATGTTCCTGGGCAAAATCACATCATGGGATCAGATTGACCCCAAACTCCGCCTGGGCGACATTCGTCTATTGTTCGATAGAAGCGGTTCTTCCAATGTCAATTATTTCAAGGAAAAGTTTAATCTTCAGGAGTTTCCAAGTTCGTTTAGTGCAGCCATGTCCAATGAAGAAGTCATAAAGTATGTGGAAGAAAATAAACATGCTATTGGTATTGTGAGCGTTAACTGGATAAGCGACCCTGCCGACTCAGTCTCGCACAATTTCCTGACGCGCGTGCAGACAGCCGCCATCTCACCTATCGAAGGCAGCAATACGCCGGGCGAGACATTTTATCAACCTTTCCAATATTATATCAACGATCGCACATATCCTTTCACGAGAGACGTTTACATTGTTGATCGTCAGACGTATAGCGGGCTTGGCCATGGCCTTTCGGCTTTCATGGCAGGCGAAAAGGGACAAACCATCATTTTGCAGTCGGGCATGGTGCCTGCGGCATTACCGGTAAGAGTTATTAAATTTCAAGAATAAAATCAACTAAAATATGAATAAAATGAGAATCAAAACAACACTTATTACATTAGCAATTATTGCTATAACTACTTTTCAGTGGGGAAGCCTTACAGCTCAAACACTGCAGGAAGCCATCGTGTTTACAGAGAGCGAACAATTCGGTAATTCCGACAAAGCCTTTCAAAGCCTTGTATCGCAAGAACCTCAGAACGGCACGAATTATTTTTATTTCGGCGATAGTTATATCAGGCAGTTCTTAGTCGATTCCGTGTCGACGACGCTGCAGGAAGCCATGCAAAAAGCCAAAGAACAATTTGAAAGAGGAAATAATGTCGAACCGGCTAACCCGTTAAACCTTGTAGGTTTAGGAGAAGTTGCACTGTTTAAAAACGATATTGCTGCTGCGAAATCCTACTTTGCCCAGGCAGAAGCCCTGCTTCCCACCAAGAAGAATAAAATCAAGATGGACAAGGAACTTAATGCACTGGCTTACATTAAGATCGCTGATGCATACGTGAAAAGTCAGATTAAAGACACGGCTGCCATCTTTTCAGCTCTGAACGCAGCTCAGAAAATCAGTCCCAAAAACATTGAGACTTATATTGTCAGAGGCGATGCCTACAACTATTTGCTGAATGACGGTTCGCAGGCAATCAGCAATTACAACATTGCCGCCAGAACGAATACGAAGTCACCGGCCGCACAGCTCAAACTCGGGCAATTGTGGAAACGCGCACGCGACTATGAAAGCGCTTTGAAACAATATCAACTTGTAACTCAAATAGATCCTAACTATGCTATCGCCTTTAAGGAATTGGGATATTTGAATGGTCAATTAGGCAACACGCAAGCCGCAAAAGATAACTTCCAAAAGTTTCTGTCGCTTTCATCAGGCAACAATGATGCTCAATTACAGTATATTAATACACTTTTCCAATTGAAAGATTATGCCGAAGTGGCCGTACAGGCTCAAAAGATGCTCAATAACAATTCGAGCAATCCCGACCTCTACCGTGCGCTTGGATATTCCGAAGTCGAACTTGGGAAAAACGAAGAAGCGGTGGCAACACTGGACAAACTGTTTCAAAATTCGCCGGCCGACAAAATCCGTATTTCAGACTACGTCTTCTATGCGCGAGCTTT
>JAITMM010000118.1 GCA_031277335.1 Tannerella sp. | reverse complement strand
TGATTTTAAATAATTCAAAAGATTTTCCTTGATAAATACAATGACGTGAAAAATCGTTAAAACGTTGCATGAAGATTGAAATTCATTGCAGCGGACAATATTTACTAATCCTGAATTTGCCGAATAAAATCCTTTATCGTCTTGCCAACTGCATCACCATGACCCGTAATCAGGTGGCCGCCGGTAGCAAAAATCACAGTTTCCGGGTTAATACGGGATATGAGTTTTTCGACATCTTTGAATTTGACCATCGGGTCGTCTTTGGCGTGAATCTACTGCTTATTATATTCCGAAATTATAACCGGATAGGTTGATAATAAAAGACTTACGACTTCCGAATAATTTTGTATTCCTGTTTTTATCTTGTTGGTTTTGAGGTAGGTATTGTATACTTCGCGATGAACGTTGTCTATGGTCTGATTGTGTTGGCTCATCCAGTGTTCGGAGTTGGTTCTCAGGTCGTTGATGATTCGCCCGTCAACCTTGCTTAGCAACTCCCTGTATCCATCGGGAAATGTTCTGCGGTAATTGCTTAGGACGTAGGACATTGTGGAAAGATAGGCGCTGTAGCGCAGTTGTGCATCGTCGCTCGTGGCGCATACGATAAAGGCATACAGGTTACATTCCGCCTCGCTTGCGACTCCGAATTGATGGGCCTTTTCGTGAGCCAGCGTAAAAGGATATTCCATGTCGAGTACAAAATCATTCACATGCACCTCGTTGAAAAACGGGCCGAAATACCCGGAAATACCTGTTTTAGTGTAGATTGATTCGAACATCATCGGCTTTGTCCTGCGTTTCCCGTTTGGATAGTTGATTTTCAACAGCGTGTGCAACCTGTCATATTGTCTCTCGATTTTTTGATGGATGCTGTCTTTATTCATCTCCGACACACTGATATATGCACGATTTGCGTCGGCTATAAAATTGTCGGCAAACGATTTGAAGCCGGTGGAATCGAACGCCGTTTGCTGCATCCCGCAACGCGTATAAAAATCCTGCCTGAAATAGGCGAATCCCCACGCAACGTAGAACCAAGCAATGAGAATAATCACCGACCGGGCAATGATCCTTAGCCCTTTCCCCCATCGTATCTTTCTTATAATCATCAATATAACAAGCATTATAAAAGCAATGATCAGGAAAAGAATAAACAAGTCATAGAGCGAAAACGGAAACAAGGCGGAAATCGTCGACAGGACTGTAGCCAATGCAGGATAAATGTGGACAATATACCATTCCGCCACGCCCGGCGCCCGGCTGACGGCAAACACAACCGCAAACAGCAAGAGCGCCGTCAACGCCAATTTAATCGTATGGGACTGTTTCATGCAACGTTGCTTTTTTACTCACAAAAGTAATCTATTTGCATCAATCTGCAAAAACTTTGTATATTTGCGTCAGGTTTATTTAAAAAAAGAGAATTGTGTTATGGAACGTAAACTTACAATGCAGAAGCGTTTATTTGAAGAAATCAGGAAGCGGTTTGCTACGGTCAAGCTGGCTACCGAAGTCAGCGAACTGTTGGGCATCGAGGAAAATGCAGCCTATCGCCGGATAAGCGGGAAAACGGTACTGTCACTGGACGAAGCAACCAAACTGTGTTCACGATTCAATCTGTCGATGGATTTCCTTGCCGAGAATGTACACGACAATCTGACTTTCAGGTACAATCCGATTGAGATTTTGAACCTAGACAGCTACCGCACGTATATCCGTCAGTTTACGGATACGGTATCGTCACTGACGCAACACAGCGACGGCGAGATTTATTATACTGCCGAAGATGTGCCGTTGTTTCATTTCCTGCGTCACCGCGAACTGATGTTTTTTAAGATTTTTGTATGGTTCGATGCCGTATCGGGTATGAAAATCCCGTTTGAAAGGTTTGTGGATGAAATTGAAAGGAAAGAATCTCTTTTCGAGGATTTTGACAGACTGGCAGACTGTTATGCCGACACATCGTCATGCGAAATCTGGACGGGTGACACGATTACACATATTTTCCGATTGCTGGAATATTTTTGCGATATGGGTGCCTTTGAAAAACAGGAAACCGTGCGCCTGCTATTCAGCCAGATGAATGACATGATGGAAAAGATAAGGGAATGGACAGAGACAGGCAGAAAAGACGGAAAGGGAAATTTTCAGCTGTACATCAGCGCTACCAACCTCGAAAACAATTATATCCTTTTGAAAAATTCAGCGCATACGGCTGTGGGCATACGCCTGTATACAGTCAAAAGCATTTTGACGGAAAATCCGGCCTTTTGCAGAGAAACGGAAAAATGGATCGAAAACATGATGAAGAAATCCACCCTGCTGAGCGGTGCTTCCGAACGTGAACGCTCACAATTTTTTCAACGCATGAAAACGGCAATGGACGTATGTCGGGAACGGCTGACGGGGAAATTGTAGCGTTAAACGATTCCCTGAAATAAAATCCCCGAAGATTTTTATACCTTCGGGGATTTTTCAATTCCTTGCACTGACAGTTTTATGAAAACAGTTTCACAACAGTTACAAGCTATAATTCAATTCAATACAATCTTAAATGATTCCATTTGATTGTCGCCCTTATCAATATTGAAGACATATAAACCGGAAGGAACATGGCTGAAATCCAGCGTACCGCCTGCGGCAGGCATTGTGCCCGATGCTACACCGGCGCCGGTTGTCAAACTGATTAACGTATACTTAACCGTCTGCCTATCAAGAGAAGTTCCTAATGCAGCCTTATCCGTTTCCGTTTGCAGGAATGACACGGTCACGCTGTGAGAACCGGCAGGTGAGAAAACCTGATAGGAACCCCTTGACATCAATGAAATCTGCGTGGTATAAGTAGCGCTCCTGCCGCAGTTATTATCGGCTGTGACACTGACTGAAACAGTTCCTCCACCGCCGGGATAAGCAACTCTATCCGGATATCCGTAGTAAAAATTTCCGCCTATTATCCACTGCGATTGCGTAAGCGCAGCGTTGACGCCGGCCGTTGATAATATTAAGTAAGAACCGTCATACGTGATTCCGGTAATAACAGGCGGACCGACCCAGAATTGTTTGTGTGCAACTACTGTACTGCCCGATATAATGTTAAGGAATGCACTACCGGTAGATTTTCCTGTCAAAGTTATAGAATTGGCTGATGATGAAACAACAGTTACATTTGGACTGTAACTCCATGTGCAACCGGACGGTAAATAAATAGCCGAATATAGAGCTGAAGACCCGACACAAAGCAAATCAAGACCGGAAATTGTAGGGGGATTTGTTATGACCTCAGCCGATGTTAGCATTTGCCGTCTTATTCCTGTTTGGTCATCAAAAACTGCACGAGCTCTTGTTTTTTGACCAAGAGTGAATATATTCATTACAGCATCATCTGTATAGTCCATATAATTCATATACATAATTCCGGGACTAATAGTAGTACATTGATCGATTTGCACGCCTGATAGAGTTCCATATTTAGCACATAGTTGATTCGGGGTATCGGTTACATCGTCATCGTCTACACAAGGGCTACATTGCTCATTTGTTTTTCCCCAAATATGCCATAAACCAAGCCAATGGCCAACTTCATGAGTTGCAGTTCTTCCCTTATTATAAGGAGCCACAGTATGTCCACCTACTCCAAAATATTTGTAATTTATGACTACTCCATCCAGATTGGGAAAAGTCGATAAATCCTGCGGAAATGTACCATACCCCGTCAGCTCCGACCCGTTATACATGTTAAGATTGCACACCCAAAGATTCAGGTATTTTTGAGTATTCCATGCATCCTTGCCACCGCTGGCTGTAAATTTTACATTGTTACCTGAATTCATGTCAAATCCATTTAAAGAAGTTGATGTGCGGGTTATACCTGTTGTTGGATAACCACTCGGATCAAGTTTGGCCAGCTTAAATTCAATCTCCATATTAGCTGCCACACTCTGAAATGCAGTCGGCGTATTATTCTTGTCTGCATTTAACCTTTGATAATCATCGTTTAGTACCTTTATTTGGGCATTGATTTGCGCATCGCTGATGTTTTGCGAACTGTTATAATATACAACATGAACCACGACAGGAATTATTATTTTTCCTGTTGGAATAGTTCTTGAGTTTAACAACTGATTTTGCAATAGCTGTTCATAATCGATAAACCGTTGATAACGTTCAGGATTCTTCCTTTTCATTTCTTCAAAGTTAAACTGCGATCCGCAAATTCGCTGTGAATTTAGACTGATTTGTCCAAATAAATTGCTTGTAAAAGCAATCATCATAATTGTTAAAATTAATTGTTTCATTTTCATTTGTTTTGTTGATTAATGATTATTTGTTATTGTTAATTTTTATCGATGTCAATTCAAATATTGGCCAACGAGGTCTTCTGAAACCATCAGTATTATAAGGAGCTGCTGTTACAGCTCTTCCATCAATAACATTCCCGCTTATATAAACAGATAAACCTTCTATACGAAACTGTTCAGGCAAATCTCCACATGGCATCATTTGTCTAAAAGTCATAAAATCAGATATGCTTATCTCATTACCAAGAACAAAGATAAATCTCTCACTTATCTCGTGGTTGTTAAAGCCATCTTCATTAATGAAAGTCATCAATGCACTTTGTTTATAAATTGTTGCAGGTTCGTCTTTCAATACTTTTTTCACCGTATAACCTCCATCTACTAAATATCTTTCGTCCTTATAGCAAGGAGGAATATCGGTTATTTCAGGAAATTTGTTATCCTCACACTGCTCATTATGCATTTGACAGGACATAAAAACCCAAATTGAAAATGCAAAAAAATGTTTCATAAGTCCAATTGTTATATATTTACAAATTTTAAATTTCATTTTATTTATAAATTAATGATTTAATTTCTAAATTGTAAAATGTCGTACCGACAGGAATACCTGTCTTTTCTTTTTGGAGCCAACAATTTCCGGTTGCCTCTACGTTAAATTTTTCGTTTTTAGGTTTATTTATCTTGTATCCTTTTATCTTGTAAATATCTACGGAGTCATAAGTATTAGGATAATGATAATAAATCTCCCAATCTGATGAATAATTATCATATTGTAATATTCCGGAAACCGAACATTCCGATTTGATTGCATCGTCGTCGTTGTCAGAATTGCATGCAAAACAGACAGTAAGACACAAAATTGTTATTAAGCTAAATTGTTTCATATATATATAATGTTTTATTGTTATATTTTGATAATTTTCAGAGTTGCAGATTATGTCTGTAATGACGATTCAGCAGGGCAGTCCCCTTTTCGAGACTTCCCGCCGGGGCTGCTGTCGCATATTGTGACCAAAGAACTATCACCCAAAACACTGCAAATATCAAATCAACTTTCATCTCTTTTGTCTTTGAAATTCGCTGCAAAGGTAAGACAATCAAATATTCCGGTAAAATCGATTTTTGACACGGTTTCTTGAGAAATTATAGAACATCGATAAAAGGAGCGCTTTCAGGTAATGCTTTTGGGCAAATTATCAAAAATCGATCATCGCTGTCTCC
>JAITMM010000073.1 GCA_031277335.1 Tannerella sp. | reverse complement strand
TCGTGAATAGTATATCCCTGTTGTTCAATATAATGCTTGATAATCTCTTTCAGTTCAAATCCCGCATGATCACTTGCCAAACCTATCTTTTTCATTTTCAATTAACTTTCAACTTCTAATTAACGATTTCCGATTAATTTCTTAACTTGCTCGTATACATTGACTCCCGTGAACCCGAATTTCCCGTCCAGCACCTTGTAGGGGGCGGAATAGCCGAAATGCTTCATTCCGTGAACAAAACCGTTATCGCCCGTCAATCCTTGCAGCGTCACGGGCAGGCCTGATGTCAACCCGTAGCTGACAATGCCTTTCGGGAGAATTTGTTGCTGATATTCAACAGCTTGGTCGCGAAATAATCCTTCCGAGGGCGCAGATATTATACGTACGCGTATGTTGTCTTTCGCCAGCAGAGCGGCGCCTTCGACCAGCGTAGCTACTTCGGAGCCGCTTGCCAGCATGACTACATCGGGATTCTCCTGATCGACAACGATATAAGCGCCTTTTGACAATTGCATGGCTTCTGCACGACGGTCGCCCGTAGCAGCCGGTAAGTCCTTGATATCCTGACGTGAAAGTATAAGCGCCACCGGTCGTTGGCTCTCTACGGCCAATTTCCAGGCTGCCACCGTTTCGGCTCCGTCGGCAGGGCGAAGCACCACCATGGAGCGCTCTCCGTGGTGATTATGAAGGTGTTCGAGCAGTCTGATCTGCGCTTCATGCTCCACGGGTTGATGGGTGGGGCCGTCTTCGCCCACGCGGAACGAGTCGTGCGTCCACACATAGACAGTATGCAAGCGCATAAGCGCGGCCAAACGCACGGCCGGCTTCATATAGTCGGAGAACACAAAGAACGTGCCACCCACCGGGATCACCCCGCCATGCAACGCCATCCCGTTCATCAGGCAGGCCATCGTCAGTTCGCTGACGCCGGCTTGAAGGAATTGCCCGCTGAAGTCGCCTTTTGTCAGTGCTTTTGTCTTTTTCAAGAAGCCGTCCGTCTTGTCCGAATTGCTCAGGTCGGCCGACGCAACAATCATGTTTTCAATCTTTTCGGCAAAAGTTGTCAGTACGGTGGCCGAAGCGTTTCGCGTCGCCATATTTTCTTTCAATGCAATGGCTTGATAGTCAATTGCCGGAGCATTGCCTGACAGAAACAGGTCCAACCTGGCGGCTGCATCAGGGTTTTCGCTACGCCATGTCAGTTCCGTATGATGCTTGTTTTCAAATTGTTCGATTAATTCTTTTCTACGTTTGGCATAAAGATTCTTCGCCTCGGCTGATATGGCAAACGGATTGTAGGCATCGCCGCCAAGGTGACGGATGGTTGCATCGAAATCGGCTCCGGCGGCCGACAGCGGTTGACCGTGCGTCGAGACGCGGTCTTCATAGCTTTCGCCATGTGCATCGACAGCACCTTTTCCCATGACGGTGCGCCCGATAATCAAGGTAGGCCGGGACTTTTCGACTGCGGCTAATTGCAGCGCGTAGCGTATTTCGTCGACCGATTGACCGTTGATACTGATGACGTTCCAGTTCCACGCCTTATACTTGGCGGCCACATCTTCGGATGTCACTTCCTGCACTTTGGTCGAAAGTTGCACATTATTCGAGTCGTAAAACATGATCAGGTTATGCAGTCCCAAATGCCCGGCTATGCGGCCTGCACCCTGCGAAATCTCCTCCTGTACGCCTCCGTCGGAGATATAGGCATACGTCTTGTGCGCCATCCATTCGCCGAAGCGGGACACCATAAACCGCTCTGCAATAGCTGCTCCCACTGCCATGGCATGTCCCTGTCCAAGCGGGCCGGACGTATTCTCAATGCCATGCTGCAAGTCCACCTCCGGATGTCCGGGCGTCATGCTGCCCCACTGGCGGAAATTTTTCAGCTCCTCCACGGGGATCATTTCGGCCATCGACAATACGGCATACAGCATCGGCGACATGTGTCCCGGATCGAGGAAAAACCTGTCGCGAAAGGGATAGTCCGGCCGGTCGGGATTGTAGTTTAGAAACTCTGTATAAAGGACATTGATAAAGTCGGCTCCGCCCATGGCGCCTCCGGGATGACCTGATTTGGCTTTCTCAACCATGGCTGCGGCAAGCGCCCGAATATTGTCGGCAGCCCTGTTCATAACGTTGTTATCGTTCATAATGATTTTGTATCTAATGGCTTGAATCTTAAAAAAATGGCTACAAAGATAAGATAAGTTTTCAATATACGCAACTAATAACGGGTTTTTAGCCACGAACGGATTTTTTTTTCGCCACGAATGACACGAATGGCCACGAATTTTTGAATCATTGAACATTGAACATTGAACCTTGAACCTTGAACGTTCAGTTTTGAATGTTAAACCTTTTCCTGTGTTAAGCATCTATAAGAATCGGATATTGTCAGTTAAAAGTGTTTAAATGATTTTACCGTGTAAAATAATTGTATTTATTTTGAGTTCTTAAATGCGAAAATAAAAGATTCTATATAAGTTTAATTTTAATTTTAATGTATATGCAAACATTTTGGAAAAAAACATTAACAATTGTATTAGTGGCAGTTATAAGTTTTATTACTTCTATTGGAGCTGTTGCTTACTTAGTGAAGAATAATAAAAATGTGCGTGCCGTTCTGTTGAATAACAGCACTCCGTTTGCCCAAGCTGTCCCTGCCGGCTACGCGCCTGAGGGTGTGGCCGATGTAATAGATTTCACGTATGCGGCCGAACAGGCTGTCAATGCGGTCGTACATATCAGGTCCGTGCAAAATGCCAAGTCTTCGGGCAGAAATAGAGAGGAGTTTGATATTTATGAGTACTTTTTTGGCCAAAGAGATGGCAGACAGCGCACTCCGCAGCCGCGTGTAGGGTTCGGTTCGGGTGTCATTATCTCGACCGACGGGTATATTATCACTAACAATCACGTGATTGAAGGAGCCGACGACTTGCAGGTGTCCTTAAACGACGACCGGACATTGCCGGCCAAAATCATCGGCACGGATCCCTTCACCGATATTGCCTTGCTGAAAATTGAAGCTACCGACTTGCAGACGCTGCCTTTCGGAGATTCCGAAAAGCTGCGCGTAGGCGAATGGGTGCTGGCAGTCGGCAATCCGTTGAATCTGAAGTCGACCGTCACGGCAGGGATCATCAGTGCCAAGGGGCGTGGTTCGCTGCCCGGCGAAACAGACCGTGATAAAATATCATCATATATCCAAACCGACGCTGCCGTCAACAGAGGCAACAGCGGAGGCGCATTGGTGAATATCAAAGGTGAACTGATCGGTATTAACACTGCACTTATCTCTGAAACAAACAGTTATTCCGGCTATTCATTTGCCGTCCCCATCAGTATTGCAGGGAAGGTAGTAGCCGATTTGAAAGAATATGGCGTCGTTCAGCGTGCCAGATTAGGGGTCTTTATGATCAGTCCCCAGGCTGCCAAAGAAGGTTACGATAATGAAGGCGGAAGAAGAATC
The DNA here is from genome assembly GCA_031277335.1 of Tannerella sp. Taxonomy (GTDB): domain Bacteria; phylum Bacteroidota; class Bacteroidia; order Bacteroidales; family Tannerellaceae; genus Tannerella. The sequence continues at coordinate 2,414 of JAITMM010000073.1, read as the reverse complement.
GCGCCGGACGAAAAAGTTAAAGTATTGGAAGGTGCTTATATCTCTGAATTTGCTGAAAGAAGCGCAGCCAAGGAAGCCGGATTGGAAGTAGGCGACGTGATCACGGCCGTCAACGGCGTACATGTGAAGTCAGGTGGCGAACTGCAGGAACAAATCAATAAATTCCGTCCCGGCGATAAGGTCAAGATTGAAGTAGACCGCTACGGGACAGTCAAGAGCTATGACGTAGAACTGCGTAATGCACAAGGCAATACGGATGCCGTGGCTAAAGAAGTTGAGAAGAGCAGCACCGAAGTGTTGGGAGCGCAGTTTGTGGAACTGACCGATGTCCGGAAACGGGAGCTTGGCGTCGACTACGGCGTGGAAGTCACCTCGACTACAGGCGGAGGCAAAATGCAAAGCGCAGGAATCCGCAAAGGATTTATTATCCTGACAATGAATAACGAGCGTATATCTACACAAGAAGATATCGACAATATTGTCAAGCCGATCCTGAAAGGTTCGTCTGAAGATAAAGGTCTGTTTATCAGAGGATTCTATCCGAACGGCCGGACACAGCATTATGCCATCGATTTAGTGGATTAAACCAATTGTTTAGCTTGGGAAACGAATTATTTTTGAAAAACACACGCGTTTTTCAAAAATAATTCGTACCTTTGCAACCCCATATTTTTCAATAATAAAATTGGATGAGACAACTAAAGATTACCAAATCCATTACCAATCGCGAGAGCGCCTCGCTCGATAAGTATCTTCAGGAAATTGGCCGTGAAGATCTGATTACCGTCGAGGAAGAAGTTGAGTTGGCACAAGCCATCAAGAAAGGCGACCGGAAAGCATTGGAGAAGTTGACAAGAGCCAACCTGCGTTTTGTCGTATCAGTTGCAAAACAGTATCAAAATCAAGGGCTTAGTTTGCCCGACCTTATCAATGAGGGCAATTTGGGACTGATCAAGGCAGCCGAGAAGTTCGACGAGACGCGCGGGTTCAAGTTTATCTCTTATGCCGTATGGTGGATTCGCCAGTCCATTTTGCAGGCGTTGGCAGAGCAGTCGCGCATTGTTCGTTTGCCGTTGAATCAGGTAGGCTCGCTGAATAAAATCGGCAAGGCCCTGTCACGGTTCGAGCAGGAGCACGAGCGCCGTCCGTCGCCCGAAGAGTTGGCCGAAGAACTGGATATCCCGGTAGAGAAAATCTCGGATACGCTCAAGGTATCCGGTCGACATATCTCTGTGGATGCCCCGTTCGTCGAAGGCGAAGACAACAGCCTGCTTGACGTGCTGATCAACGACGACGCTCCGATTGCCGATGGGACACTGATGAGCGAATCATTGTCAAAAGAAATCGACAGAGCGCTGGCTACGTTGACCGAAAGAGAGTGTGAAATCATTAAAATGTTTTTCGGTATCGGCTGTCAGGAAGTCACTTTAGAAGAGATCGGCGGCAAATTCGGGCTTACCCGTGAACGCGTCCGCCAGATCAAGGAGAAAGCCATTCGCAGGCTAAGACAAGGCACCCGTAGCAAGCTGTTGAAATCTTATTTAGGTTAAAAAAGAAATTTCCCCCGTTAAGGGAGAAATTTCCGTTGGGAAACAAAGGCTGTCCTTTCCGGGCGGCCTTTGCTTTTTAGGATAGCAGACTCCGCATCAAGTGCGGAATGACGGACACCAAATGGGGTGTAGAATGGGATTCGAACCCACGACCCTTGGAACCACAATCCAATGCTCTAACCAACTGAGCTATCAACACCGTTTCGGTCTTCCGTAGCGAGGCAGCCGTTGAGCAACCTCTCCCGAAAGACGGTGCAAAAGTAATATATTTTTTTCAATCTGACAAAAAAAGAGCTTCTTAACATTATTTAACTATATTTTCTTTGACATTTTTCATTTTACATGAAAATGTTGTCTATCTTTGCCCTCGAATATAAAAAAGAATCGGGATTCCCGGTTCGCAAATTGAAATGAATATGAATGTAATGGACAGACAAGATGCATTCAAGGCAACTTACTTCCGGCCTGACTTTACGGTCAGACGCATCGAAGTGGAGGGTATTATCGCAGCTTCGGCCAGCCCGATCATCCAAACCGGTCCCGAATGGATTGAAGATAATACAAATGAACCCTACGACGGTGATATTTGGATGCCGACAATATAGCACAGGACATCCGGATAACGCGGCCTATATAGACTTCGTCATCAATTATATCTGCTTAAAACAGATGTAATTGTTTTTTTTTTCAACCGGATGGATTTTGCAATACTGAAAATGAACAGAATGTTAGTCGCATTCTGTTGTTGCCTGTCATATAATTACTCCTGCCAAAAATCACGTCCCCCTACACTTTTATTAAAAAACAGGTTTCAAGTTTTAAATCATTGAATCCTTGAATTTTTAAAGTCTCCCATCCACCCAT
>JAITMM010000038.1 GCA_031277335.1 Tannerella sp. | reverse complement strand
GCACTGTCTTATACATTATATAAAACAGTACAAAGCAAACCGTTAGCTTTAAATTGTATGCGAAAAATATGCCCATGGAGTCAATAACTGAATAACTGAGTAACTGAATAACTGAATTTTTGAATCCTATAATTTTCGAATCCTTGAATTTTAATTTACCTTATCAATCAACTTCCGAAGTTCATCCAACGAAATGTCTTCTTCCTGAATCAACGATGAAATCGCCACAAAACTCGAATTGTTGAAATATTTCCTTACAATTCCCTTCAACGTATTTTTGCTGAACTCGTTTTTATCAACCAGCGCATAGTAACGATACGTCTTGCTGATGCTTTCATGACCCACCATCCCCTTGTCTTCCAATATCCGCACGATGGTCGAGATCGTGTTGACATGAGGCTTCGGATCATCATAAAATGCCTGAATATCTTTTACATATAACGGCCCCTTCTCCCAGAAAAAGGTCATTATCTCTTCTTCTTTTTTTGTCAGTTCTATCATGCTTTATACATTTTGACTGCAAATAAACTAAACATTTTAGTCACCAACTAATATATTTAGTTAAATAATCGTAAAAGCAAAAAAATATTTTCCCGGATGGAGATGGCTATTTTTACAAACATCAATCATGATAAAATGCTGCTTTATATATTGCTCTCACTGAACACTTTCGAGCTTTGTCTCAATTGAATCCCGAATAAAGGAATTGATACTCATCCCGTTTTGTTCTGCATATAGAGCTATCTTACAATGTATTTCAGACGGTATCCGTATGTTCAAAGTGCCGGAATACGATTTCTTGGGCTTGATACCCTGTGTATTGCAATAATCTAAATAGTCATCAATTGCGCCTTTAAAGTCATCATACAATGCTGTGGCAGTATATCCTTCATACGTAATCGCCGTGCCTTTATCCAATCCGACTACCTTACCATAGAAGCAGTTATCTGTCTTATTAAATTCAATGCTTCCCGAATAGCCTTTGTACTCCAATCGTTTCATCTTTTCATTACTATATATGTATAGCAATAACAAAGATACTATTTTAGTACCAAATATTCACAAAAATGCGAAATAAAATTATAAAACGTCAAACTTTTTTCCCGCAAATCAATCAGGATCGGTTGGAATGCTATGAGGATTAGTATAAAGGATGTTTATCGGGATATCGTATGTACAATTGTCAAATGCCACTTTTGCAGTAGTAAACATGTTTTTTTTAACATAACGAAAGGCAAAACAGTTCTCTTTTTCAAAAAGATTGATTATCTTTGCAGCAATTCCTGTGGATAAAGCGTTTGAAGCAGGAAGGACATTATTGACAAAGAGCGTTTTTTAAGATATTATCCGTCACTCGGAATCTGGCAGGTTTCGTTTTTATTGTAATGGGATAATAGCGACAGAAAATGCTCACGTCTTTATATATAGACTTTCTACGGAAAAGATTATATATGGGCGTGGGCAACTGTTTCCATCCATTACAATAGGCATGCCAGAGCCTCCGATTGAGGATAGAATTAAAACAGTTCCTGCGCTTTATTTTTAGATAACTGCCGAACGTTGGGGAACAGGGAGGCACAATTTTTGATAGTAAAATGAAAAGATTTTTAATGCTGGCAGGGTGTATGATCACCTTTACGTGCGCCTGTTTTGCGCAGGATGTGATTGTCACAAGGGATTCAAGAAAAATTGAAGCCCTTGTTATACAGGTAAATGAGGACAATGTCCGGTATAAACGTTATGAAAAGCCGAATGGCCCTACCTTTGTGCTTCAAAAAAGCGATATTGTCACTATCCTTTATCAGAATGGGAATGTGGAAACGTTTGAAGCGTCCAATCCGGGAACGCAGCGAGCAACCTCAACACCAGTACAAAGGCCGGTGCAATCCTATCAGCCTCAGCAACAAACACAACGGGCGACTCAGCCCAATCCGTATCAAACACAAAATCAACGAACCGCACAATCGAATCAATACAGTCAATATCAGGATGCCGTATATTTGAAAAACGGCAGCGTGATTCGCGGCGTCATTATTGAGCAAATTCCCAATATATCCATCAAAATTGAAACAACAGAAGGAAATATCTTTGTATTCCGAATGGACGAGATTGAATCCATCTCAAAAATACCGGTGCAAACACAGAGAACGGCGCAGACTTATAATCCCTATAGGACGCAACAAACAACACAATATGATCCGTATTACAACAATTCAGTGATTAATTATTCACGGATGAAAACAGAAGCGCCGGAACTATATCAACTGTATCAAAGTGGAAAACATAGAGGCGGCACCGGCTGGTTTTTTATTATTGCCGGTATAGTTGCAAATGGTGTAGGTATAGGATTGATAGCAGATGGAAATAGTAGTAATTCAAGGGAATATAATATAGGCTATGGATATATTACTACTGTTGCGGGTGATGTATTACTTTGTATTGGTATTCCTATTGCAATCGGAGGAAAAGTGAGACGGGTAAAGGCAAAGAAAGCGTATGAACAGTTCATCCGTTACGGAGAAGAAAAACCAATTGAGCCTTATTTGAAACTCAATGTGAATGGCAATGGCGTAGGGTTGGCGTATGTGTTTTAGGAAATAAATTATAAAAGGCAAATGACAAAAAAAATATTTTGCTGTTGAGTCAACTCTCTTGTGCTTATTACTAACATAATGATATATTTTTGATATTATTTTGACAGCAAATATACAACATTATTTTTGAACAGCCACCAAAATTCTCTTTTTCAATCTGAAACAGCAATATTGCTAACACAAGAGATTTGGATTCAATATTGAAATATTTCAATAAGTATATTGGCTATTATCTGTGCGTCTACTTTGTTTAAATTTCCCAACTTATTGCCGCACCGTATTTTATCAATAGTTTTTATTTGGTCTAAAGCAACATAACTTGTACATGACAAACCATTTACGCTGTCTACTTCAAGTTTTACTCTTGATGGAATATTCCTGTAGCGGGTAGTTAATGGAGCTACAATAATTGTTCGTCTTCACCCTCTTGAGCATATCTGGAAAACATTTCATCCCATCCTTCTCTTGCCTTCGATTTTCCGCTAAGGACAACTTCATCATTTTGCATCATATTTATCTCTACAATGCTCCCGGGTTTCAGATTGAAAACCTCAACAAATGGTTCCGGAAATTTCAGACCGAGCGAACCGTCAATTTTTATCACTGTTGCTTCCATACATTATAAAATTATAAAAAACGAGAAAATTTCCACAAAGATAATATTTTTTTTAAAAAAACAAACCATTTTACCCCATACGCATCCGTATCTTGCTGTTTCTGTAGCCGAAACTGAAATAAATCGTCAATCCCAAGATCAGCCAGACAACGAACATAAGCCAGTTTGACATGCCTAACTCGGTCATTAAGTAGAGGTTAAATAGGATGCCTAAGACGGGTATCAGTGAAAATTTGTGTTTAAGTGCGCTGATAGCTAAATAGATCCAGACTAACCAAAAAAATATCAATAGCGGCTTGTCCGAAATCACCGCCACATAGTTCGTTTTTGTAAAAAACAACCATAAAGCCGTTATCAATAAGATACTTATAATATATTGGCCATTGACATAAGGGATTTTGAATTTGGCATGGGATGTCATTTTTCGATGTTCGAGGAAAAGCGTGCCCGCGCAGACGAGAATAAAGGCGAAAAACGTTCCCACGCTGGTCAAATCAACCACAAACTGCATATCGAGAAACATGGCGGGTATGCCGACGAGTAGACCGGTGATAATCGTTGAGTATGAGGGTGTTTTGAATTTGGGATGGATGCGTGAGAAGCGTTTGCCGAGCAGTCCGTCGCGGCTCATTGTCATCCAGATACGCGGTTGCCCTATTTGGTAAATCAGCAGCGCGCTCGTAATGGCCACCACCGCACTGACGGAAATAATGCCGGCCACAAAATTCATCCCTACCTGGTCGAAGACGTAAGCCAGCGGGTCGTCGACGCGCAACTCCTTGTAATTCACCATTCCCGTCAAAACAAGCGAAATGGCCACATACAGCAATGTGCAGATAATCAGACAATATATCATGGCTTTCGGTAAATCTTTCTGAGGATTTTTTGTCTCTTCCGACATTGTCGACAGTGAATCAAACCCGATAAAGGCGAAGAAAACGGCTGCTACTCCGCTCATTACGCCACCTACGCCATTAGGCATAAAGGGCGACCAGTTATCGGGTTTCACAAAAAAGGCGCCTGCGACAATAACAAAGACGATTATACCTAACTTCAAAATAACCAGCGCATTGCTGATATTACGCGATTCACGGATTCCTATATAGGCCAGGAGGGTGATAAGGAGTGTGATAAGTCCGGCAGGCAGGTCAAATATGATTTTATGCCCCAGTAACTCAGGTGCTTGCTGAAACGTTTGCGCTGCCTTGACGATATTGTCGGGGATATGTTC
>JAITMM010000037.1 GCA_031277335.1 Tannerella sp. | reverse complement strand
GCAATCGGCGTGCTGACGGCAATTTTGTTTTCTTTCAGATTGGCTTCCGAATCGGCCACCAGCGTATACGTTGCCACAATGTTGTTCTGTATATTCCTGATCTTGACCTTATTCAAAATCTGGATCACGTCAGTCTTAATCTGCGCCTCGTCAATCAGACGTGCGTTGGAGATCAACCCTTTCAACTGGGCAATCTTCCCTTCCAAAACGCCTTGAGCCTCTTTAGCAGCCTCATATTCAGCATTCTCTGAAAGGTCACCTTTGTCTCTTGCCTCAGCGATCTGGAGAGCAATCTCAGGCCTTCTGACACCTTCCAAATAATTTATCTCGGCTAAAATCTTGTTATAGCCTTCTTCTGTCATATACGTAATTGCCATTGTTACAGCCTCTTGTTACACGAATTGAATTAATAAAAAAAATAAGCCCGACCAATAAAGTTGACCGGAACCTTACATTGGAAAACACAATAATGCCGCAAATATAACTCTTTTTTTATCATTGCGATTAATTTATTTTATGCTTTACAACATATTTTTTACAGCGGAGAAGAATTATTCACGCCTACGCTTTGAACCGTTTTACCAATTCATCATCGGTGATCACCGACATAATCACTTTCCCGTCCGGCGTTAAATTGTTGGCTTCCATTGAGAAAAGCGCCGCCACGATGGCCTCCATCTCTTCGAGTGTCAATGACTTGCCCGGCCTGATGGCAGCCGACTTTGCCAGCGACAAAGCCAGCAACCCGGTCTTTTCCTTCTTCTGCACGCTTTCCGATTCCATCACTTGACGGACGATTTCCTTGAGCAGCAGCGCCGGATTACCTTCGCGTACGCCCGCAGGCATGCCATTGATGGAATAGCAATTATCTCCTATCGGACTGATATCGAAGCCCAACCATTGTATCTCGTCTGTCACCGACGGTATCATGGCAGCCTCTGCCGGCGTGAACTCCACGATTTCGGGAAAAAGCATCTGCTGCGATACGCTCTTGCGCAGTTTTATATTTGACATATACTGCTCGTATAATATACGTATATGCGCCCTGCGCTGGTCTATCAGCACCAATCCCGACTTCAGGGGCGTGATGATATACCGGTTTTTATACTGAAAGCAAGGATTTGCGACATCGGAAAACAAGCTCTCCTGCTCTTCGGCCTGCTCTTCGGGAATATCTTCCGCAAACGGCTTTTCGGAAGGCATCATCCTGTCATGTTCAAAACCTGCATAAAGCTGTTCCCAGCTTTGACCGGGGGAAGAGCTGTCCCTGAACGGATTGTATCTCGTATTCAACTCTACTTTCGGAGCATTTATATGATGTGCCGAAGCAGGATTATAGACAGGAATATCGATTTTATCGTCCGTATTGAAATCGATGGACGGGATGGCGTTCGATTTCCCCAACGTCTCGCGAACGGCCGACGAAAGTATCTGCCAGACAGGCTGTTCGTTCTCAAACTTGATTTCCGTCTTTGTCGGATGGATATTGATGTCGATTGACGCCGGGTCTAATGTCATGTAAATGAAATAATCAGGGATATCGCCTGCCGGAATCAACGATTCATACGCATTCATAATAGCCCTGTGAAAATAGGGATGACGCATATACCGTCCATTGACAAAGAAGAAATTAAGGTATCCGCGACGCTTGACGGCATTGAACTGACCGATAAAACCCGTGATCTTGACCACCGACGTAGCAATTTCCATCGACAGCAATTGGGCATTGTACTTCTTACCAAACACATTGACAATACGTTGGCGAAGTCCCGAAACGGGCAGATGCAGAACTTCCACATCATTGTGAAACAGCTTAAATTCGATTTGAGGATTCACCAGCACGACCCGTTCAAACTCCGTCATGATATTGCGAAACTCCGTCTCATTGGTTTTTAGGAACTTACGCCTGGCAGGAACGTTATAAAACAGATTCCTGACCGAAAACGTGCTTCCTTCATTGCACGCATCCATCTTGATATCGTCCAGCATGGAACCGGAGATGGACAGCCTCGCACCAACCTCAGCCCCCTTGAGCCTCGTCCGCAATTCCACCTGCGACACGGCCGCAATCGAAGCCAGCGCTTCACCCCTGAATCCCATCGTTCTCAGTGCATAAAGGTCTTGTGCATTGGTAATCTTCGACGTAGCATGCCTCTCAAACGCCATCCTCGCATCCGTCTCCGACATCCCCTTGCCATCATCAATCACCTGCACCAACGATCGTCCCGCCTCCTTGACATTGACAATAATTTGTCCAGCCCCTGCATCTACCGCATTCTCCATCAACTCTTTCACCACCGAAGCCGGCCGCTGGATAACCTCCCCCGCCGCAATCTGATTGGCAATATGATCCGGAAGCAAATGTATGATATCACTCATATTTTTCGATATTTCGCCGTAAAAGTAAGTGAAATTTCAATAATTCCCAAATCACTTTTTCATCTTTTACTTCTTATTTTAAAGCAGTGGAGGCATTAGAAAGAAATTTTCTCGATTTTTTGTAAAAAAAATATGATTTTTTGTTTGTATTTGAAAAATATCTTACCTTTGCGCCCGATAAAGATAAGGAATGATAACGAACGGTCTCATTTTATCAATTGATATTATTCTACTCCGGAACCGGGATAGGAAGTGAGATTGTACGTTTTGTTCAGTTGGTTTGGCCTTTCTCACTTCCAAGGTGGGGAAGGTTTTTTTTTGAATAATGAATTAAAAAATATAAAATGAATTATGTCTGAAAGATTATTTATTTTTGATACAACGTTGCGCGATGGCGAGCAGGTACCTGGATGTCAGCTGAATACTGTCGAGAAGATACAGGTTGCCAAGGCGTTGGAAGAATTGGGGGTGGACGTGATTGAGGCCGGGTTTCCGGTGTCAAGTCCCGGAGATTTCAATAGCGTAGTTGAGATTTCCAAAGCTGTTACATGGCCGGTAATCTGCGCATTAACACGTGCAGTTGAGAAAGATATTGACGTGGCGGCCGAATCGCTGAAGGCAGCCAAACGCGGACGGATTCATACCGGCATCGGGACGTCGGACTATCATATACAGTATAAATTCAAGTCCAATCAGGATGCCATTCTGGAGCG
>JAITMM010000217.1 GCA_031277335.1 Tannerella sp. | reverse complement strand
GAGACGGTTCATTTCCGACTCTAAGTTAGGATCCTTTTCAAGGATATTTTCAGCTAAAGTTCTGGTATACTGAACTATCTGACCATCAGTCGCCAAGTTGGCAATGTGCAGTGACAGTCCTTCGCCGCTTTGCTGCGTCCCCTCCAGGTCGCCAAATCCTCTTAACTTCATATCGGCTTCGGCTATCTCGAAACCATCGTTGCTTTTAACCATGATTTCCAATCGCTTACGGGTATCTTGACTAAGCTTGTAGGAAGTGACAAGCACGCAATAGGACTGGTCTGTCCCCCGCCCTACCCTGCCGCGTAGCTGGTGAAGCTGCGACAAGCCGAAACGTTCGGCGCTCTCTATCACCATCACGGAGGCTTTCGGAACATTCACGCCTACCTCTATAACGGTGGTTGCCACCAATATATGCGCTTCGCCCGACACGAAACGTTGCATCGCCTCCTCCTTCTCTTTCGGCTTCATTTTGCCGTGAACCATACATACTTCAAATTCGGGAAAGACCTCCCGGAATGTCTCAAATCCTTCTTCAAGATTTTTATAATCAAGGTTTTCGCTCTCTTCTATCAACGGATAGACGACGTAAACCTGACATCCTTTAAGAATCTCGCTTCGAAGAAAAGCGTATAGCTCAGCACGTTTGTTATCGTATCGGTGTACTGTTCTGACCGGTTTCCGTCCGGGTGGCATTTCGTCTATGACCGATACGTCCAGGTCGCCATACAAAGTCATCGCCAGGGTGCGCGGAATAGGTGTTGCGGTCATAATCAGGATGTGAGGAGGTTTTTCATTCTTGACCCATAGCCGCGAACGCTGCTCCACCCCGAACCGATGCTGTTCGTCGATAACGGCCAGGCCAAGCGAAGCAAAAATCACCGTATCTTCAATCAGGGCGTGAGTGCCGACAATAAAATGTATCTCGCCGGAAGCAAGCCCCTGCAGAATAGCTTTTCTGTCTTTCTGTTTTGTCGAACCTGTCAGCAGGGCAACACGTAAATCCATGTCTTTCAGATACTCTGTCAGCGTCGCAAAATGTTGTTGTGCAAGGATTTCAGTAGGTGCCATCAGACAGGCCTGATGACCGTTGTCGACTGCCAGCAGCATGGACAGCAAGGCGACCAGTGTCTTTCCGCTGCCCACATCGCCCTGCAATAACCTGCTCATCTGCCGGCCGCTACCCAAGTCGGCACGTATCTCGCGAACGACACGCTTCTGCGCACCGGTCAGCTCAAACGGCAGATAACGACCGTAAAACGTATGAAATGCCTGACCTACCTTCGAAAAGACGAAGCCGCCCGATTTTTGCCGTCGATTACGCGCCGTCTGTAATATATTCAGTTGAATGAAAAGCAGTTCGTCAAACTTCAGTCGCGAACGGGCTTTGTCCAGCAACTCGGCCGATTCGGGAAAATGAATGTAGCGGATGGCTTCCGACAGCGACATCATGCCCGTCTTTTCCAACAGATACGCAGGCAGTATTTCCGGGACAGTCCAGTTGATGCTTGTCAGCAACGTAAATTGCAGATTCTGAATAGCCCGCGAATGGAGAAACGCTTTTTTCATCTTTTCCGTCGTATTGTAAAACGGCGAAAATCCGTTCGCAACCTGCTGAATATCATCAATAGAGTCAATATCCGGATGGACAATATTGCAAGTGTCCTTGAACTCGGTAGGCCGTCCGAAAACAATATATTCCTTACCCGTCTTATATTTTTCAGTAATCCACTTCAATCCCTTAAACCACACCAAATCAATCACTCCCGTCCCATCGGTAAACGTGGCAACCAACCGTTTAGTCTGCATCTCGCCCAATGTTTCAAATGAAATGATGCGACCCCTTAGCTGAATAAACGGCATGGAGCCATTTACCTCACGTATGGTATAAAAACGGCTTCTGTCCACATGTTTATACGGAAAATAATACAACAGGTCTTCGCAAGAGTCAATTCCTGCCTCCTGCCTGAGTATCTCCGCCCTTCGCGGACCAACGCCCGGCAGATACATCAATTCCCTGTCGCTCAGCACAGACATTACGTTTTTCCTATCAACTTCTCGGCCACAATCAAGTCTAACGGCGTGGTTATCTTGATATTTTCAAGATTGCCTTCCACCAGATGAATTGTCTTTCCGGAATGTTCCACCACCGTAGCGTCGTCGAAAAAGAAAGGCTGATACGGCTGACGATAGGCTTCGAGCAGCCAGTCGCGATAGAACACCTGCGGCGTCTGCACGACAAAAAAATTTCGCCGGTCGGCAGCACGGTTTTGTTCGCCCACCTTTTCACGCAACGATTCGTTGCACGGAACGACGGCCATCGCCGTTCCCTTTTCCTCCGCCGTCCTGAAACAGGCATCAATCACCCGGAGCGCCACCATCGGACGCACCCCGTCATGCACGCCAATCAATTCGCAATCAGCCACTTCACTCAATCCGTTTTGCACGGAGTGAAACCGTGTCTCGCCGCCCGTCACCATCCGGTGCGGAACGTTGCAATTCAACTCCCTGCACAGCATCTCCCAATACGGCTGATGTTCGGCAGGAAGCGCCAAAATCAGCCGTGCAGCCGCGTCCCACCGATGAAAAGCCTCAAGCGTATACATCAGTATAGGTTTGCCATTCAACGGAATAAACTGTTTTGGCAATTCATTCCCCATGCGCAACCCTTTTCCTCCGGCAACAATGATGACCCCTCGTTTCATTGCAATTCTTCCAAAATTTTCTTGACTTCTTCGTCTGCTTTCGTCAATTTCTCCTTACATTCCTTAATCAGCCGGCTTGCCTCCTTGACCTTCTCGGAAAGCTCGTCAATATCCAATTCTCCCCGCTCGATGCTTGCCACAATCGCCCTAAGTTTTTCGATTGATTCGTTATACGTTATTTTTTCGTCCATTGTTTATTTATTTTACATAAATTTCTAAGTTTACCTGTTTTTGTTATTATCGTCTTTGAGCGTTTGACATTCCCAATATTCGAATAGGGGATTTCGCATCATGTACGGAATGGCGAATCGGTGAAATCATTGAAATTCAACATATTTTAGCCTCCTTCTCTCCATCCGTAAACCTCAACGTAATATCATCTCCCGCAACAAGCGAAGATGCATGTTTCACAGTTTTTCCTTCCTTGATAACCAGTGTATAACCTTTTTTCAGGATATAATCGGGCGACGCCATTTTCAGAAATTGCTCGTGCAGGCTCAATTCCTGCATCTGATTGGTAATCAATGATATTATCCGCGTTCTCATCTTTTGTCCGATTTCCGTCAGGGCCGAATGATTCTTTTCCACATATAACCTTACGCCGGATACATCTCTCGAGAAAGAAAACAATTGAGAGCGCTTACGTTCAATGATATAACCAATCATTGCCGGAAAATTAGTAACAAGACGGTTCAGCGCCGTCTGCGCATCGGACAAGGCTTCCGACGCTTTTGCGCAAACCGTCTGCTGCAAATCTGCCAACTCATCGAATTGTCCGTCAACACATTCTATCAGAAATGCCGCCACTGCCGTAGGCGTTTTCATTCGCGTGTGTG
>JAITMM010000213.1 GCA_031277335.1 Tannerella sp. | reverse complement strand
GTCGCTACGTTCAAGGGCAATTTTTTCAAAATTATTCCGCCATTGTGGAAATTACGCCGACAGATAGATTTTCGCATTGAGCCGCATGTTGTTGCACGCGACACCGATTACGCAGGCTTGATTGACGAAATTGTCCGGACCGGAATTGAAATCCAATAAGATTTGACATAGCGCAAACGGTTGACGGATTCGGCAACAAGGCAGGGATAATAACAGGCAGTAACAAATCAGTGCTACTGCATCACACACACATCCAAGTTTTTACGCTACCTTTCTACAAACCACGATACCATAATAAGCTATGATGGCAAAGGCAATGGCAGGAATCCAGTAAGCAAACGTTATGCTCGACATATCGGAGACAATACCTTGAATCTGAGTGAGTACGGCTGCGCCTGCGATGGCCATCACCATGCCCGAACCGCCTAACTTCGTGTCGTCGCCCAATCCGATAATCCCTATTCCGTAGATGGTGGGGAACATCAGCGACATACAGCCCGAAATGCAGACCAGTCCGTAAACACCTGCCACACCACCTGCATAAATTGCAATCAGGCAACAGATTACAGCAATAATGGCAAGCGTAGCCAGCAACACGTGCGGACGGATAAAACGCATCAGCGCCGTACAGGTGAAGCGCATGATGACAAACAATACCAGCGACATAAGATAATATGTCGCGCCGGCCTGCTCGACGGTGCGCGGCAGGAGGTCATTCAATCCGATGGCTTGACATACATTATAAAATCCGCGGGCGAGCGGTTCGACGCCGCGCAAAGCCTGTGTGATATCGGCTGCCGACGCATTGGCTCCGAGCGAAGCTACAACATCCTCCAATTGAAGCTGTTGCATGGCATATCGAATGATATATGACCATACCGCTATTTGCGCCCCTACATAAAAGAACTGCGCCACAACACCCCAGACATAATTTTTATTTTTCACCAACCGCCTGAAGGTGGCGCCTAAATCAAGCTTTTGGCCGCCTTCTTTCAGGTTCGGCATTTTCGTAAGTAGAATGGCCAGAAACAGGCACAGCATCACGGCGCCCACCACAACGTAGGTGATGGAAACGGCCGAAAGCTCGGTCGTCTGGATCGCCGTCAACTCGTCAGCCGGCAAGGCAGCACGCTCGGATGCCGTCAGCTGGTTAAGTTGCGACAACACAAATAGTTGACTGACGACAACCCCTGCAATGGAACCAAAGGGATTGAACGATTGGGCAAAGTTAAGTCGCTGAGTGGCTGTAGCTTCCGGCCCGATGGAGTAGACGTAGGAATTGGTGGCCGTCTCCAAAACGGAAAGACCCGCAAAGAGAATGAAAACGGCAAAGAGAAACGTGGCAAAACTCAATTCGGGATTGACTTGAAGCCCAACCTTTGACATATAGACAGTTATAGCTCCCAGAATATACAAACCCAAACCGAGCAGCACGCCCGACTTATACGTATATTTCTTTATAAACAAAGCGCCCGGAATGGCGCAGAAACCATAGCCTAACAGGTAGCAAACAACTTGAATCCATGCCGTTTTTGAATCCGACAGGCTCATGATGCGTTTGAACGCAGCAAGCATTGTATCGGTCAGATTGTGAGGGACAGCCCATGCAAAGAACAAGGCAGTCAGCAGAATAAACGGCCAGAGGATGCCCGGAGGAATCATTTTTTGTTTCATGACGAAAAAGTTTTTTTATTATTTGTTATTTTTAGGGCGTAAAAATAAGAAATTTTATCATACAAAATGATACAAGCGATTTTTTTTATTATATTTGCAGCACATAGTGAATGAATTTTTAACAATAAATATTTTATAATTTTATTTAATCAATTAAAAACCAATATGAAAAAAGTATTTTTTTTAGTAGCAATGTGCCTCATTGCCATGTATATGACGGCACAAGATCAGCGTCCGGCACAGTGGAATCCGTCCAGTACGGAATGGTTTTCGCCGGTGCCCGTGAAAGTTCAACCCGGAGCAACGATGGGACAGCCGCCGTCGGATGCCATCATCCTGTTTGACGGCAAGGACTTATCGAAATGGGAATCCCAAAAACCACCCAGTTCGACCGAACGTGGCGCCCAACGCGATCCGGCTCCGTGGAAAGTGGAAAACGGAGCGATGGTCGTTGTTCCAAGGTCGGGAGGCATTCAGACAAAAGAGTATTTCGGTGATTGCCAGTTGCATATCGAATTCAAATCACCTCCGGCAGAGAATTATTTCAGCCAGAATCGTGGCAACAGCGGCATTTTCCTGCAAAACACCTACGAATTGCAAGTGCTTGACGGAGACAACAATGAGACGTATGTCAACGGAATGGTCGGAAGTATCTACAAGCAAGTTGCCCCCGCGGTCAACGCCTATACGAAAAACGGCGAATGGCAGGTGTACGACATTTTCTGGAAAGCTCCCGTGTTCGACAGCAACGGATTGGTATCACCGGCGATGATCACTGTGATGCTCAACGGGATTCTCATCCAAAACAACTACATCCTGAAAGGCGACACCCCGTATATGGGCCTGCCCAAATACACGCCTCACGGACGGATGCCGCTCTCATTGCAGGATCACGGCACAGCCGTTGCTTTCCGCAACATCTGGATCAGGAACCTGTAACATGTCAACGCTTTACTTTGTCGAATGAAAGCGCTTGTCTTAGAGGAATATAACAAATTAGTTTACAAGGATGTGGACGATCCACATCCGCCGACACCGGGCGAAGTGCTGCTCCGTGTGAAAGCGTGCGGCATCTGCGGGAGCGACGTGCATGGGATGGATGGCAGCACGGGTCGGCGTCAACCGCCTATCATCATGGGACATGAAGCGTCCGGGGTGATCGTGCGGACCGGCGAGGGAGTGACGCGCTGGAAGGAAGGCGACCGCGTGACGTTCGACTCCACCGTTTATCCGCTCGACGACTGGTATACGCTTCACGGTCAGTACAATCTGAGCGAAGGACGCGAAGTTGTCGGTGTGTCGCCCAAGGAATACAAGCGTCACGGCGCTTTTGCCGAATACCTTGCCATCCCGCAGCATATTCTCCACAAGATACCTGACAATGTGACATTTGAGCAGGCTGCCACGGTCGAACCGGCCGCGGTAGCCGCTCATGCTGTCCGTCTTTCGGGCGTCCGTGTGGGCGATAGTGCGGTGGTTGTCGGCAGCGGAATGATCGGGACATTCATTGTCAGCCTGTTAAAGACTGCCGGAGCTTCCCCTGTGATTGCTGTCGACGTGGATGATGCAAAACTCAACAAGGCCTCCCATTATGGCGCCGACATAACTATCAACGCTAAAAATCAGTCTGTTACAGAAATTATTCGTGCACACACGAAAGGACGTGGCGCAGATATCGGTTTCGAAGCGGTAGGCATTTCCGGCACGTTAGGCGGACTGATTGATGCGCTTCGGAAAGGAGCAACAGCCGTGCTGGTCGGCAACCTGAGTGCAAGCGTCGATTTTCCCCTTCAGAAAGTAGTCACTTCCGAGATTAAAGTGCTGGGCAGCTGCGCCATCTGCGGTGAATATGAGATTGTGCTTCAGATGATTTCTACCGGCGCCTTAAAAGTCGATGACATGATTTCCGCCGTCGCCCCCCTCAGCGAAGGCGCCGAATGGTTCCGCAAACTCTATCACAAGGAAGGGAATTACAATAAGGTGATACTGAGCCCATAAAACGTTCAAGATTCAAGGTTCAAAGTTCAAGGTTCAAAGTTCAAGGTTCAATCCATTCGTGCAATTATTAATTCGTGTAAATTCGTGTCATTCGTGGCGAAAAAATAATTCGTGTACAAAAAAAGTAAAATCCGTGGCCAAAACATACACCCTCGCCATCATCGGATGCGGCAAAGTAGCCCATCTCCATGCCAAAGCCATTGGCAACCTGCCCAATGCAAAGTTAGCGGCCGTCTGGAGCCGCACCCGTTCATCAGCCGAAAAATTCGCAGCGGCCTATAACGCCAAACCATACAGCGACATCGGCCAAATGATCCGTGAAAACGGCATCGACTTTGCCATCATCTGCAACCCGCACCCATATCATAAAGACGTCGCCGTGGAGGCAGCCCGGGCAGGCGCTAACATTCTGATTGAAAAGCCCCTCGCCTCGTCGCTCGAAGACTGCGACGCCATCATCGCGGCGTGCCGTCAGTCCGGCGTGCAACTCGGCGTCATCAGCCAGCGTCGCTGGTATGCCCCCGTTCAGCGTGTATACCAAGCCATTAGAGACGGCAAAATCGGAACCCCCGCCCTTGGCACCGTCAACATGCTTGGCTGGCGCGATCAAAAATACTACAACTCAGACCCTTGGCGCGGCACGTGGGACATGGAAGGCGGCGGCGTGCTTGTCAACCAGTCTCCCCATCAATTGGATATCCTGCTCTGGCTAATGGGCGAAGTGGACGAAGTCTACGGAGTGTGGCGCAACCTGAACCATCCCTATATCGAAGTGGATGACACCGCATTAGCCATCATCAAATTCAAAAACGGAGGCATCGGCAACATCATCGTCAGCAATTCCCAAAAGCCCGGAATCTACTGTAAAGTACAGATTCACGGCAGCAATGGCGCCTCGGTAGGCGTACAGACCGACGGCGGCGCCATGTTTATTGCCGGCGCATCATCGGTACTTGAGCCGCCGGTCAACGACCTGTGGACAATCCCCGGAGAAGAACATCTCCTCCAAGAATGGATCCGCGAAGACAGCGCTGAATTTGAGCGCATTGACGCCACCATATATTATTTTGGTCTACAAATCAAAGAGTTCCTGCAAGCCTTGGACGAAGGCCGTCCGCCCTTTGTCACCGGAGAAGACGGCCGCCGTGTCGTCGAACTTTTCTCCGCCATCTACCGCTCCACGCGCGAAAACGCACCTGTGCGATTTCCAATAACAAACTGAATATCAATCTCTCCAAATTGATACACATCAATCAATTTGACATTTTTTCATAACACCCAAGACTTTCCGTATTACTTCGTTCATCACAATCACGGCTCCCTCTCCCCTTGGAGAGGGCGGGGGGTGAGGTGTGGTCTTTTTAGCGGCATCAAATATGTGAGTTTCACTGAAATAACCTGGTTGGACGCTTTCGAAAAAGGATCTACGCGAAGCGTATTGTAAAAATCGCTCAGCGCATAATAATACCGTCCTTCGAGGAGGAAAAAACCTATGCCTGAGCGAAATTCAATGCCAGGCCCTCCACCCAGCCCCCACTCGAATTTCCTTTGTACGGGCAGGCTGTGCTGATCGCGTGGTTTACCGGGTATAAATGCACCGTTCAGATTTTCAGCAGTATTTTCACTCATAAAAAAACCTATCTGCGGCCCAAGATTGAGAAAAGCTCTGAATTTGTCGCTCCCAAAATAAATATGTGTCAATAGCGGTATGTCAATATAGGTCATTCTGCGCGTATAGAAGGAATTTTCCGGCATTTCGTCTTCCGGTTCAAACCTCTCGTCCCATCCTTGTTGTTTTAGGTTGATTTCCAACTGTATACCTAAGTTTTTTTCTGTTAAATAGCGGACAGTGACTCCTCCGAGATAGCCTTGCAATGATTGTTGAGTCACCTTAGGACGGAAACTTACCGTTGCGAAATCTACTCCTCCCGACACCCCAAAAGCCCATTCCTGACGAAATGTGTTTTGCGCCCGGATGTTTATTACAGGAAATACAAGTATAATTACAAGGAATACAAGAGTTTGTCTAATCATCGTTCTATGCGTGTGATAGTAAAATCTTTTTTATAGTTCACCATATACAGGTTAGTATTTATGAAACCACCCCAGTTGTTGACACGTTCAAAACGAAATCCATATTCCAAACTTTTATAGTTGACTTGATGGATATTATTCTCAAAGTTAGCCCCAAATGTCTGAATAGCAGTTATAAAAAACATACCGGTATCATAACCCAACATGGCATATTTCGGATAAGCCGCAGGGATCATCGTCTTATTGAACCAAAATTTGTAATTGGCATAAAATTGTCGCACTTCAGGAGACAGATTATTTGCAAAAAACGAAGCATATATGTGAGTGTCAAGTGCGTAAAAGTCTCCTAAACAATCGCTTGAGTATTTTTGCCATTCAGGATATCCAAAGAGTGTGATTTTAGCCGAAGGTTTTGATTCGGCCAATGCACGCAACGGCCCGCGTATCTTGTTAAGTGTTTCGAGCGAACTTGAGAGTGGCACTATCAGGTTTGGCTGCGTTGAAGACAAGAGACCGCTGACATCATTAGAGAACGTGCCGGCATTATAATTTATTTCCTTAAAAGGAATAAGCCGCAGGGACAGGTCTGCTTTAAAAGCCTTGACAAACTGCATTTTATCTTCTTTAGAGTCATTTGTATTGACAAAAATTATCTTATATTGCGAAAACAACGAACACGACCATGCCGATACGTAATTATAAAGGTATTGAGCTGAAATATTCATCTGAAACATTCTTGCATTTCTCGAAGTCAGCTGGTCGCAAGTCGAGGAAAACGGCGTTACATAATTGACTTCATTTCTCATGGCATAATATGCTATCAATTCAATCTGTTCATTTGTTTCTCCGCCTATAATCAATTGACAATTATGTATTTGATCACTTTGAAGAATATCTCTTGTTTTTTGAATACCTTCTCCGATATCAAACGTAATCAATTCAATAGTAGCTCCGTAATGCTGCATATTTTCAACTGCCATCAACAAACCTTCGTAAAATTCAGTCCGTGAAGGGGATAGTCTTGATACTGAAAACGGCAGCAATACTGCGATCCGAATTACATCTACTTTAACAGTTCTATTTCGGTAGGCCATAAATGTGTTAAAATCGAACTCGTTATGTTCGGGATTGACGACAATCGTCTCTTCCGTCTGTACCGGAATTTTCAATACCATTCTGGTTTTAAGGCCATTCTTAAGGGCAGGATTAAGTTCTATAAGTTTTTCGCCGGTGACATTAAAATTCCTTGTCAGGCTAAACATTGAATCGCCCCGTTTGACGACATATTCAATTTCTTTTGTCATCATTTTTTTCTCTATCACGGGGACAGCCGGACTTTGAATAGCCGGGACACGTATTGTCTTTCCGGCGGCAAATGTCTGAGGCGTCAATCCGAGATTGGCTTTTGAAAGTTGCTCAGGAGTAATCTTATACGTTTTTGACACTCCATAAAGCGTCTCCCCGGGTCTAATAGTATGAAATACATAAATATCATCTTCAACCGACGGGTTAAATGACTTTTTTTGAGGTATTTTAAGAACCTCTCCTACCTTGATGAGTTCCCGACTTGACGGATTGAGGCTATAAATATCCTCTTCGTCAACTTGATACATTATGCTGATCCCGTAGACAGTCTGGCCCGGCTCGACCGTATGATAAAATATATTATCCTCTTGAGCGTTTAATGGAATATCAGCTATTTGCGCTAATATATAGAGCGAAAAAACAAAGAATATAGAGATGGTAAGTGAAAATCGCTTCATCATATTTCAAAATTTTGAGCAAAGATAGTGCATGTTGAGCGAAGGACAAAATAAAATCGTACTTTTGCAAATTGGTTGAGCGTATGAAACGATATTTAAAGATATACAAATTTATATGGGCGATTGTCTTTTTATTCTGCATAAAAAGCAATCTTTCAGCTCAATACGTTGTCAGTGGAGGGACTAAAACGCCTTTACTCGTAATAGACAACAGGATTGCCAAGTTTCAAGTATATCTTGTATACGGAATAGAAAGTGTATCAATAAGTTATAATTCCTCTTCGAGCGCTCATCAATGGTATCGCTATCAAAGCAAGGCGTTGGAAAACGAACGCGTCACGTCAACACAGCAAGGCGAAACTTCGACAATACGGAATTTATCGGAAGGATACGGTTATTTCGTGATGGAAGGCGACAGCTACAGTACTGCAAATTTCGTATGGCTGATTGATTACAGCAAGTATCCTATTGATATACAAAACCTTTACGTCATGACGGGCACATCGGCTCCAAGCCCTTGCGTATCCTTCAGATTAGGGGGGACAAACCTGACGCCTTCAATGTATTATAACACTCCCGACGGCATTCGTACTTTGCTGGAGCGCAGATTTGAAGTCTCTTACGGGACATTGGAATGGATTGAGGAAAGCAAACAATTTTTAGAAGTGTTAAGAATTGATACGGCAGACAACTCCAATTTGCTTGACAGGACATTTACGGCGCCATTGCGAGACACAAAGGTTGATGTGACGGGAGATCTGTTTGCACGTCACTTTGAAGTTGAACAAATGATTTCAACAGAAATTTATACGGCATCTGCCTTATCCGTTCATTTCGAACAGCAGATATTGTCTGAGAATCAGGAAGAAGGAGAAGAGATTCAATCGCCTGTCGATATGCGTTTTACGGCCTACGCCAACGAGCCTGTGGCCGACTTCTATGAATGGAAAATTATAAAGGACGGAGATACACTATTTACGCGTCTTGGTTCAGAAATAGATTTTACGTTCCAACTATCAGGTCAATATACAGTTACGGGAGTTGTGTACGACCGTTCACGTGTATGCTCAAGCGAACCCTACGAATATACATTTTTTGTTACAGAGACTCAAATCTTGATTCCCAATGCCTTCTCACCTGAAGGCTCGCCGGGAATCAACGACGAGTTTCGCATCGGTTACAAGTCAATTTTGAGTTTCAGAGCTTGGATATTCAATCGTTGGGGACAAGAATTATTTCAATGGTCAGACCCTACAAAGGGCTGGGACGGTAAATACAGAGGGCGATATGTGCCGTCAGGCGCTTATTATTACGTTATTGAATATACGGGGACGGACGGAAGAAAACGCAAAAAGACCGGCGATATAAACGTAATACGTTCTACTGCAACGGAAATAATCATAGAGCAATGACTTATATAACGATAAAGAAATGCGGAAAATAATTTACGCGTAATGATAATATTAAAAGAGCAATAAATAATGAACCGGTTGAAATTAATACTCAGTTTTGCAATAGGAGGAGTAATTTGCGTAGCTACTTATATGTCAATAAATTCAGTTGATTCGAAACAGTTATTAGAAACTATTCCCGTTGTCTCATCATTGACGGTCACGCCGACAGTGCCAATGCAAGTGATGTTTTGCGGCCAAATGATTGATTTGAGGAGATATAACATGTATGAAGGGATGGACAGAGAGTTGAGCAGTTTCACTTATTTTCATTCGACTACCATGTTGCTTATCAAACGTGCAAACCGTTATTTTCCAATTATCGAACCAATATTAAAAGCCAACGGCATTCCTGACGACTTCAAATATTTGGCCGTCATCGAAAGCAGTCTCGACCCTTCGGCCGTCTCGACGGTGCGCGCCATTGGTATGTGGCAGTTTATGGATGGCACTGCTAAACAATACAAACTTACTATAACTCCGACAATTGACGATCGTTACAATGTGCGTCGTGCGACCGAAGCGGCATGCCTGTATCTGAACGAAGCTTATGCAAAATACGGCAACTGGCTCGACGTTGCTGCATCCTATAATGCCGGAATGGGACGGATATCGAATGAACTGGCGCGACAAAAGGCTGATTCGGCACTCGATTTATGGGTGGTTGAAGAGACTTCTCGGTATGCCTACCGCCTGTTTGCCATCAAACAAATCTTTGAAAATCCCTATAAGTACGGTTTTGTAATTCGACCTAAAGACTTGTATAAACCAATTAAGTGTAAAGAGATTACAGTGTCAAACAGCATTTCAGACCTGACTGAATTCGCTCGCGAACATCAAATAACTTATGCCGATTTGAAACGGTTTAATCCCTGGTTGAGAGACATCAAACTGGAAGTGGCAGCAGGAAAAAGCTATGTGATCTTGATTCCGCGCGATACTGAGTTGTATTACTATACTCCTAATCAGGAGGTTCACGATACAAGATGGGTGAGGTAAGGGAGATTCAAAAATTCAAAGATTCAAAGATTTAAGGTAAGATTTCTCCTATAATTATGTCGAAAGATAAAAGATTGTCACAATCGGGTCGTATATCTGTCTTAGGAGCGCGCGTACATAACTTAAAAAATATAGACGTAGAACTGCCGCGTAACCAACTGTCAGTGATAACAGGATTGAGTGGCAGCGGAAAGTCGTCGTTGGCTTTCGACACTATTTTTGCTGAAGGACAGCGCCGCTATATCGAGACTTTTTCGGCGTATGCACGTAACTTTCTGGGTAATATAGAGCGACCCGATGTAGATAAAATCACAGGTCTAAGCCCGGTCATTTCCATCGAACAAAAAACGACAAACAGAAACCCGCGTTCAACTGTCGGCACGACAACCGAGGTATACGATTTTTTCCGTCTGCTTTATGCGCGAGCCGGCGAAGCATATTCGTACCTGAGCGGTGAAAAGATGGTTAAATATACTGAAGAACAAATACTTGAGCTGATTAAAAATGATTATCGCGGACGCAGAATCTATCTGCTTGCACCGCTAATACAAAATAGAAAAGGACATTATAAAGAGCTTTTTGAGCAAATCCTAAAGAGAGGATATATTAATGTACGCGTAGACGGAGAATTGAGGGAAATAAAGCATGGCATGAAGCTCGACCGCTACAGGTTACATTCCATCGAGGTGATCGTTGATAAGATGCGCGTCGAAGATGTTGACGAACGCCGGTTGAAAGAAAGCCTACGAATAGGTATGAAACTTGGTAACGGACTGATTCTCTTGCTGGATGCAGATTCCAATGAGACCCGTTTTTATAGCCGAAGACTGATGTGCCCCGTAACAGGCCTGTCCTACAGCGAGCCTGCACCTCATAACTTTTCGTTCAATTCGCCGCATGGAGCATGTCAGCGATGCAAAGGACTCGGGAACGTCAACCTTTTAGATATGGACAAGATCGTGCCCAACCCTAAACTGAGTATTTACGACGGAGGCATCGTGGCTCTTGGGAAATATAAAAACTCTCTGATATTCTGGCAGATTGAATCACTTTGCAAGAAGCATGGAGTTACAATTAAAACGCCCATAAATGACATCCCCGAAGAGGCAATGGACGAAATAATGAACGGCACGGACGAACGGCTCAAGATAAGTAACGAATCGCTCGGCAACTCCAATTACATGTTTTCCTACGAAGGCGTGACAAAATACATAGTCATTCAACAGGAAAATGACTCGTCGGCTTCGGCTCAAAAATGGGCCGAACAATTTATCAGCGTGACGGTTTGCCCTGATTGTCAGGGGCAACGCCTGAACAAAGAAGCGCTTCACTACAGGATTCTGGATAAAAATATTGCCGAATTGGCAGAGATGGATATCATAGATTTGTATAAATGGGTGGAGCAGATCGAACAAAAAATGACTTCAAAACAACAGACCATTGCCGTCGAAGTGCTGAAAGAAATACGTTCGCGGTTGCGTTTTTTGTTGGATGTAGGGTTGGATTATCTCTCTATGAACCGTGCCTCGGCATCACTTTCAGGCGGCGAAAGTCAGCGTATTCGCCTGGCTACACAGATTGGTAGTCAGTTAGTTAATGTATTATATATATTAGATGAGCCAAGTATAGGATTGCATCAGCGTGATAATATTAGGCTGATACATTCATTACAGCAACTTCGCGACACGGGCAATTCGGTTATAGTCGTCGAGCACGATAAAGAAATGATGCTTCATGCTGATTATGTTGTAGATATGGGACCCAAAGCCGGCAGGTTAGGCGGCGAAGTAGTATTTTCCGGTACGCCTAAGGAGATGCTTCAAGCCGACACTTTGACTTCGGCTTACCTCAAAGGAGAGCAGACTATACCGGTTCCTGCCATACGACGCAAAGGCAATGGCTTGTGTCTCACCTTGAAAGGAGCTTCCGGAAATAATCTGAAAAAAGTAAACGTCACTTTCCCTTTAGGCACATTAATCTGTGTGACAGGTGTTTCCGGTAGTGGAAAATCTACTTTGATAAATGAGACGCTGCAACCCATTTTAAGTCAGCATTTCTATCGTTCCTTAAATGCTCCACTGCCTTATCAATCAATTGAAGGCATTGAAAATGTTGATAAGATTGTAGGTGTAGACCAGTCTCCGATAGGTAGGTCACCGCGCAGTAATCCGGCAACATATACGAGCGTTTTTTCCGATATACGCAACCTTTTTGTCGATCTTCCGGAAGCCAAGATAAGAGGATACAAGCCCGGACGCTTTTCGTTTAATGTATCAGGCGGGCGTTGCGAGACGTGCAAAGGAAATGGTTATAAGACGATTGAGATGAATTTCCTGCCTGACGTGATGGCGCCGTGCGAAGATTGTCAGGGCAAACGCTATAATCGCGAAACGCTCGAAGTACGTTTCAGGGGTAAATCTATTGCCGACATATTGGATATGACAATCAACGCAGCAGTCGAGTTTTTTGAAAACATTCCTTCTATATATCACAAAATTAAAGTATTACAAGATGTCGGACTTGGATATATAAAATTGGGACAACCTTCTACAACACTTTCGGGAGGCGAGAGCCAGCGAGTAAAATTGGCAACCGAGTTAGCCAAACGCGATACGGGACGCACGCTTTATGTACTCGACGAGCCTACCACAGGATTGCATTTCGAGGATATCCGCGTGTTGCTCGACGTATTAAATCAATTGATAAACAAGGGAAATACTATCATTGTCATCGAGCATAACATGGACATAATCAAAAGCGCCGACTATATCATTGACATGGGGCCTGAAGGCGGTCAGAAAGGTGGAAAAATCCTGTTTACGGGCACTCCGGAAGAGATGATAGCACGTAAAACAAAAAATTTCACGGCGTCATTTCTGGCGAAAGAATTGCGGTCCGGCTGAATCTTGAACATTGAACATTGAACATTTTTTTCATCCCCCTCCTTTTGGAATAAACATTTTTTTCCTGTACTTTTGCAGAACAATAAGATGATCAGATGAAAAAAGTCTTTGTCAGCGGATGTTATGATATGTTGCATAGCGGCCATGTGGCGTTTTTTGAAGAGGCTGCCGGATATGGAGATTTGTATGTCGGGATCGGTTCGGATAAGACGATATTTGAGTTAAAAGCCCGTAAAACAGTCTATTCGGAAGATGAGCGGCTCTATATGATCAAGGCGCTCCGGGTAGTGAAAGACGCCTGGATCAACAAAGGTAGCGGTGTGCTCGATTTCCTCGACGAGTTGAAAACGCTGCAACCCGACATTTTCTTTGTGAATACGGACGGCCATAGCCCGACAAAGGAACAGCTCTGCAAAGAGCTTGGCATTAAATACATTGTCAGTAAGCGTATCCCCTACGGTAACTTGCCGGTGCGTTCCACCACCGCCTTGCGCCAGGAATGCAGGATTCCTTACCGGATTGATTTGGCCGGAGGCTGGCTGGACCAACCGTATGTCAGCAAGTATCATCCGGGCGCTGTACTAACCATTTGTATAGAACCGGATTACGAATTTAATGACCGGAGCGGCATGGCCACCAGCTCGCGCAAGAAAGCCGTCGAACTGTGGCAAACAGATATCCCTGAAGGAGATAAGGAGAAGTTGGCGAAGACGCTTTTCTGCTTTGAAAATCC
>JAITMM010000150.1 GCA_031277335.1 Tannerella sp. | reverse complement strand
TTTTGTTCGGCTAGGCGGTTGGACTTCAAGTCCGGATTACAACTCTGTTGCTTGTGAGCCTTTTTGGGAACAAATTTTCGATGGTAAAGATAATATGAATAATTTCATTGACTCACTTCCAACTTCAATTCCTAAAATAAATCTGATGAAAAACTTTTGGAAATTGTATCAAAACAACAACTATAAAATGATTGAATTTCATGGACAGGGAAATGTTGAAGAAAAAATAAAAAATAATTTAGACAATGAAGTTAATGATCTAAATACTTTATTAGAGATTGAGCGTGAATTTGATGAATTAGAAACAGAGAGAGCAAATTCTCCCCGTAAAAAAGACAATGAATTTTATAAAAGAAAATATGACGCTTTTTTAAATCATATTATGAAAATTAATTTATACATATATATTCGTAACATATTTATTGAAAAAATCCAATCAGCAATTCGGTCAATGTAATAATGAATAACTAACTAAAAGATATGAAAGTTATGTTGCTATCCTGGAAAATAGATTTGAATTTTATGAGATACGTTATAACATTGCTGATTTCAGCATTAGTATTTGCCTCCTGCGAAACAATAACTGAAGTCCCCGTAGAAATGTCCTTGTCCACAAGTTCGATGGACTTCCCGGATTCCGGAGGCGAAATGTCACTTATCATTATTTCAAATACCATAACCTGGGCAGTCAATAGTAACGCCTCGTCATGGTTGACCATTACGCCGGAATCAGGTTCGAAAGATGGAACGGTAACGCTTACCGCGTCTGCCAATACAGGCACAACCGAACGCACGGCTACAGTTACCGTAAAACCAACCGGAACGCAAGCTCAAACCATTACTGTAAAACAATCACCACTTCAAAATATATCGGTCTCAACCACATCTCTCAGTTTCAGCGCCTCAGCCGGACAGCAACAATTCACCATTGCATCCAATGCCGCCTGGACAATCACATCAAATCAACCTTGGTGCACAGTACAACCTGCATCCGGCAACGTCAATAGAGTCATAGCTGTATCTGTCTCCGGCAACACCTCCACCTCAAATCGAAATGCTACGCTTACAGTCACAACAGGCTCCAAATCACAACAAGTAAACATCGAACAGGCTTCCAATAAGCAGTCAAACATGTACTTCGAGCAGTCGACCTATCAACTGGAACAAGGCTTTAACATGGCTACCAAACTGATTTTTGTGCCTGAAAATACTGGGAACAAAAACGTTACGTACAGATCTTCCAATACGGCGATAGCCGCGGTGAATGCATTTGGCATCATCACAGCTATAGCAAGTGGAACAGAACCCGGCAAAGGACCTGGCAAAGCCACAATCACAGCAACATCTGACGATGGTAGCACGGCAACGTGTACGGTTGAAACATTTTCGCCTGTTGATCTTGTAACGGTATCTGTTGAAATTATTTATATGGTTGTTGCCGAAGGTTTTAGCGGAACGATTGTGCCAACGTTGCACAATAACAGTTCCAAACCTGTTACAATGGTGCATTTCAGGTTAATGGAAGGTGTCAACAGTCAAGACTTTAAAACAAGCATCTTATTAAACAACGCCATTCTGGCTCCGAAAAGTCAATTTCGCCTCGAACAGGACGTTTTCTTATCAAATGCAAGAAATCCCCGCGCCAGTTTCTTAATCGAATATAATGGACAGGGTTATATAAGAGATTCGGCGGTGACGTATCCGTAGGTGGAAGCAAAATAATTGACAATTATCGCTATCTTTGGCGCGTCATTCATTCATTCGTTTATATGAAATATCTATCTATAACCGTTTTGGCTTTTGTGCTTAATGCGTGTGAGGCCGGAAAGAATCCGCTTGTAACTATCAGAACCGAATTTGGAGATATCGAGGTGGAGATTTTTATTAGGGAGGCGCCTGTTACGGGGGCTAATTTTTTGCAACATGTTGAGACGGGGGTATTTAATACGGGGGCTTGCTTTTACCGTGTCGTGAGGATGGATAATCAGCCTGACAACGATGTCAAAATAGAAGTCATACAGGGCGGACTCTATGATGGTCGAGATGACTTCCCGCCTATTGCCCACGAAACCACCGAGATGACGGGCATTAAACACGCCGACGGCACCCTTTCAATGGCCCGAAGCGAACCGGGCACGGCAAGTACGGAGTTTTTCATTTGCATCGGCGACCAACCGGAACTGGACTTCGGTGGTAAACGAAACCCTGACAGACAGGGTTTTTCAGCCTTCGGTAAGGTGACAAAAGGAATGGATATTGTCCGAAAAATTCAGTTGCAACAAGATTCATTACAGTACCTGATACAACCCGTTGCAATACAGTCGATTGATAAAAAATAAAAAAAGTTGTTTCAATGTTGTTCCTTATGTATTGTTTTCCTCCTCCAAACCAGATAGTTAACGCCGCTCAATTGAGTTTCGGTTTTCACGCCAAAGGCTGTTTGCTTGCCTTGCTCATCCACATACCAGCCGTAGACGACGCTGCCGACCAGATAGAAAGAAACCGATTTGGAAATATAATCATCGTCAGGGTCGTACATTACTTCCCTACTATCATGCAATTTATCTATTGATATACTTTTTGTAGAGCAACATATTTCATTCAAAATGTAATCCTTGTCTTGTGCCGCGCCTCTCGAACTCTTTGAGTACGAGTGCAGTAAATTCATGATTTTTAAGTCCCCAGTCGGGGGCGATGAGTAATTCTTTGGGAGACTGGGAGATAAAACGGTCGATGGCTATTTGAGGGTTCAGGCGTTCCAGGAAGTCAACAACAAGAGTGGTATACTCTTGCGGCGTGAAGAGGTGAAACTGTTCGGGTTGCGATGCAAATTCCTGTGCCATAGCCGTATGGCGTATGATTTGCAGTTGATGCAGCTTGAGTGTATCGACCAGCAAGGCGGACACTTGTGCGGCTTGCGACAATATATGTTCGCGGTCTTCACCCGGCAATCCCAATATCAAATGAACGCCGACGGCGATACCGGCGGCAGCAGTTCGGTGGATGGCGTCGACGGATTGCTGAAAGGTATGTCCGCGGTTGATGCGGTATAGCGTTGTATCTGAGGTGCTTTCTACGCCGTATTCAATTTGGAGATATGTGTTTTTGGCCAGTCCGGCCAATTGATCCAACAAGGCATCGGGCATGCAATCAGGCCTTGTACCGATCACCAGCCCGACGACATTGGGAAAAGACAACGCTTCCTCAAATTTTTGAATCAAAAGATTTAGCGGAGCATAAGTATTCGTATAAGCTTGGAAATAAGCTAAATATTTCATTTCCGGATATTTGCGCGCAAAAAAGTTGATGCCTTGACTGAGTTGTTCGGTAATACTTTTGTTTGGGATGCAATACGCGGGATTAAATGTCTGATTATTACAATATGTACAGCCACCGGAGCCTATGGTGCCGTCTCTGTTCGGACAGGTAAATCCTGCATTGACCGAGATTTTTTGCACCTTGCCGGGGAAATGCTTTTTCAGGTAAGCACCGAAGTCGTAGTATGGAAGATTCGTTGGATTCAAATTTATTCTTCAAATAATTCTTCGAGGTCAATTGTCAGTTTTTCAAGTATTTGAACCGGAGCTTTGGTGGCTCCGTACACCACTTTGCGGGTCGACTTTTCCGAAATATCGTACAGGTTTTTCCTGACCGGATGTTCTTTTTCGTCTATATTCATTGTCTGCGAATTGTTTCGGCAAAAATAATATTTTTTTTCCAATCGTTTCCTTTTTTCAAAAAAAAATCGTTACTTTGCAAAAAATAGGTGTTTATGTGGAAAGAAAAACTTGGTACTTATCTGATAGACATATCTAAATATGTAATGACCGGTATTGTAATCTCTTCATTCTTTAGGGATTTCGGAGAAAGTTGGATATTTTTATATGGGTTTGGAGTTTTAGTTTCAATAATCACTTTAATAGTGGGGCTGATATTAATACAATTTAAAAAAAATAAATAATATGGGTGCTTATTTGGTTTATGCTGTGCTCGGAATACCGTGTTTGATTTTTCTGATTTTCTCCCTAACGCCGAAAGGGAAAAAATGGCTTCGATCACATTGATTTTAATATGAAGAAAATAGTTATAATTCTCGTATCCCTGCTGTTTATCAGCGGAGCGTATGCCCAGCAAGGCAGTAAACGTGTTGAGTTAATGGATGTTGTTGGAGGTACGTTCCGGCAGGAAACAGGTGTCGGCGATGTGCGTTCGATGCCTGACGGGGAGTATTATACGCAAATGAACAACGCAGGCAACATGGTGATCAAATATTCCTATCGCACGGGTCAACCTGTTGATACGCTGTTTAATACGTTAACTGCCCGTGATTGCACATTTGATACATTCGACGATTACATGATCAGTTCTACCGGATTTCGGATGGTCATTCTGCGCGGTCGGGAATCCATCTATCGCCGCTCATTCAAATCGGAAGCATTTGATTATGACGTGCGTAGGAATATGGTTAAGCCGCTAAGCGAGACGGGCAGCAAGGTGATGATTCCGACCTTTTCGCCTGACGGCAGGATGTGCGCCTATGTGATAGATAATAATATATGGCTCAAGAAGTTCGATTTCGATACCGAGATACAGGTGACGAAAGACGGCGCGCTCAATCAAATTATTAACGGCGCAACGGATTGGGTCTATGAAGAAGAGTTTTCGGTGACAAACCTGATGGCATGGTCGCCGGATAGCGAATACCTGACTTTCGTGCGTTTCGATGAGACGGATGTGCCCGAATATGACATGCAAGTTTATGGAGATGAGTATTATCCGGGTTATTACCGTTATAAATATCCGAAAGCAGGAGAAAGAAATTCGACGATTACGCTTCATTCCTATAATGTGGAGACGAGGGAAATCAGTCCGTTGAACGTGCCCATAGATAAGGACGGATATATTCCGCGGATCACTTTTACTTCCGATCCTACTCAATTGGTTGTCATGATATTGAATCGTCATCAGAGCTTATTCAACATGTATTATGTCAACCCGAAAAGCGGCGTTTCGCGGCTGATTTTGAAAGACGAAAACAAACGGTACATCGATTCCGACTGGCTGAATGCCATTCAATTCACGAACGCCGGTTTTCTGTATGTCAGTGAAAAAGAAGGCTATGCGCATATTTACCAATATTCGAATACAGGTGTGCAGCAACGTCAAGTGACGCAGGGAAACTGGGATGTGACACAACTGATTGGAGTTGATGAAGTTACGAATACCGTCTATTACGAATCGGCAGAAGAAAGCCCCTTGCGCAGGTCTGTCTATAAGGTTGATGCCAAAGGAGTTAAAACACGTCTTTCGACGCAGACGGGGACAAACAGCACCGAATTTAGCGCCAATTATGCGTTCTATATCAACCGTTTTACCAATGCCAACACTCCCTTGCAGATTACGCTGCACGAGACAAAGACAGGGAAAGTGTTGCGAGTCCTGCAGGATAATGCAGGATTAAAGTCCAAACTTGAAAGCTATTCATTTAAGCCTAAAGAGTTTATGACTCTCAAGACGGCATCGGGATACGAGTTGAATGCGTGGATGATCAAGCCGCCAAACTTCGATGCGTCGAAAAAATATCCGGTGATGGTATTTCAGTATAGCGGCCCTAATTCCCAGACGGTTACAGACCGTTTTGAGTTTGGCTGGGAGCAGTATTTGGCGACGAACGGGATTATTTGCATCGGCGTTGACGGACGTGGTACGGGTGCACGAGGCGAGGAATTCAGGAAATGTACGTATCTCAATATGGGCGAATTGGAAGCCAAAGACCTGGTCGAAGCTGCACAATCGCTCTCGCAATTCTCTTTTATAGACAGTAAACGGCTGGGTATCTGGGGCTGGAGCTTCGGCGGATATACGACGCTGATGGCCTTATGCACGGGTAACGGCACGTTCAAAACAGGGATTTCCGTTGCGCCCGTGACGGATTGGCGGTATTATGATACAGTGTATACAGAACGGTATATGCGTACGCCTCAGGAAAATGCCAACGGGTATAACGCGACCTCGCCGATCCGGCTGGCGCGTAACTTGCAAGGCAAACTCCTGCTGATTCACGGCACCGCAGACGATAATGTGCATTTCAAACAGAGCCTGGACTTTGCAGAAGCCCTGGTACAGGCCGGAAAGCAATTCGATATGCATGTTTACAAGGATCGCGACCACGGCATTGCAGGCGGAAATACCCGTTTGCATCTATATACGAAAATGTCGCTCTATTTGATTGAAAATCTTTAATGTAAATGCGAAAATATCCGGAATACTTCGTTCTCTGAAATGACGTTTAATTTGATTGAAAATCTTTAATGGAACGCAAACCCGACTGGCTTAAGATTCAAATCGCCGGAAATCAACAGTTTCTGCAAACTAAAAAAATCGTTGAAGCACACCGCCTGCATACCATCTGTGCAAGTGGTAGATGCCCCAATCAGGGCGATTGCTGGAGCCGCGGGATCGCCACTCTGATGATTGGAGGAGATATCTGCACCCGTTCGTGCCGCTTTTGCAATACGCTGACAGGCAGGCCTATGCCGCTTGACCCTGATGAGTCGCGACGGGTGGCCGAAAGCATTCGGCTGATGTCGTTGAAATACGTCGTTGTCACTTCTGTCGACCGCGATGACTTGCCTGACCTGGGCGCCGGACATTGGGTGGAGACCATCCTTCAGGTAAAGAAACTAAATCCCCTCACTCGCCTCGAAGTGTTGATTCCTGATTTTCAGGGACGTAAGGAATTGATTGATCGTATTATCGAGGCACAGCCGGATGTGATCTCCCATAATCTTGAAACGGTGCGACGCATCAGTCCACAGATAAGAAGTGCCGCTCGTTATGACGTAAGTCTTTCAGTATTAGCTTATACTGCTGCTAAAGGTATCACCTCAAAAACCGGTATCATGGTCGGCTTGGGCGAGACGCCCGATGAGGTGGAAGAACTGATGGATGATACGTTCCGGGTCGGCGTATCTACCATTACCATCGGTCAATACCTGCAGCCATCCCGTCGCCATATTCCTGTATCCGAGTATATTACGCCTCAGCAATTTGAGACATACCGAAGCCTTGCCTTATCGAAAGGCTTCCGGCAAGTCGAAAGTGCACCATTGGTGAGGTCGTCGTATTTCAAGTAAATCTCTTTTTAATCCATAGTTGGAAAACAGGGTCTTGAATTTCGATATTTTTGGAATCAATAATATCGATAATATCTTTTTCAAGCAACGCATTTTTTAAATTTTTCACGTTGGCCGATGACCCTAAATTGTATTTTTGCAGCGTTTCTTGTGATGTAAAACTCGTTTCGCCATCGACTATGGCCAGCAAAAATGATATCTGACGTGCTTTCAATGAATCGATTATGTTTGTAAAAAGAAGACTTAGCTGGTCTATCAATCCATTCAGCGCCTCATCAAGAATCTTTTCGTTGCACTCATCCTGGGTGCGCAACCAGATTTGCTGGCTATATTGCTGGACATAATACGGATGATTTTGCATCGTATCTGCAATTTTTCCGCTCAGAGCCGCAGAGATATGCTTTCCTGTGGCTTTAAATCGTTTGGTAATAAATTTTACCCATTCTTCCCGTTTGATTTTCTGAAGAAAATGCATGTCGCCGAAACGGTAAAAAGGCATTTCATATTCGTTGAAAATGTTCATTAAAAGATGTCGCTTGCTGCCATAAAGACAATAACAAACTTTGCTATGTAGTTGCCAGTGAGCACGTAACTGCTGTTGAAATGCGAGTGAATCGGGATATGCGTGCACATTTTGAAACTCATCTATACAGACGACAATTTTCCTGTCCGTATCCATGGCGATCTTTTGCGGCAAATCCAATATCTCGTCAATCGAAAGGTGGGGGTCTTTCAATTCGAGCCCGAATGAAAATTCATACGTTTGCGAAACGTCTGAAAATGTTAGCTTTGGAATAAATTTACCTAAATATTTCGTGACCCCGCTGACAAACTCTTCCCAAGCTGAGGTAGTCGATTTCAGGATGGCATTCGCATACGCATTGTAGAACTGCTGTTCCGTGCGGCAATTGAAAATATCCAGCCTGCAAATAACCGTTTTTGCCTTACGGTCCTTTTTGAAACTTTCCGCAACGCGATTGACCAACGTGGACTTTCCCCAGCGACGCGGCGAAATTATAATCGTGTTTATCAGGCTTGTAAAGTTGTTTTTAAGCAACTGCATCTCTTCCTGACGATCCGTGTATTCATCGTCGGTAGCTAATTTGCCGAAAATAAATGGCGCTTCCATTGTTTTATCTTTTTAAAATTCGCCACAAATGTAATCATTTTATTTCAAATAAAACTATTTCAAATAAGATTATTTCAAATGAATTTATTTCAACTCCGACGTCTTCAATTCCGGATAATTGATGCGCGTATGATACATCGTTTTGAGTTTGTCCATAAACGTATCTTTGATGGTAGCTATGTCTTTGAAAGTGAGCGGTGTGTTTTGCAGCAGTCCGTCTGATATCTGAGCATCTATAATTCTGTTTACAAGGTCTTTAATCGTCTTGTCATTATACTCTGTCAGGCTTCTTGACGTGGCTTCGACGGCATCGGCCATCATCAGGATTCCTGTCTCTTTGGTGAAGGGATTCGGGCCGGGATACGTGAACGCAGCATCATTGACCGGCTGGTCGGGGAAGGCGTTCTTGAAGGAATTGTAAAAATATTTTGTTTTTCCCGTGCCGTGATGTGTGCGGATAAAGTCTATGATTGCATTTGGCAGAGACGCCTTTTCGGCCATTTTGACGCCTTCGTCGACATGACTGATGATGATTTGCGCGCTTTCCTCGAACGACAGTTTATCGTGCGGATTGACAATGCCTTTTTGGTTTTCGGTGAAAAAAGCAGGGTTGATCATTTTCCCGATATCGTGGTATAAAGCCCCTGTACGTATCAGTTGCGTATTGGCGCCTACCATGGCGCCGGCTTCAAAAGCGAGGATAGACACCTGCATGGAATGTTGAAACGTGCCCGGACACGTCTCCGACAGTTTTTTCAGCAGGGGAGCGTTGATATTCGAAAGCTCCACCAGTGTGATGGACGAGGTATAGCCAAACGCCTTTTCAAGCATGTAAATCAGTAGATAGGAGAACATTAAGAGTATAAAGTTGATGCCGAAATAGAGCATCATCGTCCAGTTTATTTTGTTGATATCACCTTCCTGATACAGCGAAAGGCTCAAATAAACAAGCACATACGAGATGAAAATCAAAAATGAACACCTGATCAGCTGCGAGCGCTGCGAGAGTTCATTCAGGTTGAAAATGACGATGATTCCCGCGATGGATTGCAAAATCAAAAATTCGTGCGAAAAAGGCGCTATCAATGAGACAAGTAGGACAGTTATAAGATGAGTGAACAGGGCAGTTTGCGAGTCAAAAAATGTACGTACCACAATCGGCAGAATCGCAAACGGGATGATATACAGATTGATATTGTATTTCAGGAAAATTTCGGAAAGCAGACAGAATGTGACGATACAGAGCAGGATAAAGCTGAGATTGCGGCGGTTATATAAAATGTCGTGGCAGAATACCGCCAGGTACATCGCATAGCAAGTCAGGATGCCCATAATCAGGATCAATTGCCCCAGCCAGATAATGCCTCGCTGCCGGCTGCTGCCTGACTTTGACTCGTGCACAATTTTCATAGATCGCAGTTTGCTGTATATCTGACTGTTGACCACCTCTCCACGATCCACAATCCGCTCGCCGGCCTGCACGATGCCTGTCGAGGTGGATATTTTTTGCAGCATTTCATTCAGCAATTTCTCGGATGCATTGGCGTCGAAAGCAATATTTTCAACTAAATAATGGTCTATGTTGCAGGACTTTAACACAGTCTCGTCCAATGACCGGGGCGTACCGTCGAGAATCGCTTCGTAGGCAGTCCGTGTCGAATATAAATCGGTCACAGGTTTTATTTCCGACATGTTGTTGATTAAGACGTTGATACGTCTTGAGTTTCCTTTTCGAATCGAATCAAGCATCACCGCCGGAACAATCCCTTTACTGTAAATATTTGTCAACCGGCTTTCAATATACCGTATATAATGTTGATTGACTTGTTTGGGCAGGACTGATGTCTGAAAATCATGTTGCAATTTCGATATCTGAGTGGGCAGTATTTCGGTATCCATCTGATAATAAGGCATAAAGTGGAATCTGACGCTGTCTCTCTCCGTCTTCAATTCATCATCGGTTTTATAGATGGGGAAATCATCGTCAGCCGTCAGCAAATCGTATTGCCATGGCTTTCCTTCGTAGAATTGATAGCGGAATTTGGCTTCACGCGGAAAGAAATAGGCAATCAGCATTGCCGTAACGACAAATGAAACAGCAGCAAATATGATGTTCTTCTTCGACTTCATTTTTCTTCAATTCTAAGTTTCAAACGGTTCCGGTTTCGTATGTCTAAATGCGAAACCGGACACCAGAAATTTTAACATTCCACGTCTGTTCACGTTTTCAGGGCGAAATGTACGCAAAAAAACAATAAGTTGAAAAAAAATCGCTACTTTTGCACCTAATTTTTTTTATATAAGATGGTAAGAGTACGTTTTGCACCAAGTCCTACCGGGCCTTTACATATAGGCGGCGTCCGGACAGCTTTGTATAATTATCTGTTTGCCAAGCAGAAAGGCGGTGAGTTGATTTTGCGTATCGAGGACACTGATTCGCAACGCTTCGTTCCCGGAGCGGAAGAGTATATTATTGAATCTTTTCGATGGTTGGGGATTCATTTTGACGAAGGCGTTGCGAATGGAGGGAAATTTGCGCCTTATCGGCAGAGTGAACGCAAGGAAATATATAAGACGTACGTTGACAGCTTGTTGCATAGCGGCAAGGCTTATGTAGCCTTTGATACGCCGGAGGAACTGGAGGCCAAACGGCAGGCGATTCCCAATTTCCAATACGATGCTTCCACCCGTATGGAGATGCGCAATTCATTGACGCTCAGTGCGGATGAAGTTGCGTCGCTTATGGCTGCCGGCCATCGCCATGTCGTGCGGTTGAAGATTGAGCCGGATAAGGATGTCGTAGTACATGACTTGATTCACGGTGACGTTGTAATCAATTCTTCCATCCTGGATGACAAGGTGTTATATAAATCGTCAGACCAACTCCCGACGTATCATTTGGCAAATGTGGTGGATGATTATCTGATGAAGATCACGCACGTCATTCGCGGCGAGGAGTGGCTGTCGAGTGCGCCGCTTCATGTGCTGCTCTATCGCAGCCTGGGTTGGGAGGCTTCCATGCCTGCTTTTGCCCATCTTCCGTTGCTGTTGAAGCCCGAAGGAGGCGGCAAACTGAGTAAGCGTGACGGCGACCGACTTGGTTTTCCCGTTTTCCCGCTGGAATGGCACGACCCGAAGAGCGGAGAAGTGTCCACTGGCTATCGCGAGAGCGGTTATTTACCGGAAGCGGTCATCAATTTTCTGTCCTTGCTTGGCTGGCATCCTGCGGATAACCGCGAGTTGATGACGATGCAGGAACTGATTGATAGTTTTGATCTTACGCATTGCAGCAAAAGCGGAGCGAAGTTCGATTTTGAAAAAGCCCGATGGTTCAATCATCAATATATCCAACTGCTTGATAATTATGAAGTAGCGCTTCAGTTTTTGCCTGTTTTGGAAGAACATGGTGTGCAGGCCGATCCGGTATATGTCGAAAAGATTGTCGCCATGATGAAGGAACGTGTCAATTTTATTCCCGAATTGTGGGAACATACGTATTATTTCTTTGTTGCGCCAACGGAATATGACGAGAAAACGCGCTCAAAGCGTTGGAAACCGGACAGTTCAGCGCAGTTGACCGAATTGCTGGAAGTGCTGAGCGAACGCAAACCGTTTGATGTCGAAGGTACCGAAGCGCATGTCAAATCATGGATCGAACAGAAAGGATATAATTTGGGCAATATCATGAATGCCACGAGATTGGCCTTGGTAGGAGCGGGGATTGGGCCACAGATATTTCACCTTACGGAAGCCATCGGCAAGGACGAGACCCTCCGGCGAATCCGCCGGGCTATTGATATATTAGGCTAATAATGAGAGTTTTATATACGATAGTGCTGCATTTGTATGCACTTATGACGGAGATAGCGTCTTTTTTTAACAGGAAGGCGCGCAGGACGCGGCTGGGGCAATGGCATACGAATGGCATCTTGCGTGAAAAGATTGACCGTCAGGCGAAATACATCTGGTTTCATGCCGCTTCACTCGGCGAATTTGAGCAGGGACGTCCCATTATGGAAGCCATTCGCAGGCAATATCCTCATTACAAGATACTTCTCACCTTTTTTTCTCCATCGGGATATGAAGTGCGCAAGAATTACGACGGGGCAGACGTTATTTGCTACCTGCCGTTTGACACGTTGTTTAAAGTCAAGAAATTCATCTGCTTAGCCAATCCGGCGATAGCTGTTTTTATCAAATACGAGTTTTGGTACAATTACCTTTCCGAGCTGAGGCATCGCCGGATACCCACGTATCTTGTGTCGGCCGTGTTCCGCGAGGAGCAGCTCTTTTTTAAATGGTACGGGCGGTGGTATCTGAAGGCATTGAAGTGTTTCGACAGACTTTTTGTTCAGGATCAAGCCTCTGCGCAGTTGTTGGCCGGCGTCGGCATTACGAATGTGAGCGTTTGCGGCGATACGCGATTTGACCGCGTGATGGAAGTGCACCGTCAAGCACGATTACTGCCTGCGGTTGAGGCATTTATCGGCGACGGCCGGCAGCCGGTTATGGTGGCCGGCAGTTCATGGCCTCAGGATGAAGACATTATCATTCCTTACTTTAACGAACATCCTGAAATTAAACTGATTATTGCGCCGCACGAGATTCATCGCGAGCATCTGATGGATATCGAATCCAAGTTGAAACGTCCATACGTTCGCATGTCGGAAACAGAACGGCTAACCGTTACCAACAAGGACTGCCTGATCGTCGACGGCTTCGGATTGTTGTCGTCCATCTACCGCTACGGGCAGATCGCCTATATCGGAGGCGGGTTCGGCAAAGGCATCCATAACACCCTCGAAGCCGCCGTCTATGGCATCCCCGTGTTGTTTGGCCCTAACTATCAGAAATTCAGGGAGGCAAAGGAGATGATTGCAGCAGGCGGAGCCTTCTCCGTCATCAACGAAAATGATTTCAAAGAGAGGATGGACACGTTGATTGCCGACGCTGAGTTTCGTCAACGCACAGGCAGTATTGCTGCCGATTACGTCCGGCAAAATAGCGGTGTCACGGATAAAATACTGAGAGAGATGTCTTTGGGATAGACTTTACGATCAAAGGTCGGTCTTTTCGGTATTAGCTTTTATTTAAATCACTTAACAATTCATCCTTGGAGCTTAACATGGTGGTCATTCTTTCTTTATTTGTGTTTTTATTTTGTTCCATATAACGAAAAAGGCTGTTATTACCCCTGCTATGGGTAAGATGAAACATAGTGCCTTTGCTTCGACCCAAAAGATGAAGATATGTCAAAATAACTCCTGGCGTTCCATGATAAAGACTTGACGAAAGTATATCAGAGTTGTCATTCTCGAATATAAAAACCCAAAATTCTGAATTTATAATTTTATCCATAAAGAGATCGTTAAAATCCTCGTAAATATTTGTTTTTCTCAATAAGTAGTAGAATCCGCACAGTCCCCTGTCAAAAAAGATATCCTTATTCCGGAACTCATGTATGATTTCTTGAATATCAATGCTTTGTTTTAACAATTCAATATGTCTGTCCCATCCCGGGATGCCTCCTACAATTGCAGTGAGTTCTTTCATAGCCAAACAAAGTGACAGCCGGTTAGCCTTATTCAAAGGATACATGTACAAAATATGCGGAGACAGGCCATCTATTATTTTCTCAATCTTGTAGTTATAAAAATTCAATTGATAAATGCGTTTCAATAAATGCAGGTAAAAAGGAGTGAAATACTTTGTAACCGAAAAAAAAGCAATAACTGTAGGATTTTATCATCAAAACTTTTCAATACATGATTGGGATTTCCTTCAATATATCCTGCCTCTATCAGAAAGTTAATGGCCATGCAAATTCCGGATAATCCGTTGGGATGGTCAATCTCAATCGAATCGGAAACCTGATTGACAATGTCGTTAAACATTTTATCGGCAGCAATCCGATATTTTTTCTCGGACGTTAGACCAGCCAACTCATAAAAATAAACGCAAAGCCCCATTTTTCCATGATACAGTCCAATAGATAATTGACTGTGGTCCACGCTCAATGCTGCTTGATTGAATTGCTCAATACGTTTGTGAATTATTTTATCCGAGGATTCCATTTTGATTCAATTATTTAGTTACTCAACCCTAATCTTCTTCACCTGTCGAACGATCTTACAATCTGTAGTCAACCCTTCGATCACAATGGAATATGTAGTTGGATAATCGGAGGTGTAAAACTCGAAAGTAGCTTCTTCATGCTCATCCGAAATCACCACATCGGGCTTCCAGAAGATGGTGGTGCGATAGTCGGGGATGGGGGATTGTTGAGCCTCTTGAGTATCATATTTAGGAGAATAAAACTCTACCGGTTTTTGATATCCTAAAGGGGTGTGGACACTTTGATTCAATTTTTCGACTTCACTGTTTGTTTCTCCCTTTCTGGTGGTGATACTGATTACTCCATTAGCTCCACGTACACCTAAACCTGTCGCGCTGGCAAATTTTAACACATCAATACTTTCAACCATATCAGGCGAAATGTCATCCATCGTTTCAACCGGTATTCCATCAAGCAATATCGCGGGAGGGCCACAAGTTGGACACACGCTGACATTGTAATGCCAGGGATTCTCCGTGTCCTGAGAAACATTCACACCTGGAATGAAAGTAATATACTGAGCAATATGATGATAGTAAAGTTTGTCCAATTGTTCTCTTCTAATGGTATAATCAGAACTTCTATTCGCCCAGAACTCAAGCCGGTGTTCTTCTTTCCGGTCAATTCTTGGCGCTGTCACTTCAAGTTCGCCTAAATGAATCATTCGCATATCTTCATCATATCTTGCACGCTGTTCTGCCTTCACGATAAGAACGTTGGTTTCAGGTTCATTTTCTGTTTCCTCATTTATTACCGGTATTGTTTTTCCCGAACTTTGCGGTACGTGAACAGGCACGGGAAACGATTCCTCATCAATAACAAGTTTAACCCAGTTTCTTAGCGCCTGTATCATAAATGAGGCGCTATCGGGATACTCAAAACCCTGAAACATAAATACACCTTTTTCATCAGTCGATGTTATTCCATAGCTTCCATCTTCTGTTACGATCAATACTTCACTGCCGGATACAGGTCTTGAAAGCAGTCCTCTTACTTTGCCGGATATTTGCTGACCTGTCTGATACGGAATCTTGGGAAATTCCGGATTGCCCCTGACAACCTCAGGGATATTATACCTTCTCCATCCGTGTGTCATCATCAAATAGTCCAAGGCGGTAGCCGATTGAATATTGTCCTGCAAATACCAAGCTGGATTGTCGATATGTCCTTTTAATTCGGATGAGAGTAGCAGAGAGGAGAGAATGGTGATAGAAGCATCAACCGCCATATCTTTGTCGTCTGTTACGGAAACGGAGAAATGACCGAGCCTCTCCCCAACCCTCCCCGAAATGGAAGGAGTTTCCCCCTCCTGAAGAAGGGTTAGTGGAAGCTTTAGGGAGGTAATCACTTTTTCTCGTTTCTCATAAATATCTTTATTTGTTTGAAATACTACTTTTGTATCGTCATCATTTTTACTGAAAACTAACCGTTCGCTTAAAGGATTCATCTGTTCGTCAAACAAAACAAATTGGGTGATACCCGAAGGAAATCCGTCTGCTGAAAAGGAGATATATTCATTCTTATTGTCCCATGCTGAGAAATAGAGCACTTCACCGCGACACTGGGCAAGGAGATATAAAGGATTACCGGTACTGTTGGGGGATTTTCGGATGCCGACCGAAATCCTGTTCTGATTCCGGGTCACAGACAATGCTTGCATACAGTGGTCGGATTTAGGAAGTTCGAATTGTTTTTCCAAACCGTTTCCGTTTCGGCATTTCAGATAATATCTTTTCCCTGACTCGGGAACATACGAGAATACTCCCATACCTGCATGGAGGGTTTGTACGGAAGTGATTTCTGCGCCGTTTTCGTCCACAATGTTACCGGCAATATTTTCGGTATAACCGCTCCTGTTTAAAGCCTTAAATGCAACCGTGTTAAAGACCTCTTCCACCAAGTTTCCGCCTTCAGGGAAAAAGGAAACATCAAAATCGTATTTACGGGTTACAACCCGTTGATTTTGATTTGTGGATTGAAGGTTTGAAATTTGAAAAGCAGTAATACTTCCAATCCGGATATTCTTCTTGAAGAAAAAATCATCACCCAGATTTTCCATGTATCGCGTAAATACCCGATATATTATCAGTTATATAATGTAATATATTGATATTTATTATTTTAAAACTATATTTTAAGAATTTTCAAAATTGAACATATTATATATTATTAACAAATACAAGTAATTATTAACAAAAAAAGCGCCTCGCGTCACCACGACGAAAGGCACTTGCTTAAAAAAATTTACTTTGAACGTATGTATTGTTCATTCAAAATGTACTCACAAAAAAATCTTTCCAAAAATTTTAGTATAAATCAAAAATGTTTTTTCAAAAAAAGTATTTAAAAACATCTAGATGTTTTTAAAATATTTTTTCATACTTTTTTCTTTGATGGTCGACCCATTGACTAATAAATGATGGATTGCTGTCATTTGTTTGTTCGTTATTCGTAAGTGTACATTGCTTTGTAA
This sequence comes from Tannerella sp., assembly GCA_031277335.1. GTDB lineage: Bacteria > Bacteroidota > Bacteroidia > Bacteroidales > Tannerellaceae > Tannerella. The sequence goes on along the minus strand of JAITMM010000150.1, from coordinate 1,785 downwards.
TTGATAAATTTTTCATATTTGTTTGTTTTATTAAAATTAGGTTGTTTATAAATAGTCAGAAAATTGTTATTTTTCAACTCAAAAAAACTTTTCGGATTTTTAGACTGTTTGAATGGGATTTCAAACGGAGTCTACTGTCTTCAAATCCCCCCATCCATATAGTTGTGGGGATAGTATCCAACGAATTTTAGATACTTTGGGGATATTACATCCTGATTAATATAAAATTGAAAGATAGATGTTATTTCGGCAACATTATCATTAATTATGTCAGTTTTTATACCTTTTGAGTTTATTTTAAAAATAGCGTATTTTTCCAAAAATATTTGATTAGCACCTATATGTTGCATAACAATATATTCCTTGTCATTCCATTTAAACATTTTGTTATCGAAGAAAAAAATTTGACCTTCATCATTGCATTTAAGTCCGTTAATCAAAATTGAGTCTACATTCATAACATTAGTTATGTGATATAGATTGTTTAAATCATATTCAAAATATTTGTCCCATATTTCGTTATAATATCGTTTAATTATTTGTTTCATATTTTAAAATTGAATTAGGTTATTATTTTTCAATATGTAATATACATCCACAATGAAGTTTCTGTATTCATATCCGTGATTCATCATGTTCCATAACATATCATTATCAGATGGGCAAAATGTTTTTGCATAGTCTTTGAAAACTTTTATATCGTCTAATTTTGCGAAAATTTGTCGCAGACATTCAATTATATTTTTATACATATTTTCCGCATCGTAGTTAAAATAATCGTCTTTGTAGTTGTTTACAAAGTCTAATAACATTGTATTGATTTGCTGTTTCGCTTCTGACAATGATAGAAGTTTTGGTTGTTGTTGGTATACCTCATTCAAACTGTCGATTGCTTGCTGTCGTTGTTCGGGGGTGGGTTTTGGTTTTGGTTTTTGCTGTCTTTGTTCAACGGGTTTCACTTCAGGGATTGATTTTTCCAACATGTTAGAATTTTCAGTTGGTGTTTGTTCTTCATCAGTACAAATGTACCAATATATATTATCCCCATCTTGAAAGTATTTTATCTTTCCAAGTTTCATTAATCTGTCAGCGACTGCAAGTACATTAATTCTCAAAAATTTTGATGCCGTACTTAAATAATACTTAAAATGGTACTCACCTTTCGGATGGTCTTTTAGTTGGTAGTATTCCCATTTTACTTGTTGTTGGAGCAACCATCCGTATAGTTGCTTTTCTTCATTTGCCTTTTGATTGGTGGCGTAACCTTTTTTGTCATTCATAGTTTGACCCTCATAATTAAAAAAGATTATATCTAAAAAATAGGGGTCAAATACTATTAATTAGATACAATCTTATTATTTTATTTTCATACTTTCATTTTTGACCCAAGTATGTTTATCATAAATATATTATAAATATATCATTTTTCAAATTTTTCTCAATGTTTTTTGAAAATTTTCGATATTATTTTTTTGAGAAAAATATTTGAAAAACATTTTAAAAAAATTATGTTTCATTACATTTTCTTACTTCTTCATATTGTTCTTCGGGATATTCTACTGATTTAACAAACATTCCATCATTCCAAATAAATCCCATGTACTCTCCGTATCTGTTATATACAAGCATATTGATATTGTTTTATTCCAATTATATTTATAATATATTTATGATAAACAGACTTGGGTCAAAAATGAAAGTATGAAAATAAAATAATAAGATTGTATCTAATTAATAGTATTTGACCCCTATTTTTTAGATATAATCTTTTTTAATTATGAGGGT
>JAITMM010000106.1 GCA_031277335.1 Tannerella sp. | reverse complement strand
TCCTTGCCGGCGTTGTTGACGATCTGACGGAGAGGCTCTTCGATGGCGCGCTTGATGATTTCGATACCTGTCGTTTCGTCTTCGTTGGCGCCTTTGAGATTGTCAAGGGCTGCGATGGCACGGATATAGGCCACGCCGCCGCCCGGAACGGTTCCTTCTTCGATGGCAGCGCGTGTAGCGTTAAGTGCATCATTCACACGGTCTTTCTTCTCCTTCATTTCGATTTCCGAAGGTGCGCCTACATAGAGGACTGCCACGCCGCCTGCCAGCTTGGCCAGACGTTCCTGCAATTTTTCCTTGTCGTAGTCGGACGTCGTCGTTTCGATCTGCGATTTGATCTGGCTGATACGTGCCTGAATCTGAGCCTTTTCACCGGCGCCGTTGACGATGGTCGTATTGTCCTTGTTGACGGTAATCTTTTCAGCCGTGCCCAGCATGTCGAGCGTCGTGTCTTCGAGCTTCATGCCTTTCTCGTCGGTAATCACCGTGCCGCCCGTCAGGATGGCAATGTCTTCGAGCATGGCTTTTCTGCGGTCGCCAAAGCCGGGGGCCTTGACGGCACATATCTTCAATCCGGCACGTAAGCGGTTGACTACCAGCGTAGCCAGTGCTTCGCTATCCATATCTTCCGAGATAATCAGCAGCGGACGGCCTGTCTGTACGGATTTTTCCAGGATGGGCAGCAGTTCCTTCAGGACGGAGATTTTCTTCTCGTAGATCAGGATTTGCGGATTGTCAAACTGGACTTCCATCTTTTCCGGGTCGGTCACAAAATAAGCGGAGATATAGCCGCGGTCGAATTGCATTCCTTCCACGACGTCTACCGTCGTGTCCGTGCCTTTGGCTTCTTCGATGGTGATGACGCCTTCTTTCTTGACTTTCTGCATGGCTTCGGCAATCAGCTTGCCGATGCTTTCGTCGCCATTGGCCGATATCTTGGCCACGTTTTCGATTTTTGCCAGGTCGTCGCCGATGGCTTCAGCCTGTGCTGCTATGCTTGCAACGACGGCTGCAACTGCCTTGTCGATACCGCGTTTGAGGTCCATCGGGTTGGCGCCTGCCGTTACGTTTTTCAGGCCTACGCCGATGATGGCTTGAGCCAGCACGGTGGCTGTCGTGGTGCCGTCGCCGGCGCTGTCGTTTGTTTTGGATGCAACTTCCTTCACCAATTGCGCGCCCATATTTTCATACGGACATGCCAATTCGATCTCTTTTGCCACCGTGACGCCGTCCTTACTGATTTGGGGAGCGCCAAATTTCTTTTCGAGAATGACATTGCGGCCCTTGGGACCTAACGTTACTTTCACTGCATCGGCCAGTTTGTCCACGCCGACTTTTAACATGTTACGGGCTTCGATATTGAATTTAATTTCTTTTGCCATAATTGTCTATTTTTTAATTGATTTGTTGAAACTTGTTAGATAATCGCTAAAATATCGGATTGACGCATAATCAGATAGGATTCGCCATCCCATTCGATTTCCGTTCCTGCATACTTGCCGTAAAGCACGTCGTCGCCGGCTTTTACGATCATTTCTTCGTCTTTTGTACCTTTACCAACGGCTACCACCTTGCCTTTTAAAGGTTTTTCCTTGGCCGAATCGGGAATAATAATTCCTCCAACTGTCTTCTCTTCCGCACTTGCCGGCTGAACCAGCACTCTGTCTGCTAATGGCTTAATCTTCATACTCTTACCAATTAATTATTGTTTAAAAAATTTTGTTTATATATTTATTGTTAATATTTTTTTTGTCGAACACCCAATGTATATGCGAATTTCATGCCAAATTAAAAATCTGTCATTTTTTTAGTCAAAATAGGGAAAAACTGACGGGGCGGAGTGACATTATGGCAGTCGGCTATGAAAGGCTATAGTTTAATAATGTCAAATTTTCAATGACGATAAAAGTGCTAAACTCTATATATCAGGTTCTCTATCGTTTTTATGAATTGTATCGCAGGTTCTAAACGGGAAGTGACATCCTCCTTGGTAATATCCTTTAATTCATCGTAATCTCCTGATTGTCTGAGTTCAAAAACACTTCTATACAATTTGCCGGTAATTTCATCCACTATTCCCGTTTTTATAAAATTCAATGAAAACAAAGTGATAACGCCTTTATGTGTTCTCGCTTCAAAATTATGCTTCATAAGTAATGCGCTTACAACATAATAACATGCATAATACATTCTATTGATTGCAGTTCTGTAAAAACCTTGTTCGACGAGATAAGGAACTTCTTTAATTGTTTCGTTTGCCCGTTCAATTTTCAAGTCTATGAGTGCTTTCTTTTCAATCTCTGTTAATCCCATTGCATTTATTATCAATCAATTAAAATCCCTTCGTGATGGACATTATAGTAAAACGGAGTAAAACTGCGTTCTTCCCATTCTTTGATGGTATATACTTTTACACTTATATAAGTGCCGTAATTCCATCCCATACTTGCAAACGGATAGGCGTATGTATTTTCGTCCTCGTAGGTTATTTTCTCCTTATCCAACAATACCAACAAATCCCAATCGGAATCTTCCCTTGCATCACCACGCGCCTGCGATCCGAAAAGAATCGCTTTGTCATTCGGCAACAGTTGTCGCTTTAATGCCTGTATTTCTTTGAAAATATGCTGATTCATAAGCTTTTTAAATATGGGTAAAATTTCTGACCAGTTCTTCCCAACTCACTTTCAGTTGCTCTCCTTTTGTCATATCTTTCAGTTGGACGGCGTTTTCGGCGATTTCGGTTTCGCCGACTAAGGCGACATACTGAATCTTTTTGGCGTCGGCATAGCTCAACTGTTTTTTCATTTTGACAGGTTCGGGATATAGCTCGACGTTGATGCCGGCTTGGCGCAACTTGTTGATATGTGCAAGGACATAGAGCGCTTCGCGGGGGCCGAAATTGACGAACATCAGTTGGGTAGATTGCTGTGTTTCTGCCGGATACAAGTCAAGCTGGTTGAGCACGTCAAAAATCCTGTCGGCGCCGAACGAGATGCCGACGCCCGATAGACCGTCCATTCCGAAGACGCCTGTCAGGTTGTCGTAGCGTCCGCCGCCGACGATGCTGCCAATTTCAACATCGAGCGCCTTCACTTCGATAATAGCGCCGGTGTAATAGCTAAGGCCGCGTGCAAGCGTCAAATCAAATTCTATCGAACTTGTCATTGGCAAATTTTCAATTGATTCGATGATATAGGTCAGCTCTTCAATGCCTTTTAGCCCAGTTTGAGAATCAGATTTAAACAATTCGCTCAGGACTTCCATTTTCTCTCTATTTGTTCCGTTCAGCGTTATAACAGGCTGTAATTGAGAGATTGCCGTTTCCGTCAATCCTTTCTGGCGCAGCTCTTCATTGACCTTTTCGAGGCCTATTTTATCCAATTTGTCGATGGCGACGGTGATGTCGACGATTTTGTCCGCTTCACCTATAATCTCAGCAATCCCCGAAAGTATCTTTCTGTTATTCAGCTTAATACATATACGGATACCAAAGCGTCGGAATACTTCGTCGATGATCTGTATCAATTCGACTTCGTTGAGCAGCGAGTCCGACCCGACGATATCGACATCGCACTGGTAGAACTCGCGGTAACGCCCTTTCTGCGGACGGTCGGCACGCCAAACAGGCTGAATCTGAAAACGTTTGAACGGGAAAGTGATGTCGTTGAAGTACTGCACAACGAATCGCGCAAACGGCACGGTCAGGTCGTATCGCAGTCCTTTTTCACAGAGGCGCGAGGCTAATTGGGCCGTGTTTCGCGCAAGCAATTCTTCGTCCGAAACTTTTGACAGGAAGTCGCCCGAATTGAGAATCTTAAACAGCAGTTTATCACCTTCTTCACCGTATTTTCCCATCAGGGTGGACAGGTTTTCCATCGCCGGCGTCTCGATTTGCTGAAAGCCGTGCAGACGGAATACCTCGCTGACTGTCCGGAAGATATAATTACGTTTCACCATCTGTTCGGGTGAAAAGTCGCGCGTCCCCTGCGGGATGGAAGGTTTTTGCTTCATACGTCTAATTACGCCTTCCGCCCACAAAGATCATGATGTAATACAGCAACGTTGCCAACGAGCCTAATGCGGCGACGACATACGTATAAGCTGCTGAACGCAAAGCGCTTTCGGCCATTCCCTGTGTCTGTGAATTTGTGATACCAGTACTCCTCAGCCAAGCGAGCGCACGCCGGCTGGCATTGATCTCGACGGGCAACGTAATGAAACTGAACAGCGTAGTGCAGGCAAACAGGATAATCCCGATAAACAGCAGCGTAGGAAACGTACGGATCATCAGCATTCCTGCCAGCAATATCCATGTCATGATATTGGACGAGAAGCTGACGACGGGTACCAGCATGGAACGCAACTGCAACGGCGCGTAGGCCTTGGCATGTTGCACGGCATGTCCACATTCGTGGGCTGCCACGGCTGCGGCAGCGATGCTGTTGGTCATATAGACCGGCTCGCTCAGGTTGACCGTCTTTGTGGCCGGGTTGTAATGGTCGGTCAGTTGGCCCGGCGTGGAGGTGACCTTCACGTCAAAGATGCCGTTCTCGTGCAGCATCCGTTCGGCTACATCCCTGCCTGTCAGGCCTGAAGGCAACGGGATCTTGGAATATTTCGCGAACTTGGATTTCAGACTGGCCGAAACAATCCAGCTCAGCAAAGCTATTCCGATAAATAATACCCAATAAAGGGTTGATGATGTCAGTACCATAAAAAAAATATTTGTTCAAAGTTCAATGTTTAATGTTCAATGTTCAAAAATTCAAAATCAATTGTTCATTGTTAATTATTCATTGTTAATTATTCATTGTTAATTGTTCATTATTCATTGTTAATTATAACCGTCTGCTCTCGATCCGGCCCAACGGACACAATATGAATGGGAATATCCAGTTCTTCTTCCAGAAACGTCAGATACGCATTAAATTCTTCCGGAAATTCATTTTCGCTTTGCATTTTTGTCATGTCGGTCTGCCATCCGGGCAGTTCCACCACGACAGGCTCGACAGAAGAATCGGCGATATCGAACGGAAAATCAGTCACTTCCTCGCCGTCAATCCTGTAAGCCACACAAGCCCCTATCGTTTCAAACGAATCCAGCACATCGCTTTTCATCATGATCAGTTTGGTGACGCCATTGAGCATGATGGCATACCTAAGTGCCACCAGATCAATCCATCCGCAGCGACGCGGACGCCCTGTCACCGATCCGAATTCATAGCCGCGTTCGCGAATCGTGTTGCCCGTGTCGTCCGTCAGTTCCGACGGAAAGGGGCCGCTCCCGACGCGCGTGCAGTAAGCCTTGAAAATCCCGTATACCTCGCCGATGGCCCGCGGCGCTACGCCTAGCCCCGTGCAGCATCCGGCACAGACTGTATTTGAGGAAGTTACAAACGGATACGAGCCGAAATCAATATCGAGCATCGTCCCTTGCGCCCCTTCGGCCAGGACAGATTTGCCGGCTTGCAGGAAAGCATTGATTTGATGCTCGCTGTCAATCAGTTGAAACGTCTTGAGGTATTCGATGGCTTCCATCCAGCGGGCTTCAAGTTCGGTGATGTCATAGTCGTAGTTCAGCGCCTTCAGTATCGTCTCATGCTTGCTTTTTGCTGCCGCATATTTGGCTTCAAAACCGTTAAACACATCGCCGACACGCAGTCCGTTGCGCCCCACCTTGTCGGTATAGGCCGGCCCGATGCCCTTGCCGGTCGTCCCCAGCTTGCCGCTCCCTTTCGAGGCTTCGAGCGCTGCATCCATAATTCGGTGCGTAGGCAGTATCAGGTGCGCCTTTTTGGAGATCAGCAGCCGCCCACGGATATCATGTCCGCTTTTTTTGAGGTCTTCCGTCTCTTCCATAAACAGGAGCGGGTCGAGAACGACGCCGTTGCCGATCACATTTATTTTTTCGCCCTGAAAAATTCCGGACGGGATGGAGCGGAGGATATATTTCTTGCCGCCGAAATTCAGGGTATGCCCCGCATTCGGACCTCCCTGAAACCTGGCAATCACATCATATTGAGGCGTCAACACATCGACGATCTTGCCTTTGCCTTCGTCGCCCCATTGTAACCCGATGATAACATCTACTTTCATTTATTCTATTAAATTAAAATTTAAGTCTTGAAATTTTACTTTTCATGTTTCGCATTTCCTTTGAAGATTCATCCGGAATTTGCATTTGGAACACATACCGTATATATATAATGTATGATACTCATGCGTGAATTTGGCTATCTTGAAGGAGGTGATACCGGATGCAAGCTTGTCATTTTTACATTCCTTGACGGCGCCGCAATACGTACAGACGACATGCATGTGGGTGGCCGCTGCACACTTCAACTCATACTGAACAAGCTGCGGAGTGAACTGATGTCTGACCACCATGCCCGCATCCATCAGTAATTCAATCATATTGTAGATAGATGCCCGGCTGACGTGAAAATTATGTTCTTCCAGTCTGACAAGCAACATTTCCACGTCGAAATGCCCCCGTATATCGCAAATATGCTTTAAAATTGTATCGCGCACAGTAGATTTGCGAAGCGATTTTTCGGTTAGGTAACGCGCAAATGCTTCCTGAATCTTGTTTAAATCATATATGTTTGCACTCATTTGACTAAAGTCATGACATCCCGACAGACGGGAAAAAGTGATATTTGTTTATTCTTCGATGGCAAAGATAAGACATTTCTTTCAAATGTTAATTATATGTCGGCAGGAAGGAATAATTTTTTCCGTATCTTAACATTTGTTGGACATATCCTTCCGAATAGTCGAGCTCAACGTCCGTGACTTCTCCCGCATTGTCCTTGACGACTTTCATGACGGGATTGACGAATCCTTTGTAGGGCGCGAGGTTGAGTTGCGCGTAACGTGTTAATACTTCGGCATGTAACTGCTGATTTACTTTCGAGCCATACATCTCGACGAGGTTTTTGCCTGCCTGAAAGTCTCCTTCACTCTTAATACGCTGTATTTCAGCAAGTAATTCGCCGAACAGGACGCGCAGTTTGTCATAGTCGTTGATGACGACATACGTTTTCCCGTCGCGCTGTCTAAATTCCACGACATCCGTTTCGGTTTTCTCCGTTAAGTTGCCTGTGCGTTCGGCACTTGCCGTTTGATTGGCGAAAGTTGCCTTTCCATGTTCATAGACCCACGCAGCAATCAGTTGCCTGTTGCGCATGTGCGCCTCTTCGATATCCTTGCCCGGCTCAATCCTTACTAACTGCGTCATCAATCCGTTCATCATATAGCTGTAATATTCAGCCTTATATGCATCCTTGTCAGGTAAAAGTCCAAGTTCCACCAGTTTCGGGTCTGCCAGATAATAGAGGGCAAACAGGTCGGCGCGGGCTTCTTCCAGTGTCGAACCGAATGCTTTCAAGGCGTCGGAGCTGACGCCCGGCAGGATTTGACCGGAACCGTGGCCGAGACATTCGTGCAGGTCGGTATGCAGGTTGTCGGTTTGAAAGCCATATTTATACATCAGCTCGCGCTCGGCGTCGCTCCATACGAACTCTTCACGCATCCCGCTCCCCTGCGACGCCTTGTCGTAGGCCTCCGTAATGTTCTCAATGGTAACTGATTTGGAGCCGTATTCCTTGCGTATCCAGTCGGCGTTGGGCAGGTTGATGCCGATAGGTGTGGCCGGATAGCAGTCGCCTCCCAACATGGTGACGGTGATGACTTTGGCGCTCACGCCCTTGACTTCCTTCTTTTTGAAGCGGTCGTCGGTAGGCGAATGGTCTTCAAACCATTGGGCGTTTTCACTGATGATTTTTGTCCGCCCGGTAGCCTCTTTATTGATGAAATTCACCGTCGATTCCCAACTGGCCTTCATGCCGAGCGGGTCGCCGTAAGTCTCTGTAAATCCGTTTACAAAATCCACATCCGACTGCGTGTCCTGCAGCCATAGAATCGCATAGGCGTCGAACGTTTTCAGGTCGCCCGACCGATAATAGGCTATTAGCTTCTCAATCACGGCCTTCTGGGCTTCATTTTCAGCAAAAGGAACGGCTTTTCCCAATTCGGCGACAATATGTTCAATTGCCTGCGTATAAAGTCCGCCTACTTTCCATACTTTTTCCACGAGCCGGCCGTCTTCCCTGACCAGTCGGCTGTTGAGTCCGTAAGAGATTGGTTGTGCGTCATTCGGGGCTTTTTGCGCATCATAGAAATCTTCTACTTCCTTCATTGTCACTCCTTCACCGTAATAATTATTCGCCGATACGGCAATCAAGTCCTGATCTCCGCTTTGCACGGTGCGTTTCGGCATCACTTCGGGTTGGAAAATGACAGGCGTGATCTCTTGCAGCCACGCATCTACCGTCTGTCCTTCGCGTAGCGGCAACCTCTCTGCATCAATGCTTTGAACGCATTTTGCAAAATAATCAGCCGTAAAACCCGGCGCAAACTTATCTTCCGCATAATGATGATGAATGCCGTTGGCAAACCATACGCGCTTTAAATAGATCTCAAACGCCTTAAATTCCGAGTTCTCTCTATCGCCTTTATAGTCTTGATATATAGCCTCCAAGGCTCTTCTTACGGCCAAGTTATAACGATTGTTCTGATCAAAGAGGATATCGCGACCCATCAAGGCTGCTTCCGACAAATGATAGAGCAATTGTTTTTGTTGCAAAGTGAGCGCCTCGAAGCCCGGCACCTGGTATCTTAATACCTCAATATCAGCGAATCTATCGACTTTATAATCGAATGGCGTTGTCGTACCGGCGTGCCGGCCGTCTGTGCAGCCCGCCATAGTTAATATCCATAATCCCATATAAATACCTATTTTTTTCATCCTATTCCTTTTATGAATAAACGATGCAAAAATACGCAAAATTTTTGAATCATCCCCTAAAAAAATTATTGTAAATCTACCACAAAAGTTCAAAAATCCTGTCCCGTTAAAAATCGTTTTCCTTTCTCTGTGATTACGTATTTTTGGTTGGGAGCGGTTGGTTTGTCAGGTGTTGTTTTTGTAATTAACCCTGCGGCTTCCAATGGTTTAAGGTAGTTTTCACGAAATTTTCCTTTATGATTATATACAAGTAAATCCATCAGTTCCTCAATTGAAAGAGGAGAGCCAATCACTAACATAATTGCAATGAGATACCTTATTTTTTTATTAAGTAACTTAGTCACTTTTTCAGTCGGACTTGGTCGGTTTTCTTCATCCAACTTGTACCCTTTTTCATTCGAACTTATACCCTCATTAAAGTTATATTGCTGATATTCTGTGCCTATATGATATTCTGACTTGTACACTTTTTTGTACCTGCTTGTACCCTTTTCTCTGTACAACTTAGTCACTTTTTCAATCCAACTTAGTGACAAAAACGAAATCTGCTCCTCCCAACTCATCTTTTGAAGTTGTCCGTCAATCTCTATTTTGCTCAAAGACGCCGTTAATCGCGGCAACCATTTTTCATCCAATTCTAACCAGTCAAGCCATTCGCCGGCGAAATCGGACATCGTATAGCGAACCAGCGGAATGACCGTTCGAAAAAATGATTCGTCAATAAAAACAGGCTTTGCATTTTCGACATAAAACGGTAGATACTTCTTCGTATTTCGGATGCCCGACCCGATTTCGTCTGCCCAACCCAATGCTACGAAGAACCTGCGAAGATTGGGATTTTTGGGGTGCGGATTAAAATTGTCCAAATCCATTATTCCATTAAAACGGGGATTGTTAGGATTCAGCGTTCTGACGGCATCTTCTTCGATAATAAGTTCGGTAGCAGTAGCATCGGTATATTCACGATGAATGATGATATTCCCGATTACTTCCCTGAAAATCTTGTCTCGCAGGTCAACACGCTGGTCGCCTTCCATAAAGAATTTATCAGGCAGATGTCTGTTTATAAATCCTTTGAGCTGCAAATATGTATCTATCAGGTTGGTGCGTAATGTCAAACGGTCGTCCCACCGGTCTTTGTCTTTTATACGCACCATCGCCTCCACTTTGTAGGCGGGGAGCAGATTTTGAATGGTCAAGTCTTTGCCGAAGATCAGCGCTGCCGCTAAAGTCAACCCTTCGTTTCCCTGCTCGTAATCGTGCAGGTATAACGCCGCCTCGCGAAGCATTTGCTTATGATCAACTGTCAGCCAGGGATGGTCGTTACGATTGCTTCGGATCAGATTTCGGGCTTTGTCGAAAAGCGTTTCGTCCAAATCCGACATTTTCAGATAGGGATAGATATGGGTTTCCGTGTAAATTGTTCCTTTTTTGAGGAATAACCCCCTTATTTTATGCTGATTGGCAGTAATGTCGATGTCCACTTCGTATTCGCGGATATAAATCCGTCCGGCATGGTTATGTACCTGCGAACTCGCAGGGACTTGAACTGCGATAACTGTCTGACCGGCATATTCCAGCGCCACAGGATTCAGGTATAGTACCGGATTGATTTTGTCGGGTGAATTAATCGCAGTAACGATGTTTTTGAGAAATTTCACCTTATCGCCGGGTTGAACACCTGTTACATTGCCCTCATCATCAACGCCTAAAAGAATAACACCGCCATTCGTATTCGCAAAACTGACAACAGTCTCGTAAAACGATGCAGGCACTTTTTCCTTCGCCTCCTTAAACTCAACGGAAACGCCTTCTCCCCCTGCTATTACTTTTCCTAATTCCGATGCCGTCATGCGCATTTTTTCGGCAAAGGTACAAATAGTTAGCCATATCTTCAAATTCGGCCAATCGGTTTATTACGTAATTTTTTTGTTTCCTGAAAAAACATAGCTTTGCGTACTTTATAGATTGAAAGCGCTGATTTGCGATGAACGGAGGTTAAAAAAGAACCGGCATTGCAGATAATTACAATATTATATACCATTCCTCGTTTTTCTGTAATACTTTTTATACTTTTGCACCGAATTTTTAACGTCATTACTTCATACACTAAACTCTGTTTTTATGAAACAATATAAGTTAGTAAACAACGTCTTAGGATGGTTTGCCTTTTTGATTGCTGCATTTACATACCTTTCGACCATGGAGCCGACAGCCAGCTTTTGGGACTGTGGCGAGTTTATTACGACAGCTTACAAGTTGCAGGTGGGGCATCCGCCCGGAGCGCCTTTTTTCATGCTGGTAGGAAATATTTTCACTCAGTTAGCAGGTGATCCGTCGATGGTCGCAATGATGGTAAACAGCATGTCGTCATTGTTTAGTGCTCTGACCATCTTGTTTTTATTCTGGAGCATCACCCACTTGGCACGACGCATTATCATACATGGCAGTCAGCAGGAAATGACTCTTGGCCAACTGATTACCATCATGGGATGCGGTTTGGTCGGAGCGCTGGCTTATACGTTTAGTGATACGTTTTGGTTCAGCGCCGTCGAAGGCGAGGTTTATGCTTTCTCATCGCTGTTTACGGCGGTGGTTTTCTGGCTTATATTGAAATGGGAAGACGTGGCCGACCATCCTCATGCCGACCGATGGATTGTCCTGATAGCCTATTTCATGGGGTTGAGCATCGGTGTCCACCTTTTGAACTTGCTGACAATTCCTGCCATCGTATTGGTCTATTACTACAAAAAATTCCCTAATCCTACGACGAAAGGCACTATCACTGCCCTGATTGTCTCGTTTGTGATTGTCGGCGCCATGATGTACGGCATCGTTCAAGGACTTGTGGAGGTATGCGGATTATTTGAACTTCTGTTTGTAAATGTATTGGGAATGCCTTATAACACAGGCGTTTATGCTTACGTAGTCGTTATAGCAGCCGTTTTGGGCTGGGCAATTTGGGAAACCATGCGCGACGAAATACATGAAGTGCGCATGAAAATAGCTTTTATCCTTTCAGTCACCTTGATAGGAATTCCTTTTATCGGTGACGGATACATTATTGGCGGGCTGCTGCTTGCCGCACTTGTCATTTTCATGTTCTTCTTCAAATCCGTGTTGAACATTATAAATATACGTACGCTTAATACTATACTTGTCTCTTTGATGGTGATCGTCATCGGCTATTCCACTTATGCGCTGATTTTAATACGCGCCACAGCCGATACGCCTATGAATCAAAATGCTCCGAGTGATATTTTCACGTTGCGGTCTTATCTGGCTCGCGACCAGTATGGCGCCGTTCCGTTGTTTCGCGGACAGACTTATGCTTCTGAGCGAGAATATTATCAGTATGAAGGGCAATATTGGAAGACGGCAACTAACAAAGGCGCTCCCATTTGGAAGCGTGTGCTAAAAGATGAGCCCGGTCAAAAAGACAAATATTTTATAACAGACTATGTCTCAACGCCTAAATATGTCAATGAGACGATGATGCTTTTCCCGCGCATGTATAGCGAAATACCTCAGCACATTGAAGAATATAAACGATGGGCCGGCATCAAAGGCGAAACTGTTCGTTTCAGACGCGCCGGACAGGCTGCAAGCGCTGTGATTCCTACGTTTGCGGAAAATATACGTTTCTTCTTTTCGTATCAGCTGAACTGGATGTACTGGCGTTATTTCCTTTGGAACTTCTCAGGTCGCCAGAACGATTTACAGGGCAATGGCGATATACTGAACGGCAATGCCATCACGGGCATCAAGTTTATCGACGCCCTATGGTTTGGGCCTCAGGACAATATGCCTTATGATATAGCAGAAAATAAAGGACATAATACATTCTATATGTTGCCTTTGCTGTTGGGATTTCTTGGTATTTTTTATCAGATATTCAGCAACAAAAAAGGTCTTCAGAGTTTTTGGATTACGTTTTTCCTATTCTTTATGACGGGAATAGCCATCGTACTATACCTTAATCAACCTCCGTTGCAGCCGCGCGAACGCGATTATGCTTACGCAGGTTCTTTTTATGCATATTGTATATGGATCGGGATGGGTGTGGCTATAGTGGCAGACTTATTGAAAAAATACCTCAAAGCACCTGATACTGTGGCTGCTGCTGCGGCTGCTGTGATATGCTTGCTTGTACCGATACAGATGGTTTCGCAGACGTGGGACGACCATGACCGATCGGGGCGTACCGTAGCGCGTGATTTTGGTGCTAACTACCTGAATTCGTGTGAGGAAAATGCCATCCTCTTTACAAATGGCGACAACGATACATTCCCGCTATGGTATGCGCAAGAGGTCGAAGGCATCCGCACCGATGTACGTGTCTGCAATACAAGTTACTTACAGACAGACTGGTATACCGATCAGATGAAGCGGCAGGCTTATAATTCCGACCCGTTGCCAATCACGTGGACAAAGAATCAATATGCGCAGGGGACTCGAGATATTATTATGGTATCTAATAGATATCCGCAGGTGGAGTTGGGACAAGGTTTACAATGGGTTCGGAGTGACGACCCAAGGACGAAAGTGATTCAGGGTCAACCGTCAATGGATAACATTCCTTCAGAAAAATTGATTTTTCAGGTCGATTCGACTGCCGTAATGATGAATAATGCAATAAGTAATGATGATTCGGCGAGATTGGTCAAGGAGATGGTTATTGATTTAAGCGGCAAACAATATTTACCGAAAGAATCCATCACCATTCTCGACATGTTATACACAAACAATTGGAAACGACCGATGTATTTTGCCATCACTGTCGATCCGAGTCAGTTTGTCAGGTTAGATAATTATTTCCAGAAAGTAGGTCTGGCCTACCGTATTACGCCTGTAAAAACGAAAGGAGAAGACGGTGGACGCCCTGTCGATACTGAAGTGATGTATGATAACATTATGAATAAATTCAAATGGGGCGGCGTAGACAAACCGGGAGTATATCTTGATGAGACGGTGATGAAGATGTGCAAGAGCTATCGCACAGCCTTGTTCGGTTCGTTGGCCACATCATTGCTTGAAGAGGGGAAAAATGAAAAAGCAGTGGCCGTACTTGATAAAGCCATGCAAGTGCTTCCCGTTGAGAATGTTCCATTAGATATGAGCGCATGGGAGATAGCCAGATCGTATGTCGAAGCAGGCGAAACGGCAAAAGGCGAACAACTGCTCAATGGCATCGCTGACTTCTACATGAACAACCTTCGCTGGTATGACAGACTTACTCCGCAACTTAAAATATCTATTAGTCAGGATATTAGGCAGGATATTTATTATATGCAACTCGTCTTTCAATTGGGCAGTCAGATTAATCCGGAGTTTGGAAGCAAATACCGCGAGGAGTTTGGCAAATATATGATGACAAATGGCAGACAGCCTGTGAATCAATAGTTTTCAATTTAGCAGCGAAATTTCTTTAAATGTTTATTGAGCAACCTCCCCGGCTTTATCGAATATTTTTTCCGGGCGCTGAATGGCGCATCCCGACAAAAGACAAATGTGTGTATCTTACTTTTGACGACGGGCCTGTACCTGAAATAACTCCTTGGGTATTAGATATATTAGATTCTTTTGGCGTCAAAGCAACTTTTTTCTGCGTTGGAGATAATGTACGCAAATATCCGGATATTTATAAGATGTTATTAGAACGCGGTCATAAGGTTGGGAATCATACATTTAACCATATACAGGGAATTTGCGTTTCGTCAAAAAAATATCTTAAAAATGTGGAGAAGGCAGCCGAATGGATTGATAGCGAACTGTTTCGTCCTCCTCATGGGCACATGAGGGCGTCGCAGTTTATATGCCTCAAGAGACGATTCAAAATCATCATGTGGGACGTCGTCACGCGGGATTACAGTCCTCACATGACTGCGCAAGGCGTCACTAACGTTGTCAAAAAATACTCGCGAAACGGCTCAATCATAGTCTTTCACGACTCACTAAAGGCAAAAGGACGTATCGAAGAAGCGCTGCCGCAAGCCATCGAATGGCTTCTTGCACAAGGGTATCAGTTCAAATGCCTGCCGTGAAGTATATTCAGAAATAAACAATATAAATAACTTATTATGAATCTATTAAAAATTCACATACTATGTTGGGCCGTGATTTTTGCTCCGTTTTTTTCGTATGCGCAAATGAAAATCAATGCTGTACAAGTCGGCTCAAAAATAGATGTAACTATCGGCGACCGGTTTTTCACAAGCTATATCACCTCGGCAGACGAAAAATATCCGTTTTTATTCCCTGTCAACGGGCCTGTTACTGGAAGCAGTGTCACGTCAATGCGTAATGGCGAATACCCTCATCACAGCTCGCTATTCTTCGGATGCGATCGCGTGAACGGAGGCAATTATTGGCAGGAAGGCCTTGAACGCGGGCAAATTATCTCAAAAGGCGCCAAAATCGTCGAACAAGGCGATCGCGTTGTAATAACCGATGAATGTGAATGGCTACGCCCCGACGCCGAATCACCCGTTCGCGATACGCGCAAAATCATTATCACAGCGCCTTCTAAAGACTTGTGGCAGATAGATTTTGACATTACCGTCGAAACTCTGATGGATGTAGTGATTGAGAAAACGAACCATTCCCTGTTCAGCGTACGCACTGCTTTTGATATCAGCGTATTAAATGGTGGTGTAATGATTAATGCCGAAGGAGCGCAAGGCGAACAGGCTACGTTCGGCAAAAAGTCAGCATGGATTGATTTCTATGGCAAACGTGCTGATTCCATGGAAGGTATAGCTATCATGCAACATCCTTCAAACGAAGGATATCCTGCGCCCTGGTTTACGCGAGACTACGGCTTTATGTCGCCCACGCCTATGTATTGGCCGCCCAACGACCAAGATATCAGCTTGTCAAAAGGCGAAAAAATAACTCTCCGGTATCGCGTATTGGTGCACGCCGGCGATCATCGGTCGGCAAACATTGCCTTGCAATATGAAAAATACAAAAATGAATAACATTTAATAATTTAATATTCAATAAGATGGGAAATAATAATTACGTATCTCGCAGGAGATTCCTAAAAACTGCGGCTGTCGGGACTGCCGGCGTATTTGCTGCTCCGCTCATCGTGCCCTCGTCTGTGTTTGGCGCCGAGGCACCGAGCAACCGCATCAACGTCGGAGTGATAGGCTGCGGACGTCAGGGACGCGGCGTAATGAGCAGTATCATGCGTAATGCAGATACCAGAATAATAGCCGTTTGCGACCTCGATTCAATCCGACTTGCCGATGCCAAAACCTACACCGAGCAATCCACAGAGCGTTTTCTCAATACTCCTCACACAGGAGTGAAAATGTATGGCGACTATCGCGAACTGCTTGCCGACAAAGAGATTGACGCCGTGCTTATAGCCACTCCCGACCATCAACATTCGCGTCTGGCCATTGATACCGCGTGGGCAGGCAAAGACATTTACATGGAAAAACCGGCCTCACTGACTATTCACGATGGCCGTCTGATGAGCAACGCCATAAATGCTACGGGGCGAATCCTGCAAATCGGCAGCCAGCAACGCTCATCCAAACAATTCCGCCAAGCCTGCGAGTTTGTGCGAAGCGGACGCATCGGTCAGTTGAAAACGATCGAAGTGCGCCTTCCCGGCGACCCTCCCGGCGGCAATCCCAATACGATGCCCATTCCGGCAAATCTGAATTACGACGCATGGCTCGGCTCAACTCCTTATGTACCTTATACTTTAGATCGCGTTCATCCTCAGGGAAAAGACGGCAAACCGGACTTCGACCGCCCGGGATGGTTGCGTTGCGAGCAGTTTGGAGCAGGCATGATTACAGGCTGGGGATCACACCATTTCGATATTGCACATTGGGCGATGGATACTGAATATTCAGGCCCGATAGAAATTTCGGCTTCGACCGTCTTTCCTGCTGCCGGCTCCGGATTATGGAACGTGCACGGCCCGTATCAGTCGGAAATGCTCTATGCTAACGGCGTCGTTGTCAAAGGGATGGAAGAAAGCAAGGAGAAACCTAACGGATTGCTTTTTACCGGCACGGACGGATGGATTTTCGTTTCGCGAGGCGACGAACGCGTGACCGACAGCGATCCTATTAAGGAGACGGGCAATGCGGTAGAACGCGGCCCCATCAGCGCATCGAATCCGAACATTTTGCGTGAACTTGCTGATGATGAGGTTCATCTATATGTTTCGGAAAATCATACACGCAACTGGCTTGATTGCATCAAGAGTCGCAAGAAACCGATTGCACCGGCAGAAGTAGCCCACCGTTCATGCTCGGCTTGCCTGTTGCAACAAGTTGCAATGCACTTGAAACGCAAACTCTTCTGGGACCCCAAAGCCGAAAGATTCAAAAACGACGATGAAGCCAACTCGTGGCTCCAACGCCCCGAACGCCCGAATTATGCCATTCAGGCATGAATGTGTGCAGGATGCATTCCCTGCGGAATGGGCAAATGTTTTCTACCGAGCGATGCATCCCTCACGGGACGCAAACACGCTTTACTTAATTAAAATGTATTATAAAAAAAACTCAAAATGAACAAAACTATTATTCGTGGAGCGCTTGCCATAGCGTTTCTTTTGACGGTGAACGTATCTTTTGGCGCGACACCCAAAACTTTGAAAATCAAAGTAAAAGTAGAAGCGGGCGACTTTGAACGCAATAACGCCATCGCATCGTTCGACATTTCGTCTTATACCATTTCTGCCGGTGCGCAAGTCGTGGTGAAAGGCGCTGAC
>JAITMM010000090.1 GCA_031277335.1 Tannerella sp. | reverse complement strand
AACAGGCAATTAGGCTATATTTCGTTGCAAATGCAATTGCAACCCGACGAAATGTTAGGCGTAGCTTACGAATATACTTACAACGGCAACGTCTACCAGGTAGGAGAATTTTCGACAGATCAAACTCAGAATCTGAATCAATCTCTGTATGTCAAGCTGTTAAAAGGAACTACAATGTCGCCTTCTATGCCATTTTGGGATTTAATGATGAAAAACATTTATTCATTGAATGCCTATTCGGTGCAAAAAGACAGGTTTCGGTTAAATATTCTGTTTCAAAGCGATACGATCGGAACTTATATAAATTACATTCCGGATGGACGAATCGCAAACGAGATTCTGCTGAGAGTGATGAATTTAGACCGTTTGGATACTAACAACGAACCAAATGCGGATGGTTTTTTCGATTTTATTGAAGGCGTTACTATTCAGTCAAATACAGGAAGGTTGATTTTTCCGGTTGTTGAACCGTTCGGCACTCATTTACGTAATGCTATTGGAAATGACATAGTTGCAGATAAATATGTTTTTCAGGAATTATACGATTCGACGAAAACGATTGCGCAACAAATTGCTGAAAAAAATAAATTTATACTGCGAGGAGAATATAGAGCGTCCTCTTCAAATATGATTGAGTTGGGGGCAACAAATGTGGCGCGCGGGTCTGTGGTGGTCACGGCCGGTGGGGCTACATTGCAGGAAAATGTGGACTATACAGTCGATTATATATCAGGTACTGTGACGATTCTGAATGAAAGTTTGACTGCAAGCAATACGCCTATAAGCGTCAGACTTGAAAATCGCGAGACATTTAACATGCAGCGAAAAACGATGATGGGGCTTGACATGAGTTACGAATTTTCAAAGGATTTCATCATGGGCGCTACAATCATGCACCTATCCGAGATGCCGCTGACAACGAAAACTGCCTTTGGACAGGAATCTATAAAAAATACTTTATGGGGTGCAAATATGAGTTATAAAACCCAAAGTCAATGGCTTACAAATATGTTGGATAAAATTCCGTTTTTGGAAGTGACACAACCCAGCAGCATCAATTTCAATGCCGAGTTTGCCCATTTGATAGCAGGACACTACGAAAGTAAATACACGGGTAAACATTCGTATGTCGATGACTTTGAATCAACTCAACCAACTATTGACCTGATGAACCCCTACCCGTGGATGCTTGCAAGTGTGCCGGACGACAGAGACAATGACAGAAACGAAACACCTCGCTTCCCCGAAGCCTCGTTAGTAAACAATATTGATTACGGTAAAAATCGTGCTTTACTTGCCTGGTACTATATTGACGGCATTTTTACACGTAAAAATTCGTCACAACGCCCCTCCTACATGACTGACGATGATTTGTCCGACCATTATGTTCGTGCCATAGATTATACCGAATTATTTCCCAAAAAGGATTTAACCTACAATGAAAACACATCGCTCTATGTCCTAAACATGGCTTATTATCCAAATGAACGAGGCCCTTATAACCTGGATGCCACGAATATAAATCCTGATGGAACGTTGATGAATCCGGAAAATCGCTGGGGCGGGATGATGCGAAAAATAGACCAGAGTGATTTTGAGGTGGCCAATGTGGAATACATAGAGTTTTGGTTGATGGATCCGTTTATTAATAATCGCGAAACCACAGAAGGAGGCGATTTGTATTTCAACTTAGGCGATGTATCGGAAGATATTCTCAAAGATGAGAAGAAATTTTTTGAAAACGGGCTTCCGGTTCAGGATAATCCTGCAAATATCAATGAATTAGTTGAAACGACTGAATGGGGTAGGGTGCCTCGCCAACAGAGCACTGTCTATGCTTTCGACAATACCGCAGGAGCACGAAAATTTCAGGATATTGGACTTAACGGCTTGACCGCAAGCGATGAAGCTACATTTCCTGCTTATGCAAATTACCTTACCGAACTTGAACAAAGACTATCACCGGAAACGGTCAACCAAATGAGAAACGACCCGCTTGGATTATCGCCATTCAAAAGTCCTTCGGGGGATAAGTATCACTATTTCAGAGGGACAGATTATGATATCGCACAATTGGGTATCCTCGAACGCTACAAATATTACAATGGCACGGAGGGTAACTCCACGGCATCCGACGATTCACCTGAACGATATGATATTTCAGCTAAAATGATACCCGACGTGGAAGACTTAAATCAGGATAACACGCTGAATGAGATAGAGAAATACTACGAATACAAGGTTTCTCTCCGACCAACTGAAATGGAAGAGGGGCAAAATTATATTATTAATAAACGAACCGTTCCGGTAAGATTAATGAATGGACTTGAAAGTGAAGTCAACTGGTATCTTTTCAAAATTCCGATCAAAGAATATGCACGTAAAATAGGTAATATTCAGGATTTCAAGACAATTCGTTTCATGAGAGTATTTATGACAAATTTCAAGGAACCTACGATTCTGCGATTTGGAACGTTCTCGTTAGTACGCGGAGAATGGAGGACGTATTCTCAAGCTCTTGCAGCTCAAAACGCAGCAACCTCAGGAGGACGATTGGACGTAACTTCTATAAATATTGAAGAGAATGGAGACAAAAAGCCTGTGAACTACGTACTTCCACCCGGCGTAACACGTATGATCGATCCAACGCAAACACAAATTGTGCAACAAAACGAGCAGGCACTCTCCCTGAAACTGTCTTATTTAGGCTCTCAGGATGCACGAGCCATTTATAAATCAACGTATTATGATTTTCGCCGTTATAAACGCCTACAGTTGTTTGTCCACGCCGAACAATCCATTGCCGACGATGCAACAGACTTAAGAAATGGCGATTTCTCAGTGTTCCTGCGATTGGGCACGGATTATAAAAATAATTATTATGAATATGAAGTTCCGCTGGAATTGACTCCGCCGGGCGAATATCGTGATGACGCCGCAGGACGTGAAGCCGTATGGCCTGTCAGTAATATGCTCGATTTTAGACTTGAAGTGCTGACGGACTTGAAGTTGCAGCGTAATCGTGCTCGTAGTCAAGGACAGGATGGCGTAGGATATAACACTATCTTCTCGGACTTTGATCCTGATAAACAACAGAATAGAATAAGCGTGATTGGTAATCCAAGCATTGCAGAAGTGAAAACCATCATGATAGGAGTACGTAACAACTCAAAAGACATTCAAAGCGGTGAAGTATGGATCAACGAGTTGAGACTCACCGATTTTGACGAACGGGGAGGATGGGCTGCCAACGGGACGTTGAACATCGCATTATCAGATTTGGGTACTATCAATGCAAGCGGTCGAATAGAAACGGTCGGTTTCGGAGGATTAGACCAGACTGTTAATGAGCGTAACTTAGATGACTTCGCACAATATTCAGTTTCTACTAACATACAGTTGGGCAAGTTTTTCCCTGAAAAAGCAAAAGTGAATCTACCTTTGTATTATGCCTACTCCAAAGAGACAATATCACCACAGTATAACCCTCTTGACCAGGATATTATCTTAAAAGAAGCGCTTGATATGGCTGCCACATCTGCTGAGAAAGATTCCATAAAACACTTTTCGCAAGATCAGACTATCACTAAAAGCATAGCTTTCAATAATGTGAAAGTCGATGTAAGAAGCAAAGTACCAATGCCGTACGATCCGACTAACTTCACTGTTTCATATGCATTCAGCGAAAATAAACGAACCAATCCTGAAACAGAATACGAAACTACTAAACGCTATCAGGGAAGTTTTGCATATTCATATACGCCTTATGTAAAGCCATTTACGCCTTTTTCAAAATTAGAAAAAGAAAACGGCTATACACGTTATCTCAAGCAATTAGCCTTCAATTATCTACCTTCAAATTTGTCTTTTCAGACGTCAATGATGCGAAACTACTACGAAATGCAATTACGCAATCTGGAAAATATGGGTATGGGCTCTGCTGCAAAAATGGCGCCAACGTTTAGCCAGCAATTTTATTGGGATCGTGAATTTGCAGTTCAATGGAGGCCTATAAATACATTGGATATCAGTTTGCAATCACATACGCAGGCGCGAATTGAAGAGCCTTACGTTCAGGTTAATAAGCAATTGAATCCTGATGCGTATCAAGTATGGAAAAGTGAGGTTTTGAAAAGTATTGCCGACTTGGGTTCACCATTGGCTTATGATCAGACATTTACAGTCAATTATACACCACCGCTCACGATGTTTCCAATCTTTGACTGGATCACTGCAAACTTTAGCTACAATGCAAAATATAATTGGGAACGAGGAGCTTTCGTCGATCAGGAGGTTACAATCGGTAATACAATAGAAAACCAAAGAACAATGACTTTTAACGGTGGCTTTACAATGCAGAAATTATATGATAAAAGCACCTATCTGAAGACCATAAATCAAAAATACAGTTCACAGGCTCAACCTCCGGCTCGCAGGACTCCACTGCAAAAACAAAATGCCAAATATGAAGAGACTATTGCATTGAGTCCTGATACCGGTGTCATTATCACTCATAGGATGGCAACCAAGAAGTTACGGGTTACTGCCCGTGTAGATTCGAGCGACAGGGCTTATCGCGTACAGTTTAAAGTACTCGACTTTGCACGTATCCGAATATTGAATCAATCACCTGATTCACTCAAAATTAGGGTAACTATTATCCCTGGTCCGCCTCCTGCGGAAAATTTTCTCAATAAAGCCGCCGAATATAGCGTTCGTTTTTTGATGATGCTTCGCCGCGTTAATTTTTCGTATTCTCTGACTGATGGAACTATGCTACCAGGATTCCTTCCGACCATTGGTGACTGGACTGGACAGGCAAGTTCGCCTTTCGGAAATGCGCCGGGATGGGGATTTGCATTTGGCGATGTGAGAGAAAGTTTTGTGAAAGATGCTGTAGGCAAAGAATGGATGCTTGTGCAAAATGATAATGCAGAGGATGAGTTTTTTGGCAATATGCTTCCGGCCATGATCAACAGCTCCAAGACATTACAGATAAATGCAAATTTAGAACCGCTGCCCGGATTACGGATTGACTTGACAGCCAACAGATTGGATTCACGAGATACGGAAATAAGGTTTATGTATAGTGGCATGCCCACTTCGTATGGAGGGCAGTTTAATATGACTATGATTGGTCTGAGTAGCTTGTTCTCAAGTTCGGGCGATGTCAATAACGGCTTCGCTTCCAAGCCTTTTCAGCAGTTTTTAGATAACAGGGCTATCATTGCTTCGCGTTTGGAAGGCAACTACGCCGGTCGAAACTATCCGACAACCGGATTTTTGCTAGGTTCTAATCTGGGCGCTTACAATGCCGATAGATACGGCGGCGTAAGGGAGAATGCTGCCGATGTGCTGATTCCTGCATTCTTGTCTGCGTATACAGGTAAGGATGTCAATAAGATAGGATTATCGGCTTTCCCGTCGCTTTCGAGTTTATTGCCAAATTGGAGCATCACATACGATGGATTAATCAAGATTCCCATTGTAAAAAAATACTTTAAGTCGATGATACTGACCCATAAATATTCATGCAGATATATGGTGGGTTCATATAATTCATACCTCAACTGGGTGGATGCAGGCGATAATTTTGGTTTCGTGCGCGATGTGGTTAGTGGAAATCCTATTCCCGGATCTGCATTTGATATTCCATCAGTTTCTATAAATGAGCAGTTTATGCCGCTATTGGGTGTAGACGCCACTTTGCTCAATAATGTTACCTTAGGGCTTAAATATCAGAAAATAAGGAATCTAACATTAAATCTTGCTTCTTATCAAATTGTAGAAATGTTTTCAAATGATTTTACCGTGAGCATTGGTTACAAATATGCAGACTTTAATAAGGTGTTGAAGTTGAAGAAAAAAGAAGGTTTCAGCAATGATCTTACTGTCAGATTAGACTTTTCCAACCGAGTCAATCAGTCCTTGATTCGCAAGATTGAAGACGGATATACGCAAATGACGCAAGGCGCACTTGCGAAGACTATCCAGTTTTCAGCCGATTATGCCTTTAGCAAAGCTGTGACGTTAAGAGCTTTCTATGATTTGCAGATGAATCAACCGTTGGTGTCGAGCAATTCTTTCCCCACTTCAAATTCAAACTATGGAGTAAGTATTCAGTTATCGTTAGCTCAGTAAACTTGTTTCAGTAAGTATTTGTAAATAAGAGATATAACGAACTGAGGTATTAGTGTGTTGTTTTTCATTTTTCAGCTCTTTATGCAAGTTTTTTAGTGTATTTGATATATGCACTTTAATT
>JAITMM010000081.1 GCA_031277335.1 Tannerella sp. | reverse complement strand
GGAATAGCTTCAATATTAAACATTTCCAAATGAAGACCGTATTTGGCAAGCGTTTCGGACAATATACCTCTTATGGCGTCGGAAACATCCATTACAATGGCCTCCAATTCAAGCGGATTGAGGTTTTGCTCGCGTGATATTTTCACAATAGCCGTTTTGACGTTTTCAGTGATTATACCTCTGAAATATTGTTTGAGCGTGATGGCTTCAAAATCGGATACGGTACCGATAATTTGTCTTAAAAAAGTCTGTACATCAGCCACTTTGACTGCAAAACTGCCGCGCGAAGTGACTGGGACGGGCACACGGAAATTCGGCTCCATCATATTGAAAGGGAGTAAACCGAATTTATTATCCATCGCCACAGCCTTGTTAAAATAGTATATTTCAGCCTTGAACGGACTTCGCCCACCAAATGGAATGCCTATCAGTCCCGACAATACGGGTAGGTTGAGAGTGGAAAGCGTATGTGTCCCCGGATCAAACACGTCTGCTATTTGCCCGCCTCTAACAAATACAGCTTGTTGCGATTGATTGACAACCAATTGCGTACCCAAACGCAATTCCTCCCGACGCTTGCCGTCATTTCGCGGACGCCATTTCCAGACCAGCACATTGTTAGGGCCGTCATACTTCAATACATCTATCATTGCCATAAGTTCGACTGTTTAATTAAGAATGTGTAACAACATGGGCAAAGATAACAAAAATAAATTAGATAACTGCAAAAAAATATAAGAAGAATTTGAGTTTTTCTGCATCTTTACTTATTTTATCTTTTTTACGTATCTGATGATTTTTCCGTCTGTGGTTAAACCCTCGATGACAATTGAATACGTTGTTGGGAAATCGGATGAGTAAAATTCAAAAGATGCCCGGCCGTCGCCGGAGACTATAAGGGCGGGTTTCCAGAAGATTGTTGTGCGCAAATCGGGAATAGTGGAGTTTTTGGCTTCCGGGGTGTCGTATGACGGCGAATAAAATTCTACCGGTTTTTGATAACCCAATGGAGTATATGATAAGAAATTTATCATCGCAGGATAGGGTGCTTCCGTTTTACTACCTCTTTTTGTTGTTACACTTATCACTCCGTTGGCGCCACGGACACCGAATGCAGAGGTGCCGGTGCCTTTGAATACATCAATACTTTCTACATTTACATACGACAGATCATCCAAGTCTTCGGATGACATCATAATGCCGTCAATAAGTATCAGTGGCTGAAGTAATTCTCCTTCAAGATTCATAGCCGCCCTGATATTGATGACTCCATCCGGCGAAACGGTTACACCCGATATCATCTTGAGATAGTCCTTTACGCTGGAAAATGCCAATTTTTCGATCTGTTCGCGTCTGATCGTCGCGTCAGAAAGTTCATTGGCCCAAAACTGCCGGCGCGGTTCTTCCTGCGGCCTGCGACGGGCCGTAACTTCCACTTCGCCAAGGTAAATAGACCACATGTCTTCATCAAATCTGGCGCGCTGCCCGGCTTTTGTGATAAAGGCGTTTTGACGACCGGATGCAGACAGCATGTCAAAACCGTTTTGTGTTGCTACCGTGAAAGGCGCGTGGACGGGCGCAGGAAATAACACTTCATCCGTCCTTATTTCAAACCGGTTGCCGCCCCGGTTACTTGAAGACTGAAAGAAGAAAGTCGTACTGTCGGGATACTCGAAGTCATGAAACAGAAATCTGCCGTCCGTATCTGTCAGCGTATTTCCGTAACTGCCATCCTGCAGCATAACGACGACTTCGCTGTTTACGACGGCGCCGGTGCGGCCAAACAGTCCTGAACGCTGAACCGAACCTGATATCTGCTGGCCGGTCTGGTAAGGAATCCGTGGTGTTTCGACATCACCCTTTACGACATCAGGGATGTGGTACCTGTTCCATCCATGCGTCAGCATCAGGCAGTCTAAGGCCGTTTCCGATTCGGACGTATCCTGTAAATACCAGGACGGGTTTTCAATGTAGCCTTTCAGTTCGGACGATAACAGCATGGTTGACAGGATAGTCACTGTCGAATCGACAGCCACGTCCGCATCGTCCGTGACGGCGACAGACAGGTTGCCTTCCAAAATATTTTCATCCACATCTGCAAGTGACAGGGAGGCAATTATTTTTTCACGCTTGCCATAGTCCGTCTTATCAGTATGAAAATCAACCGTGACATCATCCTCGTGATTTCTGTTGAATACCAGCCGCTCGCTGAGCGGAGTCAACTGACTGTCAAGCAAAAGAAAATGGATGATACCAGTAGGTAATTCTCTTTGAAAAAAATCAACGGAATTGTCGTCTTTATCCCACATGTCGAAATAAACTACCTTACCCCTGCAATGCGCCAGCAGGTAGCCCGGAACATCGGGACTGAGCGGATTCCTGTTGACGGAAACGGTAAAGGCGCCGCTTCTTCTGTCGACTGTCAGAGCACGTGCATAAAAGTTGGCTCGGGGAAGTTCGAATCGTTTCTCAACACCATCTGCATCAATGCAATGCAGAAAATAGGCTTTCCCACGCTCAGGCTTGAAGCTGAAAATACCCATACCGGCATGAAGGGTCTGTACCGACGTGATTTCAGCACCGTCCAAATCGATGATTCTGCCGGTGATATAGGCCGATGTCCCGTTGCTATTCAGCGCTTTAAAAGCGATCTTGCACTCGACGCCTTCCACCGGATTACCGCCTTCCGGGAAAAACGAAACATCATAATCATCTTGGGCATGCGTTTCACTTACGCCTGTGCGCGCCTCCCGACTGCTTCCATTCCCATCGCTTCCCTTCTGAAAAGCGGGAACTGGCAAACGTGAGCTACCAATATTCCCTATCCGTACGTTCTTTTTAAAAAAATAATCATCCCCAATATTACACATATATTGCGTATACGCACGAAGCGTATAAACGTCTTCGGGAACGACATCCGAAAGAAAAAGATATCCGTGAAACAGACCGTTTTCGTCCGGTCTGATCATCACGCGGCTGACAAGCGAATCCGTCGGGCTGATCAGTTCGACATACACATATCGGCTTCGCATCGCCGTTTGACCTGTAGCCGCATCGGCAAGATACGCCTTGAACCATATCTTTTCGCCCGGAACGTATAAATCACGGTCGGTATGAAGGTGTAATTTTTCCTGAGGATATATTTCCATCTGGCTTTCAAGATGTTTGGAGATGCTGTCAAGCACTGAGGCTGTCATGTTTTCCATTTCCCCGGCAACCAGTTCCTCCGGCACGTATTCGAGCGGCAATACATTGTTCAATTGCTCGAACGTATGCTGCGAATTGACGGGCGCTATCTGAAGTTTACCGGTATATGTCCCATCCGGATAAATCTCCAAATCATTGCCATAAAGCAAACACATCATATATTGGCGGTTATCGCGAAACACATTTCCCAGCGTATTTTGTTGTGTATACAAATCTCTTTCCGTCACGGGACGTCCATAACAGATCAGCAGCATCTGCCCGTTCGATGCATTCAGTTTTCGGCTG
>JAITMM010000056.1 GCA_031277335.1 Tannerella sp. | reverse complement strand
TTTGCGTGCTCCAACTTGTTGAAGTCTGCGGTCCCATTAAAACTTCAAACTCGCTCAGGTCGGGCGCACGGAGGTCTCTCCCTTCTGAATTGACCGTAAATACCAATCGGAATTGTTCGCCCATCACAACAGATTCGGGAGCCGATGCTCTGAACGTCACATCTTGCGCCATTGATTGCTTTACTGCCAAAACTAATATCAATGTTAATAACAATTTGATTATCTGTCTCATTTCCGATTATGTCGATTTATAACTTGCATTATTGATAGTTTCTTGAAATCACCATTCTTTATCCGTCCTTCTGCGTTCACGCTGTTTCTCTTGCTGTTGCTTCACTTTTTCCTGCGTTTCCTTTTCGTCTTCGAGGAAAGTATCCAAAATTTGTTCAGCATTTTCGCGGCTCATTTCTTCAGGTTGTTGTTCCTGCTGTTGTTCATCTTGTTGAGGCGGTTGCTGTTCCTGATTTTGCTGCTCTTGCTGTTGTTCTTGTTGCTCATCTTTCTTTTGGTCTTGATTTTGCTCCTGCTGCTGGTTTTGAAGGAGTTTTTGAGCTAAAGCGAGGTTATAACGTGTTTCATCGTCAGCCGGATTCAAGCGCAACGATTGCTTATATGCTTCGACGCTCTTGCCGTATTCTTTGCTTTGCATGCTTATATTTCCCAGATTATGAAATACTTGCGCCAAGCGACTTATATTATCGGGATTATCTGCTACAATCCGTTCGCTTTGAGCAGCTAAAGTTTGATATTGCTCGGCTGCTTCGGGGTATTTCTGTTGCTTATACAATGCATTGCCAAGGTCGTAAGTTCCTTCAAATGAGCGTGGATTGACTTCAATGCTTTTTCGATAAGCTATTTCGGCTTCGGTAAATTGCTCCTTTTGATAAAGTTTGTTGCCTTCGCGTATACGTGCTCGTTCAGCTTTCTGCGCAGTTATGTCTGCCGCAAAAAGAAGTCCTGCAATTATTACAATAATTATCTGAATCTTAATAGTTTTCATTTCTTATGAAAATAATTTTACTTTACGGAAAATTCTGTTTTTGCGTTCCAGCATCAACAGTTCAATCAATAGCAATGCCAACACAATCCATGCCAAAGTGTGAAATTGTTCGTCGAACTCCGAATAAATCTTACCGTCCAATTCCGCTTTATCCATTTTATCTATCTCATTTTGAAGCGTTCGCAACGCAGAATTTGTATTATCGGCTCGCACGTAGATACCTTTTCCGGCGGCTGCAATTTCCTGACACATCTGCTCGTTCAATTGTGTCACTACTACATTTCCTTCTTTATCTTTCAAGTAGTTACTTCCTCCGCTAACGGGGATTGGAGCTCCTTGAGGTGTTCCAATGCTTACGACGTTGATTTTCACATTTTTCTCTGCGGCAGCCACAGCTGCTTTGATGGCATCGCCCTCGTGATTCTCACCGTCGGTAATAATCAGAATAGTCTTACTCGATGATTCATTTGGAGTAAATGAACGCATTGCCAAGGTGATAGCTGCTCCGATTGCTGTTCCCTGCGTCGAAACCATTGAAGGATTGATAGACGATAGAAACATTTTGGCCGAGATGTAGTCAGCAGTGATCGGCAACTGGGTGAAAGCGTCTCCGGCAAAGACAATCAATCCTACTTTGTCGTCAGTGAAACTATCCGTCATGCGGGAAAGCATGTTCTTAGCTCTTTCCAATCTATTGGGAGAGACATCTTCAGACATCATTGAATTGGAGACATCCAGGCATACCATAATTTCAACTCCTTGTCTCTTAACTGTTTCCAACTTTGAACCGAATTGCGGCCCGGCAATTACAAAGACAAGTATCGAAATGGCGGCAATAAAGATCCAATACTTCGTATTCAGCCGTTTGACAGATACTTCAGGCATTAATTGCGCCAATAAATCAGGATTGCCGTATTTTTTTATTGCTTTTCTTCGTGCAATAACAGCATATATATAGATGGCTATCAGCACCGGAAGAACAAACAGTAAGTATAAATATTCAGGATTTGCAAAACGAAACATAAGATTAATTTTTATTCAATGTTTAAAGTTCAATGTTCAATGTTTAATGTTCAAAGTTCAATGTTTAATGTTCAAAGTTCAATGTTCAAGCTATTATTCAGTTACTCAGTTATTATTTTATGGTATCCGCTTCAATACGGTGTATCTCAATAAAAACTCTATCAGAAGCAATGCAAAGACTATCAAGGCTATATTCCTGTATTCCTCCTGTTTTTTGCTGTACTCCTGAACGCTGATTTTTGTTTTTTCCAACTGGTCGATTTCCTTATAGATTTCACCCAAACTTGAATTATTTGTAGCTCTATAATACTGACCTCCTGTAATACCTGCCATTTGCTGCAATACCTGTTCGTCAATTTCGACCGGCTGATTGATATAGCGCGTTCCGGAAGGCGTTTGCACCGGATATGGTGCTTCGCCTTGGGTACCTACGCCTATAGTATATACTCTTATGCCGAAAGCCTGAGCTATCTCGGCGGCAGTGACAGGTGCGATTTCACCGGTGTTATTTACGCCGTCCGTCAGTAAGATTATCACCTTGGAAATGGATTGACTGTCCTTTAACCGACTGATTGCGTTGGCTAAACCTAATCCTATGGCCGTCCTGTCTTCGATCATGCCGCAATAGATGTCTTTAAAAAGATTCAGCAAGACGGTATGGTCTGTCGTAAGCGGACATTGGGTGAAACTCTCGCCTGCAAAAACGACCAATCCTATGTTATCATTCGGCCTGCCATTGATGAATGCTGCGGCCACATTCTTGGCAGCTTCAAGTCGGTTCGGTTGAAAATCCTGCGCCAGCATACTTGTCGAGACATCCATAACCATCATTATATCAATACCTTCTGCATTAACATTTTGCCAGCTGTTCGTAGACTGTGGTCTGGCTAAAACTATAATCAGGAATGCAATCGCAGCCGTTCTCAATGCAAAAGGCAAATGGCGCAAATATACTTTGAAAGTCGACTTCTTGCCGGCAAAGGCCTGTGAAGTAGATATTTGCATACTTGCCTGCATCTTACGCATCTTCCAGACATACCACCCTATCAGCGGAATGAGTAACAATAATAAATACAAATATGTCGGATTCGCAAATACCATTAAATAATCACTTTTTAAATATTAACATTCTATAAATCTGTCGGTTTATCTTCATCTGAATTTGAATTTTCCCCGTCAGCTTTCTCCGGCTCATCTATTTTTGTCTGATTTACAAATAAATAAGCGTAAGCCATACTCAAATCATTTTCGTCGGGTAACGGACGCCATTTAGCAAACTTAACCAAATCAGCCAATTGGAGGATTTGTTTCAGTGTGTCATATACAGACTTGGCATCGCTTTCACGTGTTATCAAGTCTAATATCTCGTACGAAGTCATCTCCATTGCATTGATACCGAAGCGTCTAAATATATAACGACGCAACGTATCTGTGATTTGAGTATAATATTCTTTATTGCGTCCCTGTTGCCATAATTTTTGAATCTTAATTTCATTCAACTCTCTAATAGCCAATTCATGAGGAGGCAATTTCGGGTCGTCATTCAAATTATGAGCCGTTACCGGTTTTCTATTTCTCATTCGCTGAATGATATATCCTATAACGCATATTATAAAGAGTGTCAGCAGGATACCAAAGATTATAGGATAATAATCAGCCAACACAAACGGAGGTTTCCAAATATCCTTAATATCGTAAAATTCCTCCGGGGCATCGACATTTACTTCTACTGTCGAAACCTTCAAAGCAATTTGATTGGAATATGTCGTATCAGAAGCATCAATCACCTTAAATGGCGGAAGTAGATAAAGTTGTTCATCAAAAGAAGTGATAAGAACATCCTGTTGAATCATTAAACGGTTATTATCAATCACGGTGGAATCGGGTTTTGAGATCATTAATACCTCTACACCTGTCATCAACGTATCTGCCGGGATAGGCCAATATACCAACTTGCCAACATCTGTCGTAATAGTCAGTTTAACAGTTGTTTGTTCACCGATTAATATATCAGGATTATCTATCTTGGCATCTATAAGCGTGGATTGGGCATGTAACATCACTCCCCATATCAGTAACACGGGCACGATATATAAAGATTTCAATCTATTAAGTCTCATTTACTTACTTCAATTTCGTTTGGCAAAAAGAGTTAACAGTGATTTTACATAGTCATCTTCGGTCGTTATATTTACAGAATCTACTCCACATTTTGTGAATGCTTTGTACATTTCTTCCTGACGCTTGTCCCACCATTTCCTATATATTTCGCGTACACGTTTCGACGAACAGTCAATCCATTGTTCTACACCTGTTTCCGCATCTTTTATTTTCATCAGACCGACATCGGGTAATGCTGTTTCTCGGCGGTCATATACCTGAATGGCTACGACGTCGTGTTTTCGGTTGGCTATAGTCAGTGCATCTTGATAACTACTTTTATCGATGAAATCAGAGATTAAGAAAGCCGTACAACGTTTTTTGATGGCGCCTGTCAGGTATTGTAATGCTTGACTTATATTTGTTTTTTTATCATCAGGCTGAAAATCAATCAGTTCACGGATGACATATAATATATGTTTTTTCCCTTTTTGAGGAGGAATGAATTTTTCAATTTTATCTGAAAAGAAAATTAAGCCGATTTTATCGTTGTTTTGGATTGCTGAATATGCTAAGGTGGCTGCTATTTCGGTCGTGACGTCTTTTTTAAGTTGTGTTACAGATCCGAAATCTTTGCTGCCTGATACATCGATCAGCAACATGACAGTCAGTTCGCGTTCTTCTTCAAATACTTTCACGTAGGGACGCACATACCGGGCGGTCACATTCCAGTCAATATCCCTGATATCATCTCCATATTGATATTCTCGTACTTCGCTGAATGCCATCCCTCTACCTTTAAAAGCAGTATGATATTGTCCGGCAAATACATTCCGCGACAATCCACGTGTCTTTATTTCTATCTGACGAACTTTCTTCAACAACTCACTCGTTTCCATTTTCAAATAACTGATTAACTCATTTTTTGAACCTTAACCTTGAACTTTGAACCTTGAACTTTGAACCTTTTTTTAAGGTACCTCAATCTTATTCAATATCTCGCTCACAATCTCATCCGAAGTGAGGTTATTTGCCTCAGCTTCATAGCTTAAGCCTATACGATGACGCATTACGTCATGGCACACGGCACGTACATCCTCCGGTATCACGTATCCCCTGCGTTTGATAAATGCATAAGCTCGAGATGCCAGCGCAAGGTTAATCGACGCACGTGGAGAAGCAGCAAATGCAATCATATTGTTCAAGTTAGCCAGATTATATTCACCCGGAAAACGTGTGGCAAAGACGATATCGATAATGTAGCGCTCTATTTTCTCATCCAAATAGACATCACGGACTATTTTTCGTGCTTCAATGATGCTGTTGGAATCAATTACAGGTGTCAGGTTGATCGTTTCACCTGAAATATTTTGCCTAATCACCTGTTTTTCTTCCTCACGATTGGGGTAATTGATCACCACTTTCAGCATGAAACGGTCTACCTGCGCTTCAGGCAATGTATACGTACCTTCCTGTTCGATAGGGTTTTGAGTGGCCATGACAAGAAATGGTTTAGGCAATTTGTGAGTAGTTTCACCTATTGTCACCTGGCGTTCCTGCATAGCTTCAAGCAATGCGCTCTGCACCTTGGCAGGAGCGCGGTTGATTTCATCGGCTAATACGAAATTGGCGAAAATAGGGCCATGTTTCACAATAAACTCTTCATTCTTTTGACTGTACACCATCGTTCCAATGACGTCGGCAGGCAGTAAATCAGGCGTAAACTGAATCCGACTATACTTGGCATCGATTAAAGAAGCTAATGATTTTATAGCCAACGTCTTAGCTAATCCGGGAACTCCTTCTAACAAAATATGTCCATCGGAAAGCAGCCCAATCAACAAAGATTCTATCAAACGTTTTTGTCCGACGATTACCTGATGCATGCCCATAGTAATCATGTTCACGAACGAGCTGTTTTGCTCTATCCGTTCATTTAACTCTCTGATATCTACTGTTTGATTCATAGATTTAATATTATATTGTTATATTTTTTTTATGTTTTCAAGACGCAAAATTAGTATGTTTAGATGATTTTGAGCAATTTTCACCGTTAAATAAACATAACTATTTATAAATTATTTTTATATTTATGAATTACATCTTTAATTTATCATTTGCCGTATAAATCCCTTGCATCACTGCTAAGCTGAACCCTGCGCGTTCCATTTCTGCTAATCCTTTGATTGTAATGCCTTCAGGAGTAGTCACTTTATCTATTTCGGCTTCGGGATGATTACCTGTTTCAGCTACTAACAACGCAGCGCCCAGCATTGTCTGAGCAATCACTGTCCCGGCGACAGATGGATGGAGTCCTATCTCCACTGCAGCGTTCATCGCAGCTCGCAGGTAGCGTAAGGCAAATGCTGTCCCACAGGAAGCAATAACAGTTGCGGCATCCATCAACGACTCTTCAATAAGAATTGCTTTACCCACTCGCGAAAATAATTGAAGGATAGTATCTTTCTGCTCTGTTGTGGCATTTTCCGACGGCACTATACATGACATCGATTGACAGATAGCAATAGCAGTGTTGGGAATCACTCTGAATAACGCTCTTTTCCCTGCCAACCTCGATAGTTTTTCTAACGATAATCCTGCAACAAATGATACAAGTAATGCCTCGGCTTTTAACGACGGTTTAATATCCTCAATAATCTTAGCAGCATGCAATGGCTTGATACAAAGTATAATAATATCAGCATCCTTTACTGCGGCGATATTGTCATGCATCGTCATAACACCTTGAACTGCAAATGGCTCCAAAAAATCTTCTACTACGTCCGTCAATGTGATATCAGCCGGACGGCTGCTTCCTTCGCGCAATAATCCCGTGCATAATGCACTCCCTATGCTTCCTGCTCCTATTATGCTAATTTTCATATATTTTCCAAAATACTTTTTAAAAGGTCGCAAATATATGAATTATTCGTGGAAAAACAATCATTACATTGCAAAAACGCAATATAAAATGTGTATTCGTATATACTTTGATTTTATTCCACTCTAATCTTCTCAACCTACCTGATTATCTTACCGTCAGAAGTAAGACCTTCAAGCACAATGGAATATGTCGATGGAAAATCTGAAGTGTAAAACTCAAATGATGCTTCATCATTCCCGGTTGAAATGACTATATCGGGTTTCCAGAAGATGGTGGTGCGATAATCCGGAGTTGTGGATTGCTTTGATTCAATTGTTTCATATACAGGAGAATAAAATTCAACAGGTCTTTGAAAACCTAAAGGTGTGTAAACTGTATAATTAAATTTTTCTACATCAGTTACCTCCTGTCACGAGACGACGCTGGATTTCAGTTGCTTTGTCGATTGAAGCATTGCTGGTGGCATCTATACCGTATACTTCTTTGGCGGGTATAAGAATCTCCATGTTAGTGCGGATGCGATTCGGGTCTGAACCTATCGTGACTTTATTGTACTCGTATATATAGACCCAGAATACTTTAAGGCCATAATATTTCTCTGCCAGCAACGTGAGACGATCTCCCGGTTGCATCTTGATTCTTGCCAACACCTTATTGCTTGTTGTTGAGGGCGTAGAACGTTGTTGCGAAGTTGAAGTTGAGGGTTGCGTCGTCGTCTGCCGAGTGGTAGATGTTTGCCGGGACGATGTATTAGGGCTCTCCTGTCCGGTTTTCTGCGACTGATTTTGTCCGGAGGTTTGCGATTGAGTCGAAGTGGATGGCGGTTTTGATTGTTCTTGCCGTGTCGTTGCAGTCTGTTGCGATGTAGTTTGCTGCTGAGACGAAGCTATAGGTCGTTCTTGAGCCGGAGTTGTTGATTGTCCCGATTGAGCTGATTGCGAAGTTGTTGATTGTCCGAATGGCGTTGATTGTCCTGTCGTTGTTGCATTTGAGACTGAATCGCCTGACAGTAATGAATCGGCAGCAGCTACTTGCGTTGAATCGGTTTGGTCGGTTTGCGTATTGATCATTGTGTCGGCGACTGAAATAGACTGTTTTGTATCGGTGGAATCGGCAATAATGACTGTTTCCTCGCCGTCTTTTATTCTGCTGCCTAATTTTGAAGCATAATCATCCCAAGTCCGGGTGAAAAAGAAGAAATACCATACGGCTCCTGCTATCAAGATAAAAATCAAGATAAACAGGATTATCCAAAGCGCTTTCATCGATGATTGTTTAGTTTTTTTCTTCTTTCTTGAGTGACTATGTGAATGAGAACGTGAATGATGCGAAACATTGCTTGACGAACTCGCAGGCTGTTCTTCTATAGTAACCGTAGGTGGAGGTGTCGGCGGAAGCGGAGGTGGTAATAAAGGTGGAGGTGGAGGCTGTTCCTCTTCGTATTCCGGCACCGTCAGAGATTGAGGTTCCGTTACTTGTATTGGAACCGGAGGAGGTGCGGGTAGAGGCGTAGGTAGAAATAATGGTGTATTTTCGTCTATTGTTGAGGTAGTTATATCATCATCTTCTTCAGATTCCTGTTGCGTTGAATTGGGAATTTGCTGTATTTCACTATCCTGCTCTTCATTCATTGTTATCCTCTTTATTCCATTTTCATCTTCTTGGATTTCCATGGTCTCGTAAGCAGCGAAAGGTTTATTAATCAACTCTTTCAGTTTATTTTCCGGCAAAAAAGATATTTTGTGATGAGGTGGAATGATGATTCGCTCGCCTGTGATGACATGAACGCTCACCCGTTCTTTGACCATCGTCACCTTGAAGGTGCCGATACCTCTGATTTTTACGATTTGATCGTTAGTTATACCACCATTGACAATGGACGAAAATTCTGCCAAAAATTGTTCGATAGCAGCAACAGGTTTATTCGTACTTGCAGAGAGTAACTCGGCGATTTGACTATTTATTAACTTGTTATTCATTGCCGTCTAATGTTTTAATAAAATTTTTCAAGTTGCCGGTCGGTCTGAAAACCGCTACTAATTTTGGAGGAATCAAGTATAGTTTCCCGTTAATTGATGATTTTCTATCGGCTTTCTTTCGTGCCTCAAATTGCCCCAAACCATTTAACAAAATCGTATCGTACTGGGAAAGTTTTTCTCCCATTAAATCACCTAAAGATACAAGCATGCTTTCCACATCCTGTTTCTCCCAGTTCAAACGCACAGATAATTCCGTAATAAAATCTACTTCTTTCATACTATGTTACCTTATAGAACGCTGCGAATATCAGCTATTTATTTGACTTATACAAATTTTTTTACGTTTTTTTTATTGATTTATGACTTTTCCGAACAACTCGAAGGCTTCGGCATCATCAATTTTT
This sequence comes from Tannerella sp., assembly GCA_031277335.1. Taxonomy (GTDB): domain Bacteria; phylum Bacteroidota; class Bacteroidia; order Bacteroidales; family Tannerellaceae; genus Tannerella. The sequence goes on along the minus strand of JAITMM010000056.1, from coordinate 13,748 downwards.
ACATGATAAAACTGACCTGGATTTAATTGTATCTCCTTTGTAATCAATACTTCATGATCAACTTCCGGCGAATCAAATTCGGTTCGGCCGACGTAAAAACCGTCTTCTTCGCGATCGATGATTGTCCGGAGGATTTGTCCCACTTTTTTTGAATTTGATTCCATCGATATCTTTCCCTGCACCTGCATCAGACGGTCTAAACGCTCCTGTTTGATTTCATCGGGAACGTCATCCGGGAGATGTTGAAAAGCATAGGTGCCGGATTCGTGGCTGTAGGCAAAAGCGCCCAAACGCTCAAAACGCATTTCGGAGACGAACCGGAGCAGCGTTTCAAAGTCGGCTTCCGTTTCGCCGGGAAAACCCACCATCATCGTTGTACGCAGATGGATACCTGGTATTTCGCGGCGGATGCGCTCGATCAGTTCAACCGTATCGTGCCGGTTCACGTGTCTTTTCATGTTTTTCAACACCGGGTCGCTGATATGCTGGAGGGCGATATCGAGGTATTTGCATACATTTTCGCGTTCGCGGATGACACGGAGCAAATCGAAAGGGAAATGAGCCGGATAGGCATAATGCAGTCTAATCCAGTCAACTCCCTGAATATCAGCTATTCGTTCAATCAGTTCAGGCAGAGCTGCCTGTTGCTGCGTATCCATTCCGTAATAGGTCAAATCCTGCGCGACCAACTGAAACTCCCTGACACCCAAGGCGGTCAAGTAGCGTACTTCCGACAGAATTTCTTCCATCGGACGCGAACGGTGCTTGCCCGTGCTCAGCGGAATGGCACAAAAAGCGCAAGTCCTGTTGCAACCTTCGGAAATTTTAAGGTAAGCATAATGCGGCGGCGTTGTCAGGAGACGTTCGTCGGCGTGTTCGCGGTAATATGATTTTCCCAGGTCGGCAATGATATTTTTCCAGTTGAATTTGCCGTAAAATTTGTCCACCAGCGGCAATTCCTGTCGCATCTCATTTTCAAACCGTTCAGGCAAGCAGCCCATGACATACAATTGGCCGATGCGTCCCTTCTTTTTTTCTTCCTCCAACGCCACGATCATATTGATGGATTCTTCCTGGGCATCACCGATAAAAGCACATGTGTTGACTACGACAATTTCTCCGTCAACTTTGTCGGAATCGAAGGCTACGTTATATCCATTCAACTGAAACTGACGCATTAACAACTCCGAATCCACTAAATTCTTGGAACAGCCAAGCGTAATGATATCAATCTTGTTTTTTCTCATACCTTGCTTTCAGTGAATGACGCTGTGTTTTTCCAAACGAAGCGAATCTGATTATTATTCATACTATCAATAGATTATCCGTTAATTATCTCCAAACAGCGAATCCACAAACGCCTTTTTGTTGAACACTTGCAAGTCTTCCATGCCCTCTCCCAATCCGATGTATTTGACCGGAATATGAAAATGATCCGAAATACCGATAACGACACCGCCTTTGGCCGTTCCATCTAATTTTGTGACAGCCAGGGCATTTACTTCTGTTGCGGCTGTAAATTGTTTCGCCTGTTCAAAGGCGTTCTGCCCGGTGGAACCATCTAAGACCAGCAAAATCTCATGCGGCGCATCGGGAATGATTTTTTTCATGACATTCTTGATTTTTGTCAACTCATTCATTAGGTTGACTTTATTATGAAGCCGCCCGGCGGTGTCGATAATCACGACATCGGCATTGTTTGCTTTAGCAGATTGAAGCGTGTCGTAAGCAACCGAAGCCGGGTCGGAGCCCATATTTTGCTTCACAATCGTCACCCCGATGCGCTCGCTCCATATCACCAACTGCTCCACAGCCGCCGCACGAAACGTATCGGCAGCGCCGAGAAAAACTTTCAGTCCGTTTTTCTTAAACTGATAGGCCAGCTTGCCGATCGTCGTCGTCTTCCCTACTCCATTGACTCCCACGACCATAATCACATAAGGCTTCTTATCGGCAGGCAGTGTAAAGTCATCCAAGTCTTCGGTCTTGTTTTCAGTCAGCAAGGCTGCGATTTCTTCACGCAAAATCGCCGTCAGCTCTCCGGTGGAAACGTATTTTTCCGAAGATGCCCTTTTTTCGATGCGCGAGATGATTTTCAATGTCGTCTCCACGCCGACATCGGAAGTGATCAGGATCTCCTCCAACTCATCGAGCACAGTATCATCCACTTTGCTCTTGCCGATAATGGCGCGGGTCAATTTCGAAAAAACGCTCTCTTTCGTCTTGGACAGTCCCTTGTCCAACGTCTCCTTTTTCTCCTTGTTAAAAAAACCGAATAAGCTCATATATATTTAATGTATGTTTGAAAAACGCCGCTAAATTACAACAAAATAACGAATCCATCAACACATTCTGCTTTTATAATCTTCAAAAGTGAAATTTCTATAAATGACGATTTCATCGGAGGTAGTCCATAAGGCGATTGACGGATGGGATATGCCGTTAAACATGGTCGTTTTGACCATCGTGTAATGGATCATGTCTTCAAATATCAGTTTATCACCTATTTGCAACGGTTTTTCAAATGACCAGTCTCCTATATAATCACCACTAAGACAGCTACTTCCGCCTATTCTATAGGTCGGTTTACCGGGTATTGCATCGGTTGCATTGCGGATCGCAGGTTTGTAAGGCATCTCCAGGCAATCGGGCATGTGGCAGGTGAATGATGCATCTATAATGGCTGTCTTAATACCTTTATTCTCAACTATATCAACAACCGTTGTCAGTAAAAATCCTGTCTGCCAAGTGAAAGCGCTGCCCGGTTCAAGGATCAATTTCAGATGGGGATACTTTTGTTTGAATGATTGTAGTAGTTTTATAAGATGTTCGGTATCATAATCTTCACGCGTCATCAGGTGTCCACCGCCCATATTGAGCCATTTGATTTGCCCGAACAGATGGCCGAATTTCGAATCAACAACTTGAAGCAGCTTTTCCAAATCATACGAAGACGATTCGCAAAGCACGTGAAAATGAAGACCTTCTACACCTTCCGGTAAGTTGTCTCCCGGTTTATCGCTTGTGATGCCAAGCCGCGAGCCGGGCATGCAGGGATTATATAAAGCCGTTTCCACCGGTGAAAACTCGGGATTAATCCGTAAACCGCACGAAACCCTGATTCCATCGTGTTTTACCATGGGATAAAAATGTTCAAATTGCTGCAATGAGTTGAATGTCACATGACTGCTATATTTCAAGATTATCGGGAAATCCGGGTCGGTATAGACCGGTGAATACGTGTGCGCCGGACTGCCCATCTCTTCATGCACAAGCCTTGCTTCATGTATGGAACTTGCTGTAGCATAAGGGATATACTCTCTAATGATGGGGAATGCCTTCCAGATTGCAAAGGCTTTCAACGCGAGAATGATTTCTACGCCTGCCCGCTCTTTTACATCTTTAATCAACGAGAGATTCTTTCGCAGCAATTCCTCTTGCATCACATAACATGGCGATGGAATCGTATTTATATCCATAATTCTTTACTTTTTTTGAATTGTCAGTTTTGCGTATTTCAGGATTAACACCTTTTTGTCAAGATGCTCAAACTTGATTTCGGCTTTTGCATTGCCACCTTCGCCTTCGAGCGAAACAATGACGCCTTTCCCAAACAATTTATGCAATACGTTGTCACCCACATGAAAGCCATTAAGCGTTTGCACTTTATTATTTTCCTCATTTTCAGACCGTTCAATTCGTTTCAGACGTGGAGATACACCAGCTTCATCGCGTGTCCTTTTCTCATAAAAAGGCATAGCGGATTCTTCATACGAAGACGGAAAATTGCGTTGATACTCATTTTTCGGGGCGATTTGTGTCGAAGCATACGATGATTCAGATTGATTCAGATAGGTTGAGTCTATATCCATTAAAAACCTGCTGGGTACGCACGTATTGCTTTGTCCGTTGCGATAACGGCTTTTGGAATAAGTGATTACGCACCTGCGTTTAGCCCTTGTGATGGCCACATACAGCAGCCTTCTCTCTTCCTCGATGGCGTTCGGATTATCCATGGACATCGACGATGGAAACAGGTTTTCTTCCAATCCGGCAATAAGCACATGATCGAACTCAAGTCCCTTGGCCGAATGTACTGTCATCAGTGTCACTCTATTAGGGCTGTCGTCCTGTTTTTCGTCCTGGTCGGTAATCAACGCCACCTCAATCAAGAAATCAGACAGCGAGACTTGTTCGGCGCCTTCGCTCCGCTTGATGGAACAAAATTCCGATACGGCCTTCAGGACTTCCTGCATATTCTCCTGTCTACTAATCCCTTCCATGGTGCGGTCTTCAAATAATGATGAGGCAATTCCACTTTGAGTGATAATTTCTTTTGCCATTTCTTCGGCCGACAACTGCATGTTGTCAGCGATGAAATCGTTAATTATCTTGCGAAAATCCATGAGTTTATGGAGAGTTCCGGCATTGACCGGAACGGAATAAGCAAGCGGATCGCTCAATATCTGCCAGATGCTTAATTGATGGATCGTTGCGGCGGCAACCAGTTTTTGAATCGTAGTTTCTCCGATTCCGCGTGCCGGGATGTTGATAATCCTTTTAAGCGCCTCTTCGTCATGCGGATTGACGACAACACGAAAATAGGCGATAATGTCCTTGACCTCTTTTCTTTGGTAAAATGACTGACCGCCATATACTTTGTAAGGAATATTCTTCTTCCGCAAAGCCTCTTCTATGATACGCGATTGGGCATTGGTGCGGTAGAGGACGGCAAAATCCGAATAATCACACCGTTCCTCCATCCGCACATCCAGCACATGCGATGAAATCAGGAAACCCTCCTCATAATCCGACCAGGCAGGGATCACCCTGACCTTGTGTCCTGTTGCATTTTCAGAAAAGACGGTTTTGGGAATTTGACCTTTATTCTTGCGAATCAGACTGTTGGCTGCATTGACGATATTTTGAGTCGAACGATAATTTTGTTCCAGCTTAAATATCTGTGCCTCAGGATAATTGTCCTTGAAACGCAGCATATTGTCTATATTGGCTCCACGAAAAGAGTAAATGCTCTGTGCGTCATCACCCACGACGCAAATCCGACGGTGGTTTTCACATAAACGGCTTACTATCAAATGCTGAGCAAAATTTGTATCTTGATATTCATCAACAAGTACATACCTGAATTTATTGCGATATTTCTCCAAAATGTCGGGATTGTCGCGAAACAGGATATTGGTTTGCAGCAGCAATTCGTCGAAATCCATGACGCCGGCTTGAATGCAACGCATCTGGTAAAGTTGATATATCTTACTGAATAGAGGGATTTTATATCTTTTATCACTCTCTATCAATTCTCTCCTTTTTTCATAGGAGGCAGCTGTGATAAGAGAATTTTTCACCATAGAGATGCGTCCCTGAATAATCTTGGGTTGATATACCTTATCATCCAATTGCAACTCCTTTATAATACTGCGTATCAGATTTTTAGAGTCTGTAGAATCATAGATGGTGAAGTCGGATCGATAGCCGATGCGTTCGGCTTCATATCGAAGGATACGGTAAAAAATCGAATGAAACGTTCCCATCCATAACTGTTGCACCACCTCCTCGTTCGTCAAGGCGGCAATCCTGGTTTTCATCTCGCGTGCTGCCTTGTTGGTGAACGTAAGCGCAAGGATATGATAAGGAGGAAAGCCTTTTTCAAGTAAATAAGCTATCTTGTAGGTTAATACGCGCGTCTTTCCCGAACCGGCGCCTGCTACTACAAGCGACGGCCCGTCACAATAAACAACAGCATCACGTTGACTGTTGTTTAATTCGCTCAATATTAAATCTTTATTTTCCAAATGAATATTATTCCTTATGTCGGATGACAGTTCCGTGATGACCGTCAATTGCCGAAGCCTTTGTGATTATGACTTGCTTAACTCCCTGATCTATTGCATGAAAAGCATTTTCTAATTTAGGGATCATTCCTCCGCTGATTATTCCCTGATTTTTGTATTGAAGAAATATTTCGCGGTCGATGACCGGAATCACGCTCGCTTCATCGGATTCATCCCTTAACACACCGTTTTTCTCAAAGCAATAGACCAATGTCGTTTCAAATAATTGCGCCAAGGAGATAGCCGTTTCTGCCGCAATAGTGTCTGCGTTGGTATTCAATAAATTACCATGTTTATCATGTGTCAGGGGCGCCATAACCGGGACAATATCCTGTTTCAAAAGCATAGCCAAACGGTCGGCATCCACCTCAACCACGTCTCCCACAAATCCATAATCTATCTCCCCTACCGGACGTTTGACCGAGCGTATCACGTTCATATCGGCTCCCGACAATCCTACGGCATTGATTCCCAACGCTTGAAGCCTGGCTACAATCATTTTCCCCACCCATCCGGCATAAACCATCGTGACAACTTTCAATGTGTCGGCATCCGTGATCCGTCTGCCTTCAATCATCTGACTTTCAATACCTAATTGAGATGCAACCTTTGTTGCCAATGCACCCCCTCCGTGCACAAGTATCTTGTAGCCTTCAACTTGCGAAAAATCAACCAATAAACGATTCAACCTGTCTTCTTCCTCGACAATCTTCCCTCCTACCTTGATCAATGTCAACTTTTCCAAAACGCTTTAATTTAATCCTTTACCTGCAATCTATCTCCCTTTCGGAAAACTGATTCCTTATACATTAATATATATACGAGATTTTTTTCAATCACTCAATCAAATGCCAAAAGTAAAATTTTTATCTTATAAAAACAAGATATTAACAAATATTTTCTACCTTTGCCCACCCATTGACGCATGCGGTAGTAGCTCAGTCGGTAGAGCATTAGCTTCCCAAGCTGAGGGTCGCGAGTTCGAGTCTCGTCTGCCGCTCTATCTGAAAATCAAGCACTTACAAATTTTGTTGGCGCTTGATTTTTTTATTCAAACCGGATTGAACGCGCCGGATTGATTCTGGTAATCAGGTAAGAAGGCATCAACATCATTAACAGTGAAATAGTTAAAGCACCTAAATTAATTAATAGCCAGTTGGTAAAACTCAAATCAATCGGTACGGCATCGATATAATAGTCGGTCGGATTTAGCTTTATCAAACGGAATTGAGCCTGTATAAAACAGATAATCAGCCCAATAACATTGCCCCAAATCATCCCTTTTCCTATCAAAAAGAATGAAATATACAGAAAAACCGAACGAATACTCTTGTTTTCCTGCCCTAATGCCTTTAAAATACCTATCATCTGAATGCGTTCGATGATAATGATCAGCAATCCCGAAATCATGGTAAAGCCTGAAACTGCCATGACAAGGATCAGGATAATCAACACATTGATATCCAGGACACCAAGCCAGTTGAATATCATCAGGTTTAATTCTTTGATTGAGCGGGTATAAAATGTATTTCCCATTCTATCCTGCTTGTTAATCATGTGAAAATAAAGCTGTTCAGAAATTTGATCCAAATGTTCAAAGTCATCCACCATCAACTCCAGTCCGCTGACGCTCTCATCGTCCCAGCCATTGAGGCGGCGAACTTGCTTGATATCGGCATAAACGAAAACCTTATCATAATCAAAACCTGTCTCGTAAATCCCGCATATTGTAAATCGGCGCGGACGGACATCATCCACTCCCTGTACAAAATAGGACAAAAACGAATCTCCGCATTTTAACGAAAGCAGGTCAGCTATATACTTGGATAACACCACTTTTGTTGAAACAGAATCGGGAGTTACTATAAAAGTATCGCCTTCTCTCAAGTTTTCCTTAAAAAATGTCCAGTCGAACTGTTCGTCGACACCTTTTAATACAATACCCTGAAAATCAACATCTGTTTTGATAATTCCCGGTTTGGTGGCAAATTTTTCCACATGGCGGATGCCGGGAAAAGTCTGCAACTCCTTCAAAAGTGTATCGCTGACTATGATCGGGGTTGTCTCGTACGATGAATTGCTGTCGAAGTTAGTAATCTGAATATGAGCGCCAAAGCCGATGACCTTATTCCACACTTCTTTTTTGAATCCGATAATAATTGCCACGGATAATATCATGGTTGCCAGCCCTAAAGCAATGCCTATCATCGCTAAACGGACGGCAGGAGGCGTCACCTGACGTTCTCCGGCTGTTTTGCTGAAATGGACTTTCCGTGCAATAAAAAGTTCGAAATTCACCTTCACCTGCTGTTAAAAAAACATCACAAAAGTAATGTTTATCCGTCAAATTTCGGTGTCTTTGGCTGCAAAAACCTTATTTATCTCATTTTTATGCCTCTCGTATGACTGTGTTTACTGAAAAAACAATACTTTCACAGCCGTTTTCTCAATGTAAATGTATGAAACAGGCTTTTTGGAAGCTGCATATTTCAGTCTTGCTGGCAGGTTGCACGGGACTTTTCGGTAAGGTTATCAGCCTGAATGAAGGCTTGTTAGTGTGGTATCGCTTGATATTTACCGTTATTTTGACGGCCATTTTTCTGGCTATTCAGCAAAAAATCCGCAGAGTATCGCTGCGTGATTTTTTCCATCTTGCCGGTACGGGCGCCATATTGGCTTTTCACTGGCTGTTCTTTTACGGAAGCATTAAAGCGTCAAATGTCTCAATAGGAGTAGTTTGCTTTTCTTCGGTTGGTTTTTTTACTGCCATTTTGGAGCCGATGATTTATCGCAGTAAGATTTCAAGCCGTGAAATACTGCTGAGCCTGCTCTCTCTTTGCGGAGTATTGCTAATTTTTTCGTTTGACATGCGTTACCGTCTGGGGATTGCGTTGGGTATCGTGTCTTCGGCGCTTGCGGCATTATTCACGATCGTCAATAAACGTGTGAGTGCCAATCGTCCAACCACGACCGTATTGCTCTACGAGATGATTGGCGGCTTATTATTTGTCAGCTTTTTAATGCCCTTTTACACAGTATACTTTCCTGCGAAATCCATCATTCCGGCGCCGCTTGATTTCTTTTATTTATTCCTGTTTGCTTTCTTTTGTACGGTCGTCTTATACATTCTACAAATCCAATCGCTCAAGAAAATATCAGCCTTCACTTTCAACCTTACGTACAACCTCGAACCTGTATACAGTATTGTTTTAGCCATGCTCCTTTTGGGAGAAGCTAAAGAGTTAAACGCCGCATTTTATGCGGGGATAATTTTAATAATCACCTCATTATTAATGCAGATGATAAGCTATCGCAAAAGTCAAAGAATTTCGACATGACTAAAGTTTTTCAAACGTCATTGTGTACTTGATCCGCAATCCCTTATTTATCCAAGGCATAGTAAAATTCACGATAGACTACGTTTCGGAGTAAAAAATTAGCTTGCTTATTTTGTTCTTCTCTCAACTTGCACTACCTTTGCAGCCGCATTCACGAAGAATTGTGTTTGCATTTTCAATTAAGGTTCAGTAGCTCAGTTGGATAGAGCAACAGCCTTCTAAGCTGTGGGTCGTGGGTTCGAATCCCGCCTGAATCACTCTATTTTCAATCTTTTGCAACACAACGAACACTATACCCATTAGTACGGAAAAAATTATTGTATAGTATATCTACATTTAAAAAGTTGAATCTCAAGCAGTAAACTCTCGAAAGAACATCATAAGGCGTACTACTCCAATAATAACCAAACGACCCTGACAATTCGAGCGTGCCTGTGCTTCCGGAGCGTTGGCCTGATGCCGGCAAGAAAATTTGATTAGGAGCGTTTCCGAAAATTCTACCGTAGACGCCATTTCTTGTTGTCCAACTATTTGTAGCCGCCAACAGTTTTTGAAGCTCCGACTCTTTAGGTACGCGCCATCCCGGAGGACAAGGATCATTAGCATCGGCCCAACTTGAACCGGCAACTTGAGCACTGTTCCAATTTGCAACTTCACCTGTTGTAGCCCAACCAACAGGTCTGTTCCATTGATAAAATTTACCTGCATCTTCGGGTCTTGTGGCAAAAAAGCCGGGAACGTCAACATTACTTGTTGCCCATCGTATTCCGTTGATTAATACGCTTGAGCCGAGATTTGAAGAGGCACTGCCTTCCAATAGTACATCTATAAAATTCTTCGCAGCAGTTTTTATGTTGCCAAAATCACTACCTAATGAACTACTGCAATCCATTACAAGCATTATCATTGCGCTTTTCTGTTCTGAAACTGTTTCGGTGTTTCCTTCTTTGCTAAACTCGGAATTGATTTGCCAACGCGAAGATTCGTAAACCCACAATTTGACATAATCCATAGGGATAACCTCTTTAGACTCATTTATCACATTGGTAAAGGAAAAAGTAACGAAGACACCTTCAGTGACACCTGTCACCGATGTTCCGCTACCGCTGCTTAACCCAAGATATATGATATTTTTTAACGATTTTGTAGCTAAATCAAAAGTTCCTTCTATACTAAGATTCGTTTTTGTGGGATCTGTAATATTATCTAAAGTGATGCGTATTTTAGCTCCATTTTCCTGTATAGGGATTTTTACTTTTACTGTAAAATGATTAGTTTCAGTGTATAATGATGCTGCAATATCTCTGAATCTAACATTTACTTCTTCCATATCTTTAACTTCAAACCTGTTTGAGCTACTACTTGCAAGACCGGTAAGATTTCCCTGAAATTCATCGTTATTTGAAACGTCAGTTCCTTTCATTCCAATTGAATAAGCTGAAAGATTGACATTTGCTATCTTTGTATTTACAATGCGATTATGCAAAGCATCGCGGTAAGCAGCTTTTGTTTCGTAACCGGCATTAAACGCCAAAGAGCCCTGATCAAGTCCATCCGTAAAGGTTATTATCGAGACATTTACTAAATCGTTGGGTAGCTCTGCTTCACGTAACATATCAATAGCCTTATCCACAGAATAATACAATACTGTTCCCGATTTAGTCTGCAATCCGTCAACAAAAGAATTAAACTGGGATTGAGTCTCATTTTTCAATAAACTTATATTTTTTGTCGTCAAATTATCATTAAATCCGACAATTCCCACATACAATCCTGCATCTTTTCCTCCTGACGGTTGATCAATCGGAGGAGGTAATGGCGGGTCTACATCCGGATCATCATTCTGTTCCGAACAAGAAGTAGTTAGACACATTATAGAACTGATAATTAACACTATCAGTTTAATTTTCATTTTAAACAGTTTATCGGGGAATACGACACTACTCATAAATTTATGATATAAAATTTAGTAAAAACGATGCAAATTTAGTCATAAATTTTCAATAAAACAAAAAAAACAACAAATATCTACGCCATTACCATTGAATGACGCAAGTCCGAGAAGTTGTCTTATATGGTTAGTGCTATTATTCCTCCAGCGCTTTGTCAAAAATCCGTTTGACATCTTCTTTTGTAATGATGCCTTCGTGCATTTTGACGTCATCCATATAGATGGTCGGCACGTAGTAATAGTAAAAGTTATACTTTACGATAAGTTCTGGATGAACTGATTCTTCAATTGTCTCTATTTCAATATCTTTGTATCTGTCATCTTCCTGTTTAAGCTGATCGATAAATGCAAATGCTTCTTTGCAGTAAGGACATTCCTCCAAATAAAGTAAACGTAACTGTTTCATAGTTGTAAGTTTTATGTAATTATATGATTATTAATGATTTTAATCTAAAATTTCTTTATAAAATGCAGGTATCTTATTGTCGATACCGTTTATTCTTCCAACGGCCTGACTATCATCACGCCGGTTGTGCTTTTTCGCCCGCTCACATACTCCGATAGCGATAAAGGCTCGATAATCACCTTATTGACTACGGAGGAAGCGTGAATGAAACCAACTTTGCCGTCATTCCGGTAAATCAAGGCGACATGCGAGACGTCCAAACCTGCTATCGATGTCACAAAGCAGACAATGTCTCCATCCTTCATGCCCGCGCCACATGCCTCAATCTGTGCTTTTGGAATCAACCCATACGTTTGACGGGCGGATATTTCCTTTTCCTTGCGCGCAATCTCCTCAATTCGTGCGGAGTTTGTCCTCAAGGGTGCGTAGCTGTCCGGGTGGGTCGACATGAAAGAAAGATTTAATGGATATGGCTCTCCACCAATCGTTTGAGTCATGTCATTGACCAAATTTTTACGGCTGTTTTCATAGATCCAGTCGGTAAAATAATGCAGCCGGTCGGTATAGTCTTTTATCACGCCGTCACGGTAGCGCAAGCGTTGAAGTTCGGCGCAAAATGTCTCAAATGACGGGGTAGCGGACTTGACTGTTCGCGACAGGGCTAAGACATTCTCTACAAGCGTCGTACAGTCAAGTTCGCGTAAGTTGATGACTATATGTTCCGGTTCTTTTTCCAATGTCGAAGCGACATAAGGCGTTCCCATAAAAAACTGTGCCGTTTCGATGATTAATTGGTTTAATTCAAGATGTTTACTGTCCATCATCGTTTGCAGGTAACGGTCGAAGATTTGCCGGTCAGCGGTTGTATACTCGATGTCTTGTGCCTGGATGGAGGCTGATGTGAGGAAGGCAAACAGGAATAGGAGTAATATTAAAACAGGGGATTGCCTGTCAAGCCCGCAATGACGTTTTTGTTGAGATGATTGCGGGTCAGTACCGCAATGAGAATTATAAACCATAGAATATCAATATTTAAAATTTTATATCACACTTTTCCTTCCAACATATCCTGTAATTTCAGCATCTCGTCCCTGTACTGGGCAGCCTCGAGGAACTCCATTTTTTTGGCTGCTTCCTGCATCAGTTTTTTCGTGCGTTCGATGGCCTTTTCCAGTTGAGGACGGCTCATATATTGTGCGACAGGATCAGCTACAATGCCTGGAGTCTGCTCGATATATGCATATTCCTCTACCGTTTCGGGCTTCTTTTCTCCCAGCAAAGATATGGTATTTTTGACAATCTGCTGCGGGGTGATGCCATGTTTGTCGTTATATGCCAGCTGTTTCGCACGCCTGCGATCTGTCTCGTTGATAGTCAGCCGCATGCTTTCCGTAATCTTGTCGGCATAGAAAATCACTTTCCCGTTGACATTGCGTGCAGCACGGCCGGCTGTCTGCGTCAGTGAACGGTGCGAACGGAGGAACCCCTCCTTGTCGGCATCCAGAATAGCCACAAGCGAGACTTCGGGCAGGTCCAATCCTTCGCGTAACAGGTTGACTCCCACCAATACATCATACGTCCCTTTGCGCAGGTCGTCCATAATCTTCACACGTTCAAGCGTATCCACATCGCTATGGATATAGTTGCAACGCACGTCCATCCGTTCCAGGTAGGCCGTCAGTTCCTCTGCCATGCGCTTGGTCAGCGTTGTCACGAGCACCCGCTCGCCAACGGCCGAGCGCTGCGCTATTTCTTCCATCAGGTCGTCAATCTGATTCAAGCTGGGGCGGACGTCAATCTGCGGATCCAGCAGACCTGTCGGCCTAATAACCTGATCCACAACGATTCCTTCACATTTGGCCAGTTCAAAATCAGCAGGCGTGGCGCTTACATAAATGACGTTTGGCGTCAGCGATTCAAACTCGTCGAACGTGATCGGGCGATTGTCCTTGGCAGCCGGCAACCGGAAGCCGTACTCCACGAGCGTCTCCTTGCGCGACCGGTCGCCTCCATACATGGCACGCACCTGTGGCACAGTCACATGGCTCTCATCCACCACCAGCAGGAAGTCGTCGGGAAAATAGTCGAGCAGGCAATAAGGACGGTCGCCGGCTTGCCGCCCATCGAAATAGCGCGAATAATTTTCAATCCCTGAACAATGCCCCAACTCGCGAATCATCTCTATATCAAACGATACGCGTTCT
>JAITMM010000136.1 GCA_031277335.1 Tannerella sp. | reverse complement strand
CGGTTTGTCTGTTTTTAAATTCTCTGCTTGATATTTCCAATACATCCATAACGCAAGATTGAGCAAGTTTACACTTCAGCATGCAAAAATACATGAAATTATTGAATATCCAAGCGTATCAATAAAGAATCAATAATTATCCCGGGAAAAGTAGCATTTGTAAGTTGAACTTACAAGGCGAACGATTATCATCAGTCAGTTTTTTCAATGATATAAGCTTTGTGTTTTTTGAAATGCTGAATCTGATTTAAGAATGAAGGGATAAAAAGTATCAACTCTTCTAATTTGCTTGTTATGGAGTTGAAAACTACTATTGCTATTGGAAATTTCTCAAGATTTTGCTGATGAATCATATTTTTGTCGATAGTTAATATAATATCGAACTGATTGGCAACACATAAGGACATCAATTCTCCATTTTTAACTCCCGACCATTCCATCTCATATACGGTATAAACTTCAAAACCGCTCAAATGAGATTTCAATTTTTTAGTGACACATTCGTCAAGCAATAATTTCATACAGGAATAGCAGAGGATGTTTCAAATAATTTTTTGGACATTTCTAACACATGTATTGCCTGATATGATTTTACGCTGTCGAAATCCCGCAAGAAATCATCAACTGTTTCGCCTGTTTCAAGGTAGTCGAAAAGATTTTTTACAGGTACTCGTGTCCCACAAAAAACCGGTGTCCCACCTAAAATTTCGATATCGACGTTTATTACTTTTCCAATATTCTTCATTACCGCAATATTTTAATTCCGAATGCAAAAATACATGAAATTATTGAATATCCAAGCGTATGGGTGAAAAAGTTAAATCTGCCATATCATAAATTGTTCGTTTGATTTGTATTATTGAAGTGCCGGTAGTCTTTTCACCCATGAAAAATGAAATGAAAGCGTTTGTAAAATTCGTGCCCATTCGTGCCATTAGTGGCAAAAAAAAGAAAAATTCGCGGCCTCAACAGCACGGCATCCGGGTTTGTCCGTCTTTGTCGGTTGAAATTTTTCTTGTTGAGATACATCCGTTTCGTCTGTATGGTTGTCTAATTCATCTGTACAGGAAAGCCAACCCATTGAAAGAGTTAAAAGTACTATCTGATAAAAATGTAATTTCATATATCTGAGTTTTTTAATTTATTAATTTTTCTAACAAATTCTATTCTGCTTTTGAATTAAGAATAAGAGATGTCTATCTTGCCCGTCCCATCTCCTCCTCGATACCGACACTGCGACTGCGTGCCCCGCGAATTTGCTGCGAACCGAAACTGTAGCGCAAGGTGAGCAACACCTGGCGCAGGTTCGTGTTTTCTCTGACGGATTGATTGATGTTTGCGATCTTCATGCTTCCGACCGTATTCCACATCGTGCTGAATATGTCGTTGGCTGACAGGGACAATCCCAGCCGCTGATCGAAAAAAGTCTTTTCTATCTGGGCATTCATGTACCATATATCTTCCACTTTAATAATTCCGTAATAAGTCGGTTTTATCCAAGACATTTGCACGGTTGCCCTGAAAGTCGGTGAAAAGGTAAGATTGTGAAACAGACCGGCATAAGCCGAAAAATAGTTTTTCCTGAACCGTTCGCCGCTGTTGCGGGTATCCACTATCATGAAACCGGGTTCGGCATAGAGACTTAAACTGTACCATTTTGCAACCTGAAAAGGCGCATTGATGCCCAGCGACAGTTGCTTCCGCTTGCCCGTATTGCGTTGGATATAAGCCATCGTATGGCTTTCGTCATCCTGTATGAAATCCAGTTCAAAGATATTGTTTCGAGCGCTGTAACTCAGATTGAATGAATAATTGCCTATGCTGTAGCGCAATGCTGTCGTATTGATATATTCCGGTTGCAGGTCCGGATTGCCGCTGGTGTAGGTAAAAGGGTCAATATAAGACCGGAACGGATTCAGCAGATTGAATCCCGGACGGTTGATTTTGCGGGAGTACGACAGATTCAGCGATTGCTTTTCAGCGATTTGATATTGCATGTAAGCACTTGGAAACCAATCGACATAACTACGGGTGAAAGTAGTATCCATTGTGGGCGATTCACCTTTCATCGAGGTGTATTCGGCGCGCAGGCCGGCCATGGCCGAGAATTTGCCGAAGCGGTGGTTAAGCGTCAGGTATGCAGCCGAAATCTGTTCGGTATATTTGAACCGGTTGCTTTGGTTGGGGTCATTCATCCAGGCTCCGTCAATCAGATTTTCATACACGATTTCATTATCGGTTTCTGTTTGCCCTGCTTTCAAACCTGCTTCCAGACCGGAATTGTCCGACAGAGGTTTTGTATAATCCAGTTTGAATGAATAGATTTTGATGTTGTTGCTGCCGTTGTCGTGGATTTCGGTCTGCGGACGGAGTTCGCTGCCGTCGGGATTTTGATAGCTGCTTTTGAGGTTTTGCCGGTTTTTTCTGTT
Source organism: Tannerella sp. (assembly GCA_031277335.1). GTDB lineage: Bacteria > Bacteroidota > Bacteroidia > Bacteroidales > Tannerellaceae > Tannerella. Next base: position 3,456 of record JAITMM010000136.1, on the reverse strand, counting down.
GGCGAGGCCGTAGTCCAGGTCAACCGTGAGCGTACCGCTTTTTTCGCCGTCAAACCTGTAATTCAGGTTATACATCTGCGTCCGGTAAGGCGACCTTTGCCGGATATCGGAAAAGATGATGGAGTCTGTTTTCGAGACTCCCTGCCGGGAGACTGATGATTGCCCGGTACGGTCCAGCTTCAATTCGGACGATAAGCTGTTGAATAAAAATCCGAAAGTATGTTTAGGGCCGGCATACCAGTCTATTCCCGCGCGGATGGCGTAGGCGGGTATATCATTGTGTGACTGTGCATACTGGTCGTAAGTCAACGGTGTTTCGCCACCGTAATTCCTGATTTGAAAAAGCTCCGCTTCATTGGGCTTTCTGTCATATCCGGCATTCCCGAAGATATTCACTTTTTTGGAACGGAAGTTCAGGTTCAAGCCGCCGGTCGAAGCGAAATCGCTTTCGGTAAATCCTGCTCCGGCCTGTACCGTGCCGTTAAGTCCGAGTGATGCATCGCGTTTCATGCGGATATTGACAATGGCCGCACTCATTCCCGCCTCGTAGCGCGATGATGGATTGTCAATCAGTTCCACACGGTCAATCATGTCTCCCATCATGCCGCTCAGCAATTGCGCCACTTGTTCGGATGGGAGATTTGTCGGTCGCCCGTCGATATAAATGGTTGCCGCCCGACCGTTCAGTTTCACACTTCCATCCGAGTCTACCACCAAACCCGGCAACCGTTTCAATACATCATTGATATTGAGACCGGAAGTAATCATATTTCCGGTTACATTCACCACAATACGGTCAAGCCGCTGGTCGATCAGGGCACGGCGGCCTGTCACTACTACCTCGCCAAGAACATTGGCATCTTCCGATAGCATGATTTCGCCCACATCGCTTTGCGCGGGGACATTCACTGAACGGTACGATTTTTCGTATCCGATAAACGACACTTGCAGCAGGTAGTTGCCTGCGGCAACATTTTCAATGATGAACCGCCCGTCGTCACCGGTCATCACGCCCGTAATCGCGCTTGAATCGGGGCGCAACAGCGCGGCGGTGGCAAATGCCACGGGACTGCCGTCTTTGGAATCTTTGACCGCGCCGGTCACACTTGACTGCGAAAAGGCATTGGCTGCCCATAAGGCAAGAATACTGCATAATAAAAAATGTTTCATATTCATTGAATTTTATTGTTATAAATTGGCCGCAAAGGAAAAGGATTATATTGAAACGGCACGTTTTTAGAAAGTTATATTTTCGTTAAATATTTGTTAAGGGATTGGATAAAAATTTATTTCATCGCCATAGTTTTTATAAAAAGCCAAACTATAGACCTTTTTTTACGTTATGCTAAAGTTGTATGTTAGCGAAAAGTTATCCATACGTTAAGATAAGGTTAAGATTTTTTGTTAAAAATGAGGCTATATGTGAAAAAAAATATATTTTTGCAAGCAAATTTAACGTGATTGAGCGTTAGAAAAATAAAAAATTGAGCGAAGAAACAAAATGAAATGATAAGCAAATGAGGAAACAATATGTGATATTGATAACTGTGGTCGGATTGGTTGCCCTATTATGTATACAGGGCTTCTGGCTTTATCATACATACTACTTGCTTCATCGCAATCTAATCGCAACTTTCGAAGATGGATTTGCCCGTTCAATAGAGAAAGAAGTCTATCTAAGAAATGAAATCCATAAGAACCAAATAATGAATGGTTCTGTTGTAGCCGGGGCAAGACCTGATCAGGACTTTTACAATAATGTACTGGCTTTTCATGAATTTTTATTAACTTTTGATTTCCCTATTTCATTGCTAACAGTGGATAGCATCTGGTCTCAACGTATACATGATGAAGTCCCGGGAACGGTGAAATACAGACTGATACACACGGATGCAGGCGGAAAAGTCATCGAAGAAATTAACAGGGGCGCCGATGAAAATTCTACCGATACGCTGCGGATTGAACGCCCCATCAGAAACGACAACTCGGAATACCTGCAGATGATTATCGATTCGCCATTTAAACTTGTCATGCGGCGGATGACGGTATTGCTTGTCGCTTCGATTTTGATTGTCTTTTTACTTATATATATAATGTACAGGCAAGTCGACACTATCTTCAAACAGGAAAGGATAGCCGGTATAAGGGATGATTTTATGCATGCAATGGTTCATGACATGAAAAATCCAATCTCGAATCTCTTGTTATTAACCGGTCAGTTGCAAAGAGGAATATACGATGATAATCCGGAAAGAAAAGAACTTACTTTCTCGGTTACCATGCAGCAAATCAACAGACTGCTGGCATTTACCAATAAAATATTGACCGTCTCGCAATTTGAAAGCGGCAAGATCGTATTGAGCAAAAGCGAGGTTAAGTTGAAAGAATTGATTGACAGTCTGATAGATGATTATAAGCTGAATCCTGCCAAACCGACTGCGTTCACAACAGAGATAGCCGATGACATCACGGTTTATGCTGCGGAGGATTATATCGGCGACGTGTTTAGAAACCTGATAGACAATGCGATCAAATATTCAAAAAGCAGCGTTGCCATCAATATCGGAGCAGAGAAGAAAAAGTCAGGCACCATCATCAGAATCAGGGACAACGGCATCGGTATCGCTGAAAAAGACCGGAAACTCCTTTTTATGAAATTTGAACGTATCGGAGTGACGGACAAAAACAGAAAAACCGGCTTCGGGTTGGGACTATACTTTGTGCATCAGATTATTACTGCGCACGGCGGAAGCATCAGCGTCAACAGCGTGCCTGACGAATACAGCGAATTTACAATATTTTTACCTGATAAAACATGAAAATCAGACTTTTATACATAGAAGACGATCAAGCAATGCGCTATGCAATCAAAAACGAGCTTGAAGATAAAATCACAGGTTATGAAGTGATTGAGGCGGTGAACGGGCTGGAAGGGCTTAAACTGTTTGCAGAAACAAAGCCGGATATCGTGGTGACAGACCTTGAGATGCCCGTGATGGACGGCATGGAAGTGGTTAAAAGGATACGGGAGGTGGATGCGCGCATCCCGATCCTGATAACAACATCAAAACAGGAGGCTAAATTTGTCTCGGTCGGCTATGAGGCCGGCACCAGCTATTATATCAAAAAACCATTCGTGGCAAGCGAACTCGATGCCCATATCAAAGGTTTGCTGCGTATCATCAATGCACTTCCGCCGTCAGAGAAAACGGTTTATAACTTAGGGGAATACACGTTTGACCCTAAGAATTACTGCCTTGAATATCCGGCGAAAAAGAAGCATTTAACCGACAAGGAAAGTCAAATATTGCATATTTTATGTCAAAGCATGGGAAATGTCGTGCCACGCGAGGAGATCATGCTGAAAGTCTGGCCTTCAGAGGTAGACCCTCATTATACTTCGAGAAGCCTCGACGTTTTTGTCAATAGCCTGCGTAAATACCTGTCAGCCGACAA
>JAITMM010000103.1 GCA_031277335.1 Tannerella sp. | reverse complement strand
TTGTGTTTCCAGAAGGCGCCGATATAGGGGACGAAGCCCTTGGGCGGCTCGTCGTCCGTCAGCAGGGGCGAATCGCCGATCTGCATCCGCATCGTATAGGAATAGCCGCTCTGCAGCGCCTTGGCAAACGTGGCCGGGACGTCGTTGAGCGTCGGCCGGCCGGTGACGGTCAGCGTGCCTATCTTGATGATGGTCGGGATGTCTCCCGCCGTATAGACCGTCCGCGTATCGGAAGTGATGGAATCCGAACCTACGGTCGGGAAGTTGAATGTCAGCGAGGTAGGCGTATCCGTCATCTTGGAGAGCGCTCCGGTGAGGGTGGCCATCTTCACTGTATATCCCGGCATCGACACGCCGCTGAAAGCAGTGATGGCCGGGCCAGACGGGCCTGTCTTGGCCACTAATTTGACCTGCGACATCTTGTGAAACATCGAGATGGGGACGGGGATCTTGTCGTCCTGCCCGATATGCACTGTCGGCGACATGCCCCAGATCAGGTCATTCGAGGAGTCGATGTTTGTGAGGGTATCGTCAAAGGCAATCGGCGCTGTCGTGGTATTGTAGGAATAGGCGATAAACTTGTAGTCTCCGGCATCGAGGTTGATCTTGAAGCCGCTGCCGTTGTCCTGGACAAGAAAGCCGCTGCTGTCCCTGTACAGGATTTCCTGTTGCTTTGTGAAAGGGTTGGGCCCCGTCGTGGAATCGTAGACGATGATCATGATTTTCGAATCGGGGTTGAACAACCTCGTCCTGACGGGCGGCGCCTGGTCTACGGGGTCGACGGAGAGCGTGGCATAGATATAAAGGTCATCGTCAATGCGGATGACGTTTGTCTCCGGTCTCATGTCTATTTGCGCCGACTGAACGGCGCCGTCTTCCAGGCGCTGCGCATCGGGCAGCAGGTCTCCCTCGCCGAAACCGGCAAAGCGGAGGTTGAGGTTGAAATTGCCTTCGCTGGCCGAGAGCGTGGTACGTCCTTCTTCGCCTCCTCTCGGAATGTATTCGGTCTCGCACGAAGGAGTCATCCATAACAGCATGGTTATCAGGAGGAACGGGGTGCAGAGGGTCACTGCACGGCGGCACATAGCGAAATGGAATTTCGGATGGCGGATCAAGTCCGCAATGACGGAAAGAGCTGCGCTGCGGTACATACCCAAAAGAACGGCGCTACGCCACAAACCGGAGTTATTTTCCGTTTTGATGGGTTGTATATGTCGTTCATTTCGTTTCACAGCCTGTATCCGAGTATGCGTTTTTTACGTCCAATTTATTTATCTTCAATTGAATAGCAGGATGAAGCTTCCGTACTGCCTTTTCTCTACCGTCCCGGCTCCCCTTGTGCGAAAGATCCACAGTCATTCATTAAAGAGAGGCAAAAGTAAATAATAATCATATATAAACAATAAAAACACACTAAAACGATAGTTAAATATTCTTAATAATACATAAAGATTATTAATTAACAAAAGAAAGTTCAACTGCTTATGTGGCAAAGCGATAAAAAATCAGGGTATAAGAGCGGAAACCTCCACTACGCATAACGCAAGATACACCCCCCTTTTTTTATTTGTTAAAGGATTAGTTTGTGTGGTTACTGAAATGGCTTCTGAATTGCAGATTATCGGCTATTATCCGATCATATCGTATCATGAATACAAACAAATGATATTAAATTTGATAACTCGAAAAGGCTCTGCAACGAGAGAGGATATTGTAAATTTGATCATGCCTACTTTATCTCCTTCTATTACAATAGAGAAAAGGCAAAGAAAGATTTCAAATATTACGGCGAAATTGGCTAATGATAAGCAAATAAAAAACATATCACATTCAACAAAAAAATCTGTTTGGGTATTGGAGGGTCAAGAAAAGCTGTATAGTAAGTAGTAAGAAAAACGAAGATGGTAGTTAGAAAACAGGAGGTTTTATACAAGATGACGTTTTATATTACTTATATTCATAGATTTACTTTGTAGTTGGAAAATAATAAGCAGTAGTAAAAAAACAATGTATCGAGGCAACTTGAAAACGTTAAACTTTCTTAAAATATTCAAGATGTATTCTTTTATTGATACTACGATTACTATCTTCACTGAGTCAAGCAATAACAGGCAGGAACCTTGTTAGCCGTTATTTGTCTTTCCCCGTCGTCAATGGCTATGCCGAGGCAGATGGCGTCGGGATATGGGGTGGCATAATGATTGTCAGTGATTTGACGGAGAGCTTCATCGGCTTTTCGTTCAGCGCTTTCGCCACCGTAAGCCACTTTGATTTCGATCACCCACGTTACACCCCGATGGGCAACAACCAAATCGGCGCGTCCCTTGTTTGAGTGCATTTCGGCAGCAACCACAACACCGCAACCACGTAAAAATGAGAGTATTGCAGAGCGGTAAAGCCATTCCTGCGGCTGCATTTGCAAGTTACCGTTCGAGATTCCCTGCCGTGCGGCAGCCGCGTAGTCATCGTATGGAATGCTTGCCAGCATTGACAATGTATTGCGTCTTGTCGACATATACGTATCCTTCCGTCCTGATTTCCTCAAAAGTCTGTATGCCGATCGGCAATTTCAACCGTTTATGCGCCATGAATGTACAATCTTTTTCGCAAAGATACAACTTTTATTTGCATCTGAAGATTTTGCATAATAATATATTTGCTTGTCTAATAATGACCTTTCAGAGAATAAATGTAAAGAATATCATTTTCAACAGCATAGATGAACCTGTTTTTTCGATCAATACGTCTTGACCATTTTCCGGATAGTTCATGTTTGAGTGGTTCAGGTTTACCTATGCCTGTATAGGGGGATGCAATAATGGCATTTTTGAGTGCAATAATACGCTTTTGTATTGCATAGTTGTTTTTTTCTTTCCAATAGGCAATATGTTCTTGTGCTTTGTCTGAAAGAATTATTTCCACAAGTTGTCAAATTCTTCGGATGAAACTTTCTTTCCCTTACCACTTCTGATACTGTCTTCGGCTTGCAGTATCATATCCACAAACTCCGCGTTATAGGAACTTTCTTCAGCCACTTCAAATCTGATTTTGAGCGCATTGAAAAATGCTTTCAGCGTATCTTCCTGCTCTGTACTGACTGCATGTACAATAAATGTTCTTGCATTTGCTTCCATATTCTTCCTTAATTTCTGAACCGCAAATATACAACCTTTTTTCAAAAAAACAAAAAATCC
>JAITMM010000055.1 GCA_031277335.1 Tannerella sp. | reverse complement strand
CGCTGTCATACAAGGCATCACCGAAGTATGGCGCTCCATCGTAGCCGCCACGCTGACGACCGTCGTCCTGTTTATCCCCTTCATCTTCACCGATAATTTCCTGATCAAACTCATCGGCGACAATATCGGCGTTTCCATCGTTTCCACCCTTTTGGTATCGCTGGCCGTAGCCATCCTGTTTGTCCCGATGGCGGCGCATTGGATATTGATGCGGCGCGAGAGACGCAGTGTGTTTTATGAGAAAGTGTCTATCTCTCAACGTCCTGTGCAGATTTACCTTGTCGTGCTGAAATGGTGTATGCGCAATCCGGGGGTGACCATTTTCGGGTGTGTACTGATGCTTTTTGTGACGCTTATCTATTCGCTTTCCACCTCCGTAGACACGGGCAGGGAGATTGACGCCACGAGTTTTAATGTGAACGTGACCATGCGCACGGGCAGTTCGCTCGAAAGTACGGACAAGATTGTGCGCCTGCTCGAAGACGTGCTTACGCCGGAGCAAATACCTGAATTAAAAGATGTTATCAGCCGTGTCAATACCGAAGAAGCCCGCCTGACGCTCGTCCTTCAGGACAACTATCAGAAAATCAACAAGCGCGGACTTGCCGAGATTCAGGCCGACGTGCAAACACGCGTTCGCCGCATCGAAGGCGCTTCCATCACCGTGGGCAATGCGATGGGCGGCGATCAGAGCGGCATGGGCGGACTGGAATCGCTGATGGGCATGATGGGCATCGGCTCCAGCCAGGAGAGAATCGTCGTCAAAGGCTCTGATTATGACATTATGCAGCTTGTCGGCGAAGATATCCGTTATTTTCTGAGCGAACAGGATTATATTTCCAGTTCAAGGGTGTCGTATCCCAGTCGCCAGCCGGAAGTGCGGCTTGATTTCGACCAGATATTATTGACTTCTTATGGCATAACAACCAACAACATACGTACAGGACTCAACGAATTGAACCGTGAAATGCAGTCAGGTACGCAATTCAAACTCGGCGATGAGATTTATGAAATCATTATCCGCGAAAAGTCGCTGACGCAGGAAGAGGAGGAGGAACAGCAACAAAACAGGGACATAACGTTCGACCAACTGGCTCGTGTTCAGATAGCTAACGCAAGCGGCGGTCTTCACGCACTGAATGACCTGGCCACGATCAATAAATCGTATGGCCGCTCGCGCATCACACGGGTGAATCAGGACAAGCAACTCGATGTACGCTACAGTTTTACGCGCGATATACAACAATCCAAAACGCTGCTGGACGGCTATCGCTCGGAAATAGACGACATGATTGCCGTCTACAACCTGCCGGCAGGCGTTGCCATCGAAGTCATCCACGAGGAAGATCAGTTTGCCGATTTTAAATTTCTGCTGTTTGCTGCCTTTATCCTGATATTCATTATCTTAGCGATTGTATTTGAATCGGTTACGACGCCTTTGGTCATCATCTTTGCCATTCCGCTGGCAGCTATCGGCTCGCTTATTGCGCTGGTAATCACCGGCAACAGCCTGATGAACCAGAATACCATTATGGGCTTTCTGATCCTGCTGGGGGTGGTTGTCAATAATGGCATCATCCTCATCGACTATGCCAATATCCTGAGAAAGCGCGGTTTCCGGCGCGAGAGGGCTTTAATCGTGGCCGGGCTGTCGCGCACGCGTCCCATCCTGATCACCGCCATCACCACCATCGTGGCCATGCTCCCTATCGCCATGAGCGACAGCGGACAGTATGCAGGCGCCATCGGTGCTCCCTTTGCGATTACGGTGATCGGCGGACTGTCGTTTTCGACGCTGCTGACTTTGGTCATTCTGCCTACCGTCGCGATGGGGCTGGAAAATACGCTAGCATGGTATCGCACCTTGTCACGGACGACGCAACTCATTCACCTAGGCCTTATTATACTCGGAATTGCATTCGTATTTCTGGCCGTTGCCGACTTGCTTTGGCAGATTGTATATGTCGTTGCGCTGATTATCCTGATTCCGGGCATTACGTTTTTCGCGCAGACAAGTCTGCGCCATGCCAAGGCCGATGTAATAGATAAGAATAAGGAAATCAATATCGTAGTCAGAAATCTTGTGAAAATATACGACCGCGAAGGACAGTTTATGCGTCAGTGGAACAGCGGTCTCGACCTGCGCCGACGGCTGGGCTTGACGACCGAATATCGCTCGTGGAAAGACTTGGTCAGCCTGAGCTGGCAATTCATACTCTGGCTCTTTGGCGTCTATTTCACGTTTTTCTTTCTCGAACGCAAGACGTGGATTTTCTTCCTGTCCATTGCCGTTTACGCCGCCACGATGTATTTGTGGAGAAAATTTCGCTCCTTCCTGTTCCATCGCTTTCCGGACAGTCGGGTAGTAAAATATCTCAATCGCCTTGTCTTCTGGACATTGCCTGTTGTGCTAATCTACATTTATTATATCAAGCTGGAAAATCTGGCATTTACGGGCATCATCGCCGCAGCAATGGCATTTGGAATAACTATCTATCTCACATCTCGTTATCTTTACGGACAAAATATCAATATCGAGCGGATCACAGGCCGGTTTGCAGGTTTCAGACGCGCCTTTTTCCGTTTCGTGAAATCCGTACCGATCATCGGCAAGCGCCGCCGCCCGTTCAAGGCGCTGAAAGGCATCTCGTTCGATATTAAAACGGGTATGTTCGGGCTGCTTGGCCCCAATGGCGCCGGCAAATCCACGTTTATGCGGATCATCACCGGCATCCTGGAGCAAAGCTATGGCTCGATATGGATCAACGGATTGGATACCATCGAGTATCGCGAGGAATTGCAGGGGCTGATCGGCTTCCTGCCGCAGGAGTTCGGGACATACGAACACATGACTGCCGGAGAATTTCTTGATTATCAGGCTATCCTTAAAGGATTGTCAGACACGGCGCTACGCGAGGAACGCATCGAATATGTGTTGAAATCAGTCCACATGTTTCCGCGCAAAGACCATAAAATCGGCTCGTTCTCGGGCGGGATGAAGCAACGTATCGGTATTGCGCTGATACTGCTGCACTTGCCGCGTATTTTAGTGGTTGACGAACCTACTGCCGGGCTTGACCCGCGCGAACGCATCCGCTTCCGTAACCTGCTGGTTGAATTGAGCAAGGAGCGCATCGTCATTTTCTCGACCCATATCATTGAAGATATCTCAAGCTCTTGTAATCAGGTAGTTGTCATCAATAAGGGGGAGATGAAGTATTTTGGCGAACCCATCGAAATGGTGGGGATGGCAGAAGGCAAAGTGTGGCATTTTCATATTGATAAAGAAGGGTTTGAGGAGTTGGATAAATCGCTTGTAGTACATAATATTCAGGACGGCGACTTGATACAGGTTCGCTATCTGTCTCTTGTCAAGCCTGTTCCGGATGCCGTACTGATGGAAGCCAATCTTGAAGACGCCTACCTTTGTTTATTGAAAAACATGTAGACATGATGTTGAACGAATTGATTAATTTGATATGAAGAAATATATAATCCTGAATTACAGGATGGTAAAATATAACCTGAAGGTGATATTTGCCGGCAAATTCTTTTGGTTCCTGATCGCATCCTTTGCCTTCTTCGCCTTTTTCATGTTCCAGCTGGCCTGGAACCGGGAAGATATCAACGAAGCGGCCATCTACAGCAACCTTTTGTTTCCCTGTCTATTACTGATTTTTTACCCTGTTGTTTTCGGTATCCAAAACGATGAAGACAACAGGATTCTCGAAATCATTTTCGGCATTCCCAATTACCGTTTCAAGGTGTGGGGGATGCGCATGATGATGGTCTATGCGGCTAACTTCTTCATTTTAATACTGTTTGCCTATATCGCCCGGATCATGATGTATCCTGTCAATATCCTCGAAATGGCGGCGCAACTGCTCTTTCCGATGCTCTTTTTCGGCAACCTGGCATTTATGTTTTCCACCATCACGCGAAGCGGCAACGGCACAGCTGTCCTTATGATAATCATCGGATTAGTCTTTTTTATCGTCATGAACTCGGCCGGTGGCGACGGCGGCGGGCCCGGCGGGGGCTCCAACAGCATGGCCCAATCCGGCAGCATCACCTATTCTTTCTGGAACGTCTTCCTCAACCCCTTTATGATCCCCTCCGAAAT
>JAITMM010000110.1 GCA_031277335.1 Tannerella sp. | reverse complement strand
ATACGCTTGGATATTCAATAATTTCATGTATTTTTGCATGCTGAAGTGTAAACTTGCTCAATCTTGCGTTATGGATGTATTGGAAATATCAAGCAGAGAATTTAAAAACAGACAAACCGAAGTGTTTGACTGTGTGGACAGAGGATATAATGTCATCATTAAACGGGGAAACAAACGTTCGTATAAAATTTCGCCGATCGAAATAGATGATGACATTGATAATGATGATGCTTATTTCACCCCTGAGATGATGAAAAAAATAGACCTGGCAATGAAAGAAGCGGCAGAGGGAAAGGTTACAAGAGTTACTTCTTTGGAAGAACTCAAAGCACATTTGGAAGCATTATGATCTACATATTGGAATTTACCGCTCAAGCCGATAAAGATATTGCAGCACTTAAAAAATCAAGTCCAAAACTATATGAAAAAGTCCAAAATCTCCTCATTGAATTAACAATCCATCCCTATGCCGGAATCGGTAAGCCCAAGCCGCTGAAAGGAAATAAATTCGGGCAATGGTCAAGGCGAATTTCCGATAAACACAGACTTGTTTATTCGGTAAGCGACAAAACTATAACTGTTTTGATTATTTCCGCTTCAGGGCACTATGATGATAAATAATTTGTTTTGATTAAAAAATTAGTCTGTTTTTAGTGATTTCTTTTCAAATAGAATCATTTTTAACAAAAAAAACTTAACCTTATCTTAATGTATAGGCAACTTTACGCTAACATATAATTTTAGTGTAAAGTGTTACAAGGCCTATAGATTTGTTTTTGAAAAAAACTATGGTGATGAAATGAATTTTTATCCAATCCCTTAACAAACATTTAACGTAAATATAACTTTTTGAAAACGTGCTGTTTCAATACAATCATCTTCCTTTGCGGTCAATTTATAACAATAAAATTCAATGAATATGAAAAATTTTTTATTATGTCTGATTCTTGCCTTATGGGCAGCCAACGCCTTTTCTCAGTCAAATGTGACCGGCGCGGTCAAAGATGCTAAAGACGGCTCTCCTGTGGCGTTTGCCACCGCCGCTCTGCTGCGCACCGATTCGAGCGCAATCACGGGCGTGATGACAGATGACGATGGCCGGTTCGTCATTGAAAATGTGGCAGCAGGCAACTACCTGCTGCAAGTGTCATTTATCGGTTACGAAAAGGTATATCGACCGGTGAATGTCCCCGCGCAAAGCGATGTGGGCGAAATCATGCTGACGGAAGATGCCAATGTCCTATCCGAGGTAGTGGTGACAGGTCGTCGTGCCTTGATCGACCAACGACTTGATCGGATCGTAGTAAATGTAACCGGCAATATGATTACTGCCGGACGCAATATCAACGATCTGTTGAAACAGATGCCCGGCTTGGTAGTTGACGAATCTGGAAATGTAAAACTCAATGGTCGTCCGGCAACTGTATACATTGACGGTCGTCCAACGAATCTGCCTGCCGAACAGGTAGCACAGATGCTAACCGGAATGATGGGTGACATGATTGACCGCGTGGAACTGATTGACAATCCGTCATCACGCTACGAAGCGGGAATGAGTTCTGCTATTGTCAATATCCGCCTTAAACGTGACGCGTCTCTTGGAGTTAACGGTTCGGCACAAGTAGGTGTTGGAGTTACAAAACATGATTTTACATCGCGCGGTGGAATCAATCTAAACTTCCGTTCTAAAAAAGTAAACATTTTCGGTAACTATGGATATGATAACGTTCCTTTCTATTCCGATCTTTACCAGTTGAGAAATTATAGCGGAACAACGCCTCTCACTTACGACCAGTATACGCTTATACGATTAAAAATACCGGGACATACCGTTCGTGCAGGACTTGATTGGTTTATTAATTCCAAACATACGATAGGATTGCTTTTCAATGGAGGTTATAATAACCAAAAAGGTGAAATGGTTTCGGATGCAGATATCATGCTGACCGGTTCAACAAAAATTGACTCAACAATATTAGCTAATACCCGACCTGTTTCAAGGTTTAACTCACAGATGTATAACCTGAATTACCGGTTTGACGGAGATAAAAATGGAGTACTGACAGCAGATCTTGACATTGGTCACGTTTATAATAAAACAGGTCAGCACATGCAAAGCCGTTATCTGGATGAATCCGGAAAAGAACTGCGAGAACCGACTGAATTTCAATACAGTGGACCGCGTAATCTTGATATAACCGCTTTTAAATTGGATTATTCAAAACAAATGTCTGAAGCATCAAATTTGGAGGCGGGACTCAAAACAGGACAGACCGTCACTGATAACGAAATTGTATATGAGAACCTGAACGAAGGTCTATGGGAACTTGATCCCACCCAAAGCAATCGTTTTAAATACACCGAACAGGTATCGGCTGCCTATCTAACATATAGTCATCGTTTTGGAAAGTTATCAGCTATGGCTGGAGTACGTGTCGAATATACATCGACCAAGGGGGAGTCTCCCACAATAGATACTACTTTTACTCACAACTATTTAGATTGGTTTCCGAGCGCTTACTTGCAATATCAAATTAATGAAAAGCAGTCGTTGAATATTTCTTATTCACGAAAAATCAACCGACCGGGATACAGTTTGTTGAATCCGTTTAGATTATATGCCGATCCATTTACTTATCAGAGTGGTAATCCAGACTTAGAACCTTCATATATCAATACGGCTGCATTACGTTACAATATCGGCAGTTACTCTGCAAATCTGAGCTATACAGTTGAAAATGATATCTTTCAGCAAGATTATGTGCAAGATGATACAAATCGAACAATGGGGCTTGTAACAAATAATATCGGTAAAAGAGAGCAACTTACGCTTAGCATTTCTATTCCTGTTCAAATTGCCAAGTGGTACAATATCAGTCTTTATTCCGAAACATCTTATAATAAAGCTGACACACGTCACAGTGGAGAACAGTTCCTGAATAATTTTTGGTCAGCTTATGGCGGCTTATATCATAATTTTACCATTATGCCAACAATGAGGGCAAACATAAATATGTGGTGGATGAAACCACCCTGGTCTGGTATTTTACATCAAGAAGATTTATGGTCAATGAGTGCACAGATAGAAAAAACCTTACTCGATGAAAGACTGAGCCTTTCATTATCGGCAAACGATATTTTCAATTCTGTGATAGCTAAAGGTACAATGAAATTCGGAAACATTGATCAATACATGAAACAGGAATTGAATCAGCAGCATATAATGCTTACCATTCGATACAGTTTTGGTTCATCGCAAATTCGCGGAGCTCGCAACCGAAGCGTCGGTATCGAGGAGGAAATGGGACGGGCGAGATAGACATCTCTTATTCTTAATTCAAAAGCAGTATAGGATTTGTTAGAAAAATTAATAAACTAAAAAACTCAGATATATGAAATTACATTTTTATCAGATAGTACTTTTAACTCTTTCAATGGGTTGGCTTTCCTGTACAGATGATATAGACAACCATACGGACGAAACGGATGTATCTCAACAAGAGAAATTTCAACCGACAAATCCGGGAACAAATTCGTCCTGGTTCGCAATTGATGATAACATTATTTCATTTGCCGTTCCTAATCTTATCAATACAATAGTCCACGAAATTCCGCCGCGACCCAATTATGGAGGTCCAAATGCATTCAGCCCGTACTACTGGCTCATAGCGCTGCATTTGGCCAAAGGAACTGATGTGACCAAGCTTTCTCCAATCATTACATTGGCGCCCGGCGCAACTATAACATGGATTTATAACAAAAAGGAAGGATTTCAGGTTGATTCCAAACAGGTTAATTATCAGGGTGTTGTTGATATTGGCGCGATCGATTTTTCCAAGCAGGTTGATTTGGTTGTCATTACTCCGGACGGTTCAACTGTCACGTATGCGTTTTTGGCAAGTGATAGTGGTAATCTTTGACTTAACAAAGATATCGATTTATCCGATGCTTATATTTATCATAAGAATTTGAAACAGAGAGCATTTATCATTCCGATGCAAATTGACAACGACGAAAGACGGACAAACCCGGATGCTGTGCTGTTGAGGCCACGGATTTTTCTTTTTTTTGCCACGAATGGCACGAATGGGCACGAATTTTACAAACGCTTTCATTTCGTTTTTCGCGGGCGAAAAGACTACCGTCATTTCAATAATACAAATCAAACGAACAATATATGATATCGCAGATTTAACTTTTTCACCCATACGCTTGGATATTTGTAAGTTCAACTTACAAATGCAACTTTTCCCGAGATAATTATTGAATCTTTATTGATACGTTTGGATATACAATAAATATATGTACTTTTGCAACATATTTTTTTAAGAATAAAGGAATGAAAGCAGTATTGGACATAAAAGACAATAAAGCGCAATTTGTAATGGAATTGCTTAGTAATTTTTCATTTGTTAAAGTTCGTCCCATTACCAATGAGAAAGCGTTGCTTTTGGGTGAAATAAGAGAGGCGGTTGACAATGTTAATTTAGTAAAGAAGGGTTTATTAAAGGCTCGTCCTGCAAAAGAATTACTTGATGAAATATAACGTACTTTCTATACCTCCCTTC
>JAITMM010000233.1 GCA_031277335.1 Tannerella sp. | reverse complement strand
CTTTTTGAAGACCGGCGCCATCGCTGCGGCCGGCTTGACGATTATCCCGCGTTCAGTCATGGGGAAATCGTTTGGATTTACGGCTCCGAGTGATAAACTGAATATCGCCGGCATTGGCGTCGGAGGAATGGGACGCCGCAACTTGGCCAATATGGCGACGGATAATATCGTGGCAGTCTGCGATGTAGACTGGGACTATGCCGCCAAGACATTTAAGGACTATCCGCAGGCCAAGCAATTCAAAGACTGGCGGGTGATGTTCGATCAGATGAAGGATTCTATTGATGCCGTGATGGTTGCGACGCCTGACCATACACACGCCGGCGTCACCGCCCATGCCATCACGCTGGGCAAACATTGCTACACGCAGAAACCGCTGACACATTCCGTCTACGAATCGCGCCTGCTGACCAAGCTGGCAGCCAAGTATAAGGTAGCCACGCAGATGGGTAATCAGGGCAACTCGTTCGACTGGTGCCGCCAGATTGCCGAATGGATTCAGAGCGGCATTATCGGCGATGTCTATGAAGTGCATTGCTGGACAGACCGCCCGATATGGCCGCAGGGCTTGCAGGAACCGAAAGAAACGGTGAAAGTCCCCAAGACGATGGATTGGGACCTGTTTATCGGCCCCGCCACCAAACGTCCTTACAATCCGGTCTATACGCCCTGGAATTGGCGCGGATGGTGGGATTTCGGAACGGGCGCGCTGGGAGACATGGCCTGCCACGTGATGGATCCGCTCTATTGGGCGCTTGACCTGAAATACCCGACGGCCGTCATCGGAACATCTACCCTGAGCAATAATTATTCACCTCCTCATGCCCAGATAGTTACCTATACTTTCCCGGCACGTCCCCCCAAGGGCAAGGTCAATATGCCGGAAGTAAAAGTCCACTGGTACGACGGCGGACTGGTGCCTCCACGCCCTGAAGAACTGGAAGACGGCCACATGATGGGCGACGAAAACGGAGGAATCATTTTCGTCGGCACGCGAGGCAAGATCATGACCGGCTGCTACGGCATGAACGCCACCTTACTCCCTGTCTCTGATATGGATAACTTCAACCAGCCCAAGCCGACCATCCCGCGTGTCAAAGGCGGCAACGGCAATATCTGGGACACGAATGCACACGAACAGGATTGGATCCGCGCCTGCAAGGAATCGGCCGGCAACAGGACGGAGGCGTCCTCAAACTTCGGATTCTCAGGCCCGTTCAACGAGATGGTTGTGATGGGCGTGCTCGCTGTCAGGCTGTCGGGATTGAGCGGACTGCATCGCGAGTTGAAATGGGATGGCGAAAATATGCGCTTCACCAATATCTCTCCGACCGACAAGATCAAAATCGTCACCGTAGACGAGTTCAAGGTGATCGACGGAGACCCGCGCTTTGACCGCCGTTTTGCCGAATTTAACGCAGCTGATATGGCTAAGGAATGGGTCAAGCATACGTATCAGAATGGATTTTCATTACCTGAAATGCCCGTGTGATGAAAAAATATATTTTACTTTCGGCCATCTGCCTGTTGGCAGTTTGGTCGGTAAATGTCGCTGATGCACAGACAAAACCGCGCATCGGCATTGCCGGCATCCAGATTGAGAACAGTGTATTTATGCCCAACCGGCAAGCCCTCGTCGGCAGGCCGTTGACTCTACCGTCCTACCTGTCGCCCGATTCCGCCATGGGGCAGGCAGCCACCTGGTTTCCGGCGCTGATGGGCGGCGGTGGCGGGCGCGGGCCTGTCACGCGCGAATCGTTTGAAGCATTTTGCGACGCCGCCATTGCAAAGATCAAGGAAAATATGCCCTACGATGCCTTCTGGTTCTATAATCACGGGGCATGCAGCGTCGACGGAGTCGACGATCCTGAGGGAGAATTTATGGAACGGGTGCGCGCAGTGATCGGCAACGACGCCCTGGTAACCACCACGATGGACCTGCATGGCAACGTATCGTGGCGCGTGGCGCTCTACTCCGACCTGATCACGACCTTCCGCATGGCACCCCACGACGATGCCCAGATTTCTCACCGTCGCGGCGTCGTGAACCTGCTGGCCCGGCTTGCTTCCGGCAAGGGGCGCCCCGCCTACAAGGCCTTCGTGGCCGTACCCGTGCTGCTTTCGGGCGAATGGACAAGCACCCGCGTGGAGCCTGCCAAATCGCTTTACGCGATGGTGCCCGAGGTGGAGGCGATGCCCGGCGTTGTTGACGCCGGCGTCTGGATAGGTTACGTCTGGGGCGACGAGCGACGCAATCAAGGCGTCGTGATGGTCTATGGCGATGATAAGGAGCAAGTTGGCAAAGGCGCCAAGATGCTGGCACAGAAATTCTGGGACGTCCGCCGCCAGTTCAGCCTGGAAGCCCCCGGATACACATTGGAGAAATGCCTTGACTTAGCCGGTGCGAGCAATAAGAAACCGTTCTTTATCAGCGATATGGGCGATAATCCCGGCGGAGGCGGCTCCGGCGAGGTGACCTGGACACTGGCACGTGTGCTCAAACGTCCCGAGTTTCAGTCGCCTACGGGCAAAAGCCTGCTCTACTGCTCGATCCCCGGCGATGAGATGGTGACCGCAGCACGCAAGGCAGGCGTCGGCGGACAGGCCGAAGCTTTCGTCGGCGCGATGACGGACAATTCGTATGAACCGCCCGTCAAGCTGTCGGGAACAGTCGTCTATGTCAGCCCCGAACCTCCGGCACAGGATGCCCAGGCGGCAGGCGGTCGCAGAAGCGCCAACATCGCCATTATCAAGACGGGAAGCATCTACGTGGTGGTGGGCACATCGTCCCCCACGCCGCCGCTTGCCAATACCGGCATCGACCCGACGAAAATGGATATCGTCATGGTGAAACAAGGCTACTTAGTGCCTCAATGGTATAGCATTAAGGCCGACTGGGTGATGGCGCTCACGCGCGGCAGCGTCGACCAGGACTTCAAAAGCCTGCCCTACAAACGCATCATCCGCCCCATGTTCCCCCTCGACCCCGACATGCCCGACCCCGAACTGAATGTTATTTTCGTACCTTCTGCTAAATATGTGTATGGCAGGTAAATAATGCTACGTTATATAATAGACGCGGCCGGCTGCGTCTATTATATAACATCATTGCGGGCTTGACCCGCAATCCCCTAAACGTTAAAGAAGTACATTCTCAAATATAAAAAACAAATGAAAAATAAATTCAACTTCGCCTTTGCCTGCTTAATGTTATTGATCATTCCGATAACCTTATCAGGACAACGAACAATCAGCGGGCGCATCACCGATACGGCCGACGGGCAGCCCATACCTGCCGTTACAGTCTTTTTTTCAAATACTTCCGTGGCAACAACCACTGACGGGGACGGGAACTACAGGCTGCAAATCCCCGGCGAAGGCAGTTACCGGCTGACCGTTTCGCATGTCGGATATCAGCCGGTTACAAAAGACATTGAACCCGGCAGTCAGTCGATTACGTTTGACACTGCACTTCAGCCGCGCGAACTCGATGAACTGACGGTGACGGAAAAAGTCAGGACGCGCAGAAAATACGTCACCCTTTTCTGGAATACGTTGCTGGGACAATCTCCCTCTAAGAGAACTCTTTACGCCGTGAATCCCGAAGCTGTCTATTTTTACTATAACACCGAAACAGGCATTTTGACAGTGACCTGCCGCGAACCGCTAATCATCATAAATAACGAAACGGGTTATCAAATTCAACTGCTACTTGATCATTTCCGTCACGATTATAACACGGAACTGACTTCATGGAAATTCGAGCACAGGTTTACGGAGCTGACGCCGAAAAACTTGAGGCAAAAAACAGCTTGGGATAAAAAAAGAAAGGATATCTATGCCGTCTCGGTTACGCATTTTTTCAGAGCGCTGTATAACAATACGTTGAAGGAAAATGGATTTCTATTGACATACCCTCAAAGAACCGACGCTAATGGTTTGATTCGTAATAGCTTTGAAAACGCTGATGCATTCATAAATATTGATACGATAGGGAATTCTAAAACGCTTTATATTCCTCCTGAATTGAAAGACCTGCTACTTGTCTGCTTTGGTGAACCCGTCACTTCATCAATGCTTGAAAACATCAATAGAGTTCAAGGTTTGGACAAGTTAGCGCAGGAGAAAATCGGAAGTTCTCGTTCTATTCAGATACGGAATTTGGAAGATTACTGGTCAAATATTGGCTTATATCGTAATATTATCGAAACGTCGACCGGCCTGGTTAGTATTTTCCCGGATGGAACGAGCAATCGGCCCATCAAACTGTCTCCTTATGCTTCCAATTCGTTATTCGGTCTCAATATGGTGGTTCCGTTGGATTATAATCCCGAGGAAGAAACTGTTATGACTCGATCGGAAATTGAACAAGCTGTTGCTGGAAATGAAAACGTACCCGGTAAGGACAGGTTTTTACCTGATGAAGAAGATATCATCCTCTCTTTCAATCAACAGCTGACGCTCTATCCACAGGAAAAGCTACACCTACATACCGACCGTGATGTCTATGTACCGGGCGAGAAGATATGGTTCAAAGCCTATCTTGTGGATGCCGGCACCCATCAGTTTCCTACACCAAGCCGCTATGTGTATGTCGAATTGATCAGTCCGGAAGATAGTCTGATAAACAGGGTAATGATTCATCCAACAGACAGCATGTTTTTTGGCAATTTGCCACTGACGGATGTTATTCCGGCCGGAAATTACACGCTCCGGGCATATACCAAATATATGGAAAATCATGGCAATAACTATTTTTTCAAAAAGAATATACGGATCGAAAATATGAAAACACCTGAAAACTTTGCATCAACCCGTCATTCCGCACCTGATGCGGGATCCACTGTTCCTAAAAGCTGTGCCGTAAATACGATTGTCGGTCAGGTCCGAAATGACTTCGATGTATCATTTTTTCCCGAAGGCGGGAATTTACCTAACGGCTTGATCAGTAGGGTTGCTTTTAAAACGCTAAACGTAGATGGTACGCCTGCGCGTATCTCCGGAATACTGACAGATGAAGACGGGATTGAATTTGCTTACATAGAGTCTTTTTACGACGGTATGGGTGTTTTTGGGTATGCACCACAAGCCGGAAAAAAATATTTTCTGAAATGCCGGAATGCCAACGGCCTTGAAAAGCAATTCGAACTGCCCCGATCCGATTCCCGCACGTATGCATTGACCACTGTGCAGAATAATGGTAAGATTTCAGTCGGTATCCGGACATCACACCGTCAAACACACGAACACTTATACCTGCTTGCACATTGCCGTGGCAACATATTGTATTTTGACAAATGGGATACGACTTCCGACGTGGTTTTGTTTGAACAGGAAGAAATGCCTGCCGGAATCATACAGTTTATGCTGTTTGACGCGCACATGAACCCGCTTAGCGAACGGTTGGTATTCAATAAAAATGATGAAGACATGGTAACACTAGATTTTCATACCGATAAAGCCATGTACGGAAAACGCGAAAAAGTCACCGCCACATTGGGATTCCCGAACCGGGATACTTCCGGCTCCGCCGCAGGGGCAGAAACTCCCTCTCTTTTGGAGAGGGTTGGGGTGAGGTGTTCCATCTCCGTCACGGACGACCAGGACAGCGCCATCGATTCGTCTACTACAATTCTGTCGACTTTGCTCCTGTCATCCGAACTGAAAGGATATATCGCAAACCCTGCATGGTATTTAAAAGACACCGACGAATCAACTTTCGCACTGGATTTGCTGATGATGACGCACGGATGGCGGAGATATAATATTCCCGAAGTCGTTAAAGGGCATTTCGAAGCTCCTAAAATTCAATATGAACACAGTCAGGCCATCAGTGGATCGGTAAAAAATATGACATTTTCAAGTAATGTAAAAGACACAGAAATTTCCATCTTGCTGCCGCAAGGAGATATCGGCCTTCTCACAACCGATCATAATGGTATATTCCGGGCGGACGGTTTCGAGTATCCCGACAGTTCTACTTATTTTATAAACGCCCACAATAGTCATGGAAGCAACCGGGTGGAACTAACGGTTGACAGCATATCATTTCCCGCACCGAAACATGCCCCTTTTGTAGAGATGCAACCTACCATATCCAGATCTGAACACAATTTTATCGGGAAAGCTGAAGTGCGTTCTAAATATGACGAAGATATGCGGATGATTTATTTGGATGAATTGGAAGTTAAAGCGCAAAGAATTGTTTTGAAGGAAGAGGAGCGACTCCGGTATTGGGTGAATTCAAATTCGACGTATACGTTTAGGAGGCAGGAAATTGATAAAATGAAACCAAGGCTCGTTTCAGATTTTATACGCTTTATTCCGGGAGGAAGCTTTCATGTAGGATCTTCAACATTGTACAGTGACATGGCTTATCCTCTCGTTTTCATTGACGGAATTGAATATTCGTGGCACAGTGAAGAAGGTATGGATGGTTCTCCTTTAAATCAGGTCAACGTGAATGATCTTGAAAGTGTCGATATTATTATGCCGCGAGATGCCGCAATATTTGGCATGCGCGGAGCGGCAGGTGTAATCAGCATTACCACCAAAAAAGGACTTGATAAAAATGAAAACCCTGTATTTAATTATAAAGTCTTCACCCCGTTGGGCTATCAAAGTCCGGTCGAATTTTATTCGCCCAAATACGAAACATTGGCTGAAAAGCAATCCCCGATTCCCGACTACCGCACTACAATATACTGGAAACCCGATGTGGTGATAGCTGAAGATCAGGAAGAAGCGACTTTTGAATTTTACACTTCCGATTTTACGACTACGTATTCCGTTGTAATTGAAGGACTTACAATAGATGGGAAAATTGTTTGGAAGAAGGAGAAGATTATTGTTGAGTGATTTAATAAATTTATACTTTAATAATATTGTAAATGTATCAAGAATGGGAATATTGGGAAAAACAATGTACGAACGTATTGAAAAATTCAATAAAGCTGCGTTAAGATTGGATTTCAGTCAGTTGCCTACTGGATTATATCATGGGAAAATGGGACTTTGTGTTTATTTTTATGAATTGGCTGATCTCATATCAGAGGAAAAATACCGATTTATTGCCGAAAAATTATTTGACGATATTGTAACTCAAATTGCCGAAACGGTTAAGATCGATCCGCCTGAAGGATTAACGGGAATATGTATGGCTGTAAATTTTCTGATAAATTCAGGATATATTAACGGAAATCCAAATCATGTGTTGAAAGATTTTGATAATAAAATCCTGAAATCATTGCTTTTTCTATATATACCTGAATTCAATCCGGATATTGACAGACTACAAAAGGTACTGGGAAGTCTTTCTTATTTGACTGTCCGCTTGCAAAATACTCGACTCACTAAAAATGAAAGAGATATTATGAAAGGCGTTATTATTGAGATAATCAATAAGTTTGAATCGTTGAATATTGATAAGTTTACCGAACCGGCTCATTTTTCAATTACAGAATATTTCATTTCTCATTATCTGCAGTTGCTACAGCGCATTTATCGGTTAGACTTCTATAACTACAAGATAGAGAAGATAATAGACGGTTTTTCATTCCGTCTTTTGAGCCTGTACCCTATGTATCAGGCAAACAGACTGTCGCTTAGTTCGCTTATGCAAGAACTTAATACGTTGCTCGGAGGCATTACAGGATGGGACAGACATATTGAATTGTTGCAACAGAATATTGATGTAAGTTGGATAATCAATGATTTTAGAAACAAGGACATGTCGTTCGAGAGGGGATTGTGTGGATTTTACTTTCTGCTAAGAAAAATAGGACTGAACAGAAAATATCAGGATCAATTTATCCATAAAATTGAAATTTCGGATAACTGGAATCATTATTTAGAACTTGATAACGATTATATTCATACATTCAGCCTTTACAGCGGTGCGCCGGGAGTAATTTTGACTTATCTGCATCTATTGAATCGTGGCAACGCATTGAGTTTCTTTGACAGCGTAATTGGACAATATTGTTAAATGAACAGTTTTAATAAACCTCTATCAATGAAGACAGATATCAGAGATATGACTTTTATGATTCCCGTTCGACTTGATTCCATTAGCCGATTGGAAAACTTGATTTTATCTATCCAATCTCTTATCAGATACTTTGATGCAAATATCATGGTTATGGAAGCGTCAAGCTACAACAATGGTGTGATCCGAAAAATGCTTGGAAAGAAAGTGGAATATCTGTTTTTAGAAGACAAAGATGATGTATTTTATAAAACAAAATATTTGAACATATTGACACGCAAGGCTTCCACACCATTGGTTGCCATCTGGGATTCGGATATAATTATTCCTAAAGGTCAGACGTTAGAAGCAATAGAAAAGATTAGACAAGGTTTTGATGTTGCCTTTCCTTACGACGGACATTGTTTCGATACTTCTTTTGTTATCAGGGAATTATATGCTAAAAGCAAGAATATGGGAACTCTAATGAAAAACATAGATAAAATGAGCCTAATCTATGGCGATAAAGTGGTTGGCGGCGCTGTATTTTTCAATCGTGAAGCATATATCAAAGCCGGAATGGTAAGTGAAAAGTTTTATGGCTGGGGGCCTGAAGATTTTGAACTCTATGAACGGCTGAAAACCTTGGGGATGAAAATACACAGAAGCGAAGGCCCTATGTTTCACCTTACCCACAACAGGGGCAGCAACAGTTCTTTCCGTTCCTGGGAACAATCCAAAAATACGAATAGGGAAAAAATGACTACTGTATTGAGTTCCAGAGATGAGTTATTAAGAGATATGGAAATTGCCCGGTTCAAATAAGATTCAAGTAATTGTTGTGTGATTCCAATTATAAAAACAATTGAAGATTAATAATTTGCGAGTATAAACATCAATTTTTTGATAAATAAATATGGAGGATAGATGGATTAAAACTATATTGAACCTGGTATTTGGAGGTATTTTTTTGCTAATCCCGTTAACCTTATCGGGACAACGCGATATCAACGGCCGCATCACCGATGCGACTGACGGACAGCCCATCCCTGCCGTTACAGTCTTTTTTTCAAACACATCCGTGGCAACAACCACGGATGTGGACGGGAACTACAGGCTACAAATCCCGGGCGAAGGCAGTTACCGGCTGACAGTTTCGCATGTCGGATATCAACCTGTTATAAAAGACATTGAACCGGGCAATCAGTCGATTACGTTTGACACTGCGCTTCAGCCGCGCGAACTTGATGAGTTGACGGTGACGGAGAAAGTCAGGACGCGTAGTAGAGACGTAAGCCTTTTCTGGAACACACTGTTGGGACAATCTCCCTCTAAGAGAACTCTTTACGCTGTGAATCCCGAAGCTGCCTATTTTTTCTATAACACCGAAACCGGCATTTTGACGGTGACCTGCCGCGAACCGCTAATCATCATCAACAACGAAACGGGTTACCAAATTCAAGTGCTTCTTGATCATTTCCGTCACGATTATAACACGGAACTGACTTCATGGAAATTCGAGCACAGGTTTACGGAATTAACTCCGAATAATGACAGGCAACAAAAATCATGGGATAAAAACAGAAAAGATGTCTATCGGGTTTCGATGATAAATTTTATCAGATCGCTGTATAATAACACATTAATGGAAAATGGTTATGTATTGACTTACCCCAAAAGAACAGACGCAAGAGGCTACACCCGTAACAGCAATGAAAACGCCGACAGATATATACGCGAAGATGCAAAATCCGGATGCAAAACGTTTTACATACCGGCAAATACGAAAGACCTGCTGCTTGTCTGCTTCGGCGAACCAGTCAGTCAAACGATGCTTGGCAATATAAAAGCGTTGCAGGATGCCGGCGAGCTGAATCTTGAAAAAATCGGAGTTTCACATACGATACAGGATCGAAACAGACCTAATCAGTGGCCCAACACCGGTTTATACCGGAATGTTATCGAAACGCCGTCAGGCCCTGTATGTATTTTTGCAGACGGGACGGTCAGTCAACCCATTAAACTGTCACCTTATTCTTCCAATTCGTTAGCCGGTCTGAACCTTATGCTTCCGTTGGATTACAATCCCGAAGGCAGACAGTCGCCGATCCGTCCGGAAAGTGAACGGGCAGTTGCCGGAGAAGTTTCCGCTTCCGGTATGGATAGCCTGCCGATACCTGATGAAGATGCTGTCATCCTCTCTTTCAAGGAGCAGTTGGAGCATTACCCGCAGGAAAAGATACACCTTCATACGGACCGCGATGTCTATGTGCCGGGAGAAAAGATATGGTTCAAAGCATATCCGACGGATGCCCGCACCCATCAATATCCGACGCCAAGCCGCTATGTATATGTCGAACTGATCAGCCCGAAAGACAGTCTGATAAACAGGGTAATGATTCATCCTCAGGACAGTATGTTTTTCGGTTATTTGCCGCTGACGGATATGATTCCGGCAGGCAACTATACGCTGAGGGCATACACCAAATTTATGGAAAATCAGGGTGATGACTACTTTTTTAAAAAGAATATCAGGATAGAAAATCTTGGTAGTTCTCAGTTTTCAGTTGTCAGTTCACAGTTGGAAAACGGAGGAAAAGGAAACGAGCCGGAAAAAGTGAAAATGACGAATGCAAGTGTTTCATCCGCGCAAAATGATTTCGACATCTCGTTTTTCCCCGAAGGCGGTAATTTGCCGGACGGCGTGATCAGCAGGGTAGCTTTCAAGGCGCTGAACAGGGACGGTTCACCTGCTCATGTTTCGGGACGGTTGATCGGGGAAGACGGAACAGAAATTGCTTCCGTGGAGACCGGGTATGCCGGTATGGGAGTGTTCGGGTATGCACCGCAGGTCGGAAAAAGATACTTTTTGAAATGTCGGAATGTCAACGGCCTGGAAAAGCAATTCGAACTGCCTCGGGCCGATTCCCGCACGTATGCATTGACCGCTGTGCAGAATAATGGTAAGATTTCAGTCGGCATCAGGACATCACCTTTGCAATCCGGCGAACCTCTGTATCTGCTTGCGCATTGCCGGGGCGATATATTGTATTTTGACGAATGGGATAAGACTTCCGACGTGGTTTTGTTTGAACAGGAAGAAATGCCTGCAGGAATCATTCAGATTATGCTGTTTGACGCGCAAATGAACCCGCTCAGCGAACGGTTGGTATTCAATAAAAACGATGAGTACACGGACAAAGTGGATTTTCGTACCGATAAGCCGGTATATGGCAAGCGTGAAAAAGTATCCGTCTCATTGGGATTCCCGAACCGGGATACTTCCGGCTCCGCCACAGGGGCACAAACTCCCTCTCTTTCGGAGAGGGTTGGGGTGAGGTGTTCCATCTCCATCACGGACGACAGTGACAGCGCCGTCGATTCGTCTACTACCATTCTGTCTACTTTGCTCCTGTCATCCGAACTTAAAGGATATATTGCAAACCCTGCATGGTATTTACATGACACCGACGAATCTGCTTACGCGCTGGATTTGCTGATGATGACGCACGGATGGCGGAGATACAATATTCCGGAAGTTGTCAAAGGCAATCCGGAATCGCCTCAAATCCCGTTTGAGACAAGCCGGTCAATCACCGGACGTGTGAAAAGCATGACTTTTTCAAAAAATGTAAAAGACACAGGCATTTCTATTCTACTGCCGGACGGCGATGTCGGAATGGTCTCAACTGATGAGAACGGATTTTTCCGGGTGGACGGATTTGAATATCCTGACAGTTCCGTCTTCTTTATTAATGCACTCAATAGTAGTGGCAGCAACCGTTTTGAACTGACTGTGGACAGCGTTTCTTTTCCCCGACCGATACACGTTTCTTATGTAGAGACGTTGCGTGCAACGCCTCCGCAAACAAACGATTTCCTCGAAAAAGCGGAAGTACGCTCTAAATATGACGAAGATATGCGGATGATTCAGTTAGGAGAGATTGAAGTGCAAGCGCAAAGAATCGAACGTCAGGACGAGGAGCGGCTAAGGTACTGGATGAACTCCAATTCAAAGGTGAACATCGACTCTCGTCTTACCTTCCGACAGGAAGATATAGCCAGATACAAGCCCCGGTTGGTTGCCGATTTGTTGAGGAGAATACCCGGCGTGGAAGTCAAGCCCAGCGGACTTATAAGAATCGATCAGGGTGTTTTAGCACCGCCGCTTGTTTATATTGACGGAATGCCTGAGGAGTGGCCTGAAGATTGGTATAATGAAGCTAAAATTATAATTGACCCTCCGGTAGAGCGAGTGAATATTAATGACGTGGAAAGTATTGATGTTATGCGCAGAGCAGGCGCTTCGATATTTGGCATGCGCGGATCAGGCGGAATTATCAGCATTACGACCAAAAAAGGAGGCCCAAACCGTCAGATAGAAAGTTATAACCGTGTTATATACACCCCGTTGGGCTATCAAAATCCGGCCGAATTTTATGCACCCAAATATGAAACGTCTGCTGAAAAGCAATCTCCGATTCCCGACTACCGCACTACTATCTTTTGGAAACCCGATGTGGTGATCGCTGAAGATCAGGAAGAAGCGACTTTTGAATTTTACACGTCCGATTTCCCGACGACCTATTCCGTTGTAATCGAAGGATTAACGGCTGACGGTAAAATCATCCGGCAGGTGGAAAAGATCAGTGTGAAATAGGGTTATCAATGTAATTTATTTAGTAAAATCATTATAAACAAAACGTTATGAATCGTAGAGTTATGCAAAATAAATTCAACCTTGCGTTTATATGTTTATTGATTTGGATCATTCCGATTACCTTATCGGGACAACGCGATATCAACGGCCGCATCACCGATGCGACTGACGGACAGCCCATCCCTG
The DNA here is from genome assembly GCA_031277335.1 of Tannerella sp. Classification (GTDB taxonomy): domain Bacteria; phylum Bacteroidota; class Bacteroidia; order Bacteroidales; family Tannerellaceae; genus Tannerella. The sequence goes on along the minus strand of JAITMM010000233.1, from coordinate 4,858 downwards.
CCGTTACAGTCTTTTTTTCAAACACATCCGTGGCAACAACTACTGACGTGGACGGCAACTACAGGCTGCAAATCCCGGGCGAAGGCAGTTACCGGCTGACAGTTTCGCATGTCGGATATCAGCCGGTTACAAAAGACATTGAACCGGGCAGTCAGTCGATTACGTTTGACACTGCGCTTCAGCCGCGCGAACTCGATGAGCTGACGGTGACGGAGAAAGTCAGGACTCGCCGAAAAGATATCAATCTATTCTGGAATATATTACTGGGCAAATCTCCCTCGAAAAGAAGTATTTATGCGGTGAATCCCGAAGCTGTTTTTTATTTTTTTAATGCTGAAAAAAACGTATTGACAGTTTCCGCCAGCGAGCCGCTCCAAATCATCAATAACGAAACGGGATATCAAATTCAATTGATTCTTGATCATTTTCGACACGATTACAATACGGAGCTTACTTCGTGGAAATATGAACATCGATTTACGGAATTGACGCCGAATAATAACCGACAAAAAACGAATTGGGATACAAACAGGCAACATATCTACCGTGTTTCAATGACAAATTTTATCAAATCATTGTATAACAACACATTGAAAGACAACGGATACGTGTTGACTTACGCTCAAAGGACAGATACCGACGGCCGTCTGCGCAATACGTCCGAAAACCGTAATATTTTTTTGACGGAAAATATAAATGCCGAATGTAAAACACTTTATATTCCACCGGAGTTGACCGATCTGATTTTAGTCTGCTTTGGCGAAGCTGTCAACGAAGTCATGCTTGAAAATATCAACTTGGCGCAGGATGCCTATGTAAAAGCATTTGAGACAAGAACTTCAAGTGTATGGATGAAGAACACCCAACAACTCTCGACCTTGCAATGGACGGATGTCGGTTTATACCGGAATGTGATCGAAACACCAACCGGTCCTGTTTGTATTTATCCCGACGGAACCTCCAATCAGCCAATCAAACTGTCTCCTTTTTACTCCGGATCGTTGTCAGGCCTTAACATGATGCTTCCAATCGACTATCAATCTGAAAATACATCAGATACAAGCTATCCAATCGATGAAAACAGTTTTACCGAAAACCTGCCTGCTTCCGGCTTTGGCAACATCTCGACGGTAGCCGACGATACCTTCCGGACGTTCCATGAACTGTTAGCCGTCTTTCCGCAGGAAAAGATTCATTTACATACCGACCGCGACGTGTATGTGCCGGGCGAAAAGATATGGTTCAAGGCCTACCTCGTGGATGCGTTGAATCATCTGTCTGCAACAAACAGCCGTTACATTTATGTCGAATTGATCAGTCCTGCCGACAGTCTGATAAACAGAGTGATGATCCGGCCTGTTGACAGCCTGTTTTTCGGCTATCTACCATTGACGGATATTATTCCGGTTGGCAATTATACGCTCAGAGAATATACAAAATTTATGGAAAACATGGGAGATGACTATTTCTTTAAGAAGAATATCAGGATTGAGAATTTGATGTCGTCAAATCACAATGATACTGCCTTTCATTCCGCACTTGATGCCGGATCACCTGTACCTACAAAAGATCAGGAGATTGCGGGTCAAGCCCGCAATGACGGAGACGCCAAAAGCCTGCAAAATGATTTCGACGTCTCGTTTTTCCCCGAAGGTGGGAATTTGCCGGATGGCGTGATGAGTAAGATTGCATTTAAGGCGCTTAACAGCAATGGATATCCTGAAAATATTTCCGGCAAACTGATAGATGAAAATGGCGCTGAAATTGCTGCTGTGGAGACATTCCATGCAGGAATGGGTCTATTCGGATATGTTCCGAAAGCGGGAAAATCCGTTTTTCTGAAATGCAGAAACATAGACGGTCTTGAAAAACGCTTCGAACTCCCCCGGCCCGATTCGCTTGCATGTGCTTTAACTGTTGTGCGGAATAACAGCAGGATTTCCGTTGGCGTCCGAACCTCCATGCAACATCCTGACAGTCTATTTTATCTGCTTGCTCACTGCCGCGGCGAGATATTTTATTTCTCCGAATACGATGTTGCGTCGGGCAGCGTTTCGTTTGCTGAAGAAGAATTGCCTTCCGGCATCATCCAGTTTGTATTGTTTGACGGACAGATGAATGCACTAAGCGAACGACTGGTGTTCAATAAAAACGATGAAGACACAGGCAAAGTAGATTTTCGTACCGATAAGCCGGTATATGGCAAGCGTGAAAAAGTAATCGTCTCATTGGGAATCCCGAAACAAACCGCTTCCTCCCCCCTCACAGGGGCAGAAACTCCCTCTCTTTCGGAGAGGGTTGGGGTGAGGTGCTCCGTCTCCGTCACGGACGATAAAGACAATGCCGTCGATTCGTCTACCACAATCCTGTCTACCCTCTTGCTTTCCTCCGAGCTAAAAGGATATATTGAAAACCCGGCGTGGTATTTACAAGACGCCGACGAATCTGCTTACGCACTTGATTTGCTGATGATGACGCACGGATGGCGCAGATACAATATTCCGGAGGTTGCCAAGGGGCATGACGAAGTTCCCGTGATTCCGTTTCAATCAAGTCAGGAAATCACCGGCCGGGTGAAAAGTATGTCATTTTCAAAGAATGTAGCCGACAGCGAGATATCCATTGTGCTGCCTGACGGCGATATTGGCCTTACTTCAACAGATGAGAATGGCATATTCAGGGTGGACGGTTTCGAATACCCGGACAGCTCTGCCTTTTTTATTTATGCACAGAACAGCCGTGGCAGCAACCGGGTTGAACTTTTATTGGACAGTGTGTTGTTTCCCAAGCCGATACACGCTCCGTTCTTAGAGACGGCGCACACCACATCTCCACAGACAAACGATTTTATCGGGAAATCGGAACAACGCGCAAGATATGACGAAGATATGCGAATGATTTATTTGGACGAGGTGGAAGTGAAGGCGCGTAGAATTGACCGGAAGGAGGAAGAACGTCTCCGGTATTGGGTGAATTCAAGTGCAAGATATACCATTCGAAAAGAAACGATCGATAAAATGAGGCCGCAACATGTATCTGATTTGCTTCGAAATATTCCGGGACTGCAAGGTGCATCTTCTGCCGTCGTGACCTCTTTCTTTACAGCAGTCCCTCCATTGGTATTTATTGATGGAGTTGAATATAGATGGATTAAGGGAGATATTCCTCCTTATGAAATGGTAAATGTCCGTGATGTTGAAAGTATTGATGTAATAAAACAATACAGCTCTTTTATATTTGGTGGAAGAGCATCAGGAATGGGTGTCATTAGTATCACTACAAAAAAAGGAGTTGAAAATAAAAACGAAGTTTATAATTATACCGTCTACACCCCGTTAGGCTATCAAAAGCCGGTTGAGTTTTATTCGCCCAAATACGAAACGTTGCAGGATAAACAATCCGCCCTCACCGATTATCGCACCACTATCTACTGGAAACCGGATGTGGTGATTTCAGACTCCGGAGAAGCCTCTTTCGATTTTTATACATCCGATTTTACGACGACGTATTCCGTTGTGATTGAAGGATTAACGGCTGACGGCCGTATCGTCCGACAGGTGGAGAAGATCAGTGTTGAATAGGGTAATGATGAATAATTGAGTTATCGTGTCAAGATGGAAGTTTCTGATATAGATATGAATATCTCCATTCTATTCAATCCGACTGATGCGCAGATTGCGGATTTCGCCGGTCGAATTGTATGTCCAGAGCGTGAAGCCGGTGTCTAAATAATCGGCGCGCAGGTGGATGTCTTTGCCGGCGGTAGCAATTTTGACGATGGTGTCGCCGCCGACGGAAGCGCGGATACTATCCGTCGTGACGCGCAACTTCACTTCATACCAGACGTTGTCGTCGTAAGAAAAACGCTGGCAAGTCTCGTTTTCGGAAGCATCCAGGCCGCCGATGCTCGACAGTCCGTTCACCACGCCGCCCCATCCGGCAAAGATCAGCGATGCCGACGTGTCGCCATACGGAAAGGTCAGTGCGCCGAAAATATCACTTCCCGCCACTCGCCGGGCTTCGTAATACACCTCGTAGTTGTTGACGGGAAGCGGGTCGCCGACCCAGCGCAGCCCGGTCATCGTGCCTGTGGTGGCACGCGGGATGACCATCGCTCCTCTCCTGACGGACGGCTTGCCGTCTCCGCCGTAACGCACTGTTTCCCACCCGGTCAGCGTTTTGCCGTCAAACAAGGACTGCCATTCTGCCGAATCAACGGGCAAATCCCGTGTGTCTTGAAAAGACGCAATGTCTGAGTCACGGTAATCTTGATTTCGCAGCGCCATGCTGCCCGACAATATCATTGTCATCGCAGTCAATATACTTAATATCAGATAGATACGTTTATCTTTCATTCTTATGTGCACAATTTGATTTTTAGTTTTTTGCATCAAAAATAATACATTTTTAGATTATTTTATCTTTTTTCAACAAAAATGTTTAACTTTGCGTATTCATTTAAAATATCATTTGTAATGATGAAAAAAATAGCTGTAATTTTCAGTCTACTATGTCTTGCAAGCATGGCAGGCATCAATGCCCAAACGAGCCAACGCATTATTGCAGAGGGCGCTGCCGTCGAAAAATTGGCCGACGGTTTTAGTTTTACCGAAGGTCCGATTGCCGACAGGGACGGCAATATCTATTTCACCGACCAGCCTAACGACAAGATTTATATCTGGACAGTGGAAGGCAAGTTGAAGGAATTCGGCAGTTTCGGACGCGCCAACGGCATGTTTTTCGACCGCGACGGGCGGCTGCTTTCATGCTCCGATCAGGACAACCAGCTTTGGAGTATAGGAATGGATGGCTCTCATACAGTGCGGGTTACGGATTACGAAGGCAAATTGCTGAACGG
>JAITMM010000208.1 GCA_031277335.1 Tannerella sp. | reverse complement strand
AGCTTCTTTTTGTGTTATTTAACTTCAAATTCATAAATCAATCGATAATATTGTTTTACATCAGCCCACCAAATAAAATGCTCATTCTCCGAATGTTGACTTGCGCCATAACTTCTATTTTTGTCGGTAGTGTAAAGCAACGTATATTTATAACGTGTTTTCGGCAATTCGTTACGCCAACCAAATGAGCCAACCTGTGCAATCCTCGTTGAATCAGGAAATAAGGGTGACTCAACTCCAAAATTAAAATCCAATATCCCGAAACGTTCACCGCTCCAAATAGAATCAACCCGGAAACTTATCGATCCCCAAAAATGACCCTTTAAATATTGACCGTAAATCGTATCATTTGAAAGGTTTTCCAGTCTGAAAAATGGTGCTTTGAAAAATTCATTTCCCTGCATTTCAGGAAGATATTGAATATTAATCAGCTGAGCAGGTTTGTAGTATTGAATCACCTCGACCGCTCCGCTTTGCCTGTTACGTTGCTCAATTATACTTTCCGAAAACCGTATATTTATTTCCATATCCGTTTCATTGCCCATTAACTTGAAAGGATAGTTTAATGCTTCTGTTTCAATAGTTTTATTCTTAAATTTGACAAACAGGACATAATCTGCCGGTTTTGAAGGAATTTGCAAAACGGTTTCAAATTTTCTGACCGTGTCTTGAAGGATTTCAATATGCTCTGTATCAGAGGTTAGCAAAACAGTAACCAGCGTTTGCTCCGAAACGGAACTGTCACGACCGTAATTGAACCTTATTTCAGTTTGAGCGTAGCAGAAGCAGCCAAAACCTGAAGAAAACAGGATACAATATGTTAAAACTTTCAATCTCAAGTTATTATATGTTATTTCCTAACTGCCTGTCTCTATTGAATGGTAGTCCGCCAATTGCTGTCCTGTTTTTTAATACTTGACTTCTATCGCTTTAGCAATTCCTTCGCATTCGCAATGGACGCTTCTGTGAGAGTGGCGCCGCTCAACATGCGTGCGACTTCGTTCACACGCTCCGTATCTGCAAGGCGGCGAATATTCGTAACCGTTCTTTCTTCTGTATCTTCCTTATAAACAAGATAATGAGCTTTACCCTTCGCGGCAATTTGCGGCAGGTGCGTGATGGTGATGACCTGCATGTTTTGACCAAGGTCTTGCATGATATCGGCCATCTTGTCAGCGATTTCGCCCGACGTACCGGCATCTATTTCATCGAAAATAATGGAAGGAAGGGCAGTATATCCGGCAATCATTGCCTTGATACAGAGCATCAACCGGGAGATTTCACCCCCCGAAGCAGTCTGTGCTACCGGTTTGAGCGATTCGTTTTTGTTGGCCGAGAAGAAGAAACAAATCCCGTCCAACCCGTCTTCACCGATGTGGGCGTTGCGGGTAAACTCAATCTTGAACCGGACGTTTGGAACACCCAGCAATATCATGCGTTGAACGAGTTGCTGTTCAATGTTTTGTGCAGCTCCTTGACGCAATTCGCTGATTTTCCCTGCCTGCTGTTCAAGCGTCACCATCCATTCAGTCTGTTTACGTCGCAAGGCGGCTATCTCATCTTCGTAAGAATCAATTGCTTGCAGTTGTTCAGCGAATCGGTTGCGGCAGGCAATCAACTCGTCAAGCGATTTCATCCGATGCTTTTGTTGAAGTAAATGCAACGTGTTCAGCCTGTTATTGACCCATTCAAGACGTTCAGGATCCAATTCGATATCTTCTTTCAAGGTATTTGCTTCGGCTGCCAAATCTTTCATGTCGATAAATGCAGTCCGCAGCCTCTCGGCATATTCTGTTGCCTTTGGAAAGTAAGACTGCAGCGATTCCATCGCAGATAAGGCTTCTTTCAGCTGACGATTAGTGCCTTGTTCTTCTCCGTCCAGCAAGGTTGTCAATTTATAAAACGACGCCTTGATTTCTTCCGTATGCGACAATGTTTCCTGTTCCTGTTCCAACTGAACTTGCTCGCCTTCAACTAATTTGGCCGCCTGTAACTCTTCGTGCTGAAAACGTATATAGTCTTCTTCGCGGGAGGCTTTCTGCGCCTTTTCTTCCAAAGCGCCAATCTGCGCAGCCAATGAAAGATAGGCATGGTATTCTTCCCTGTAAACGCTCAATAAATCAGCCGTATTAGCCATAACATCAACTACATTCAACTGAAATTGCGTATCGGCCAGGAGAAGATTCTGGTGTTGCGAGTGAATATCGATCAGATAGTCTCCCAATGCTTTGATTGCTGACAACGGCGCCGGGGTATCGTTGACGAAAGCACGTGATTTTCCGGAACTTAGCAATTCCCTGCGCAGAATACATTGCCGACCGTCATATTCCAGGTCGTTCGACTCAAAAAAATGTTCCAGCCGGTAGGCAGAAATGTCGAATACAGCCTCAACTACGCACTTGTCAGCATTTCGCTGAATACTTTTTGTATCAACGCGTTGTCCCAAAACCAATGCCAAAGCGCCCAAAATTATGGATTTCCCGGCGCCGGTCTCGCCCGTCATCACCGAAAATCCATTTTCAAAACGGATATTCAGTTCGTCAATCAGCACGAAATTCTTTATATACAGTGAATTAAGCATGATTATCGCTTGATGGCATCTAAACGGTTGGAAGAGGCCGGATAGAGATTCATTAAAACTTTATAGCCATCCTGCTTCTCCTGGGTGGTCGCTTTTGTATAGATGGCGATTAACTCATCTAATTTAGTATCAGCGAATAATTGCAGCAGAACGGAGTTTGGACGCGCACTTTTCAACGTGGTCAGCGCCGGCAACGCTGCGATGATGTTCGTACGTCCGCGGTCGGCATTGGCAGCCATTTCGTCCAATCCCTTCCGGTGATAATCATACCAGAACTGACGGAATCCTTCGCCGTTATTTTCGGTGATAGCCGTAATCAAGGCATGTCTATTGCGGTCATTATCAAAGGCTCGCCATCCTGACCATCCCATCTGCGCCTGTGCAAGGGTTACGATTTGCTGAGCCTGTTGAAAAAACGGCGTCCCTCCTTTGGGAGAAAAACTGTCGAAATCAAGCCCCAAAATCACATATATGTAATAGACAATCGTAGCCGTCAGATTGGTATTTAATACATTTTCGGTATATTCAAGCGGCTCAAACTCAGTGTATTCAAAATCAAACTGAACGTCGCGGAAATTGAACAGTGTCGTCGTATAGGAAGAGTTGAAAACGGGGCGGCGCGCCTGAACTTGTATCTCGCCCTTGAAAGCATTGTCAGTCACTTCGTTGAGAATGATCGTAAACGTGCAATCTATCCGTTCCTGCATCGCAAAAGTGGCATTGGTCCATTTTTTATTATTGACAAAATCGTTCAGCGCTGTTTGTAATGTTGTATATACCTGTGTATTAGTTCCCTGAACCTTATCGGCGTTGATGGTGATGCGGGCGTTTATCTCCGAATTTTGGGCATGAGAAGTCAATGCGGTCAACGCGGCGAATAAAATCAGCGTCATCCATGCAAATAATCTCCAAAAGCTCAATTTTCCATTCATTATCAAATAATTAAAGTCTTTAATTTATTCACAATATCTTCAGCCACCTCTATTTTATCTTTCAACGGGAATGCCTCGATATGTCCTTCGCTGTCGATGAGGGTCACCTTGTTGGTGTCGTGACGGAAGCCTGCGCCCTCGTCTGCGAGTGTATTTAAAACAATCATATCCAGGTTCTTACGGACTAATTTATCGTTTGCCTGTTCAATACCTTGATCTGTTTCCAATGCAAAGCCGACCAATAGTTGATGAGGTTGCTTGGTTTTACCCAAAGCCTCTGCAATATCCCTATTCTCAACTAATTGCAACCACCAGCGTTTGCTATCCTGCCGTCTCATCTTCGAAGCAGTCTCCTGTTGAGGACGGTAATCGGCCACAGCTGCACTAAGAATGGCTATATCCATTTCGGGAAAGGCCTTCATTGCAGCCAGATACATCTCGCCGGCCGACTCCACATCGATGCGCCGAATAGCAGGGTGCACCGTTGTCAACGAAACAGGTCCCGTAATCAACCGCACCGTAGCGCCCCGCTGCGCACATGCTTCGGCCAACGCAAAACCCATCTTTCCTGACGAATAATTACCTATAAAACGTACAGGATCAATCTTTTCGTATGTTGGGCCGGCCGTTATCATAATTTTTTTGTTGAGCAGGTCGTTTCGTGTTGCAAAAAAGTTTTCCAACACGCTGACAATCACGTCAGGTTCCTGCATGCGCCCTCTACCGACAAGATGGCTGGCCAATTCACCCTCGGTAGGTTCAATTATATGGTTACCAAACGAATGTAGCCGTTCAAGGTTTTGTTGCGTAGAAGGATGCGCGTACATATCCATATCCATAGCCGGTGCAATAAAAACAGGCGCTTTACAAGATAGATATGTTGTAATCAATATATTATCTGCGATTCCATTGGCCATTTTTCCAATGGTTGAAGCTGATGCAGGTGCAATCACCATGGCATCAGCCCATAGACCCAAGTCTACATGACTGTTCCAAGTCCCGTCGCGAGGCTGGAAAAACTCGCTGATCACCGGTTTACCGCTTAACGTCGAGAGTGTCAGGGGCATGATAAATTCTTTTGCGGCTTCTGTCATCACAACTTGCACTTCGGCACCTTTTTTAATTAATGCACGAATCAAGTATGCCGCTTTATATGCTGCTATACTGCCTGTTATACCGAGTATGATTTTTTTTGAGACCACGGATTATATTTTTAGCCGTTGCCGTATTTCCATTAGCTTCTTCTTTGTGTCAAGAGGAAAATCACCATCAATAATCCAAGTATAATAGCCCGGATCAATGCTCAATATATCTGCTACCAACCGTCCCTTATATTTTCCAAAGTTGATCACTTCTGCGCCTTTATCATTGTAAATCATGCGTCCTGCAAAGTCAACGTTATTATTGTAGCTCGAAAAATCTGAAAGAAATTTAATGTCATTTTGCAAATCGGAATATCGATCTAACTGCGCTTTCAGCACTTCATACGTTGCATTAACGTCTACTTCAGCATTGTGTGCATTTTCCAATTCCCTGTCGCAGTAGAACTTATATGCTGCGACAAGCGATCTCTGTTCCATCTTGTGGAAAATAGTTTGCACATCTACAAATCTCCTTTTGTTTAAGTCGATATCAACTCCGGCACGCAAAAATTCTTCGGCCAGCAAGGGTATATCGAAACGATTGGAATTAAAGCCTGCCAAATCACAGTCCTCTATAAGCACTGCCAACGACTTTGCAAAAGATTTAAAAGTAGGGCAATCTTTTACATCGTCATCGGTAATACCATGAATAAGAGTTGCTTCCTTAGGAATATGCATCTCCGGATTGATGCGTCGCGTCTTGCATTCCTCTTTGCCGTCAGGATAAACTTTCAATACCGAAAGCTCAACGATCCGGTCTTTAACAATATTGATTCCCGTCGTTTCTAAATCGATGAATACAAGAGGATTTGATAAATTTAGTTGCATCAGTTTCTTTTTACTCGTTCAATACCATCGGCATCAACAACATCAATAATTCTTCATTCTCTTCATTTTCGGCAGGGATGATCACTCCGGCGCGGGAAGGATCAGATAATGAAAGGATTATGTCGCTCGAATTTATATTTGTCAACATCTCAATTAGGACAGTGCCTTTAAATCCAATGCTCATTTCCATCCCGTTATAGCGACAATCTATTTTTTCTTCGGCAGAAGTGGAATAATCTATATCCTGCGCCGTCATCATCATTAAATCATTAGATAACTGTAATTTAACTAAGCTGCTGCCGGGATTTGAAAAAACAGTGACCCTCTCTAAGGCGTACAGGAAAGAAGCACGGTCAATGGTCAGTTTGTTGGGATTTTCCTGCGGTATCACGACATTATAATTAGGATAGCGCCCTTCAATCAATCGACAGACCATCTGATAGTTACTTGTAGTAACATGTGCAGTATTCTCGTCAAATTGAATCTTTACATTATCGGATGTTCTTGACAATATGCCTTTTAAAACATTGGCAGGTTTTTTAGGAAGAATAAAGGAGGCATTAGCTTCGGAATGGACTGAGTAATTGCGCAGACGTACTAACTTATGTCCATCGGAAGCTGCAAACGTCAGATTATCAACGCTGATATCGAAAAAAATGCCGTTCATCACCGGTCGGAGTTCATCTTCCGCAGTTGCAAAAAGCGAACGATTAATCCCACCAAGTAAAATATCTGATTCCATTGTAATTGTGGTAGTTGAGTCGCTCAATGGCTTTTGAAGAGGATATGTATCTCCTTTTTGGCCTATAAAATTATACTTCCCGTTCTCAAAATAAATGAAAATCTCCAGGTTGTCATCGTTGATATCAAATGTCAACGGTTGTTCGGGTAATTTTTTGAGCGGTTCAAGCAAAATTTTTGCGGAAACGGCAAATAATCCGGCCCCTTTCACATTCATCACGTCGAGCGTGGTCACCAATCGCGTTTCTACATCTGAAGCTGTAACAGTCAATTTGTTGTCTTCTAATTGAAAAAGGAAGTTGTCTAAAATAGGCAACGTGTTTTTTGAAGCAATAACTTTGCTGATAGCTTGTAAACGTGCTAATAATGCGGAACTTGATACATCGAACTTCATACGAATCTTATTTTATATTATTACTGTTATCGTTAATTACATTGGACAAAAATACAACTTTTTTTTGATTTTTCAACTACAAGCAAAAAAAAATAAAGGTACATCTCTTGATCGATGCACCCTTATTTTCCCTTAATATCTTACAATCAGTTGTGTTACTTTGTTAAAGAATCCTTTGCTTCTTCGTTGAGCATCATTTCTTCCTTAAAGATGTAAGCGCCTGTCTGAGGAGACTTAACCATCTTAATCACTTTGGAATATGCCTTTCCTTCACCTTTTTTAAAGGCGGCTACTGCTTTCTTTGCCATATCTTAAAATATTTTACTTGATTTCTTTATGTACCGTCATTTTTTTCAAAACAGGATTATATTTCTTCAGCTCAAGTCGTTGCGTCGTATTTTTCCTATTCTTCGTAGTGATGTAACGTGAGGTGCCGGGCATCCCGCTATTTTTATGTTCCGTACATTCGAGGATGACTTGAATCCTATTTCCTTTAACTTTTTTTGCCATTTTATATTTCCTCCTATAAATTAAGCATTTAAATAGCCTTTTTCAGCTGCCCTGTTAATGGCGGCATCAAGACCTACTTTATTAATCAACCGCAGTCCGGCTGCCGACACTTTTAGATTCACCCAACAATCCTCTTCAACCCAATAAAACTTCTTAGTAAATAAATTGGCTTTGAATTTACGTTTCGTGCGCAAATTGGAGTGGGCAACATTGTTTCCAACCATTGCTTTTTTCCCCGTAATCTGACAAATCTTTGACATCTCTTTATATTTTAATAATTTAGGCTCGAAATTCAAGGTAAAATACCTTGTATATGCAAACCTCTTTTTGTAATCAGGGCGCAAAAGTACAATATTTTTTGAATGTATACAAATTATTATGATTTTTTTTCGGTAATCAGATTCAAATATTCAATGTCTAAGGCCTAAATCTCCTCATTAAGGGGTGGGTGAGAAGAATTTAAACCTCAAACGTTGAACTTAATTGTGCGCAGGATGAGATTCGAACTCACACACCGCAACCGGCACTACCCCCTCAAAGTAGCGTGTCTACCAATTTCACCACCTGCGCAAATCAAATGTGAATATTTGAGCCATTAAATAATTGTAACTCAAAAAAAATTGCCGCTGCAATCCTTATAACATTAATCCTGAATCATAGAATTCTTGTTGTGCCCAGAACAGGACTCGAACCTGCACAGCTGTTAACCACTCGCACCTGAAACGAGCGCGTCTACCAATTCCGCCACCTGGGCAAATTTCAATTATGAATTATAAATAATTGAATTTAAAATCTTTGAACGAAATAAATCATTCTTTTGAGCGGAAGACGGGACTCGAACCCGCGACCCTAACCTTGGAAAGGTTATGCTCTACCAACTGAGCTACTTTCGCAATCATTTCGTTGTCCGGCATCCGTTCTTGCCAAGGTTAGGTCTTTACATCTAACTTTTGGGGCAAGGTTATGCTCTACCAACTGAGCTACTTTCGCGTTTTGCGGCTGCAAATATAGGAGTAATTTTTGAAGCAACAAAAGAAATATCGTAAAATTAGCTTTCGGTGATCAGTTTTTTTCGTGTTCGACATTTGATGTTTTGCACTTTTAACGTATCAAGTTAATCTCTTAGACAAGCAATTAATGCCGCTACGGTATTGACAATGATTTCCTTATCATTCTTCCGCACAATCTTCAGACGGTTGATGTCCATACAGAAAATATTTGTCAGGTCATTACTGATTGGGGAAGGACGGAATCCATTCCTTATCAATGCATTACCAACCAAACTGACGATCGTCGCATCTCCATCTACTCCAATGGGATTCAAGGTCGCGACGGCGCTTAATTTGCCGGTAGACCGGTCAATGACAATGCCTTCCTTGCCGAAAAAACGTTCGAAGTCGCCATTCAAAATCAAATCTTCAGGAGCACCGCAGCACATCGGACTACTTTTTGCTTGCAACCACAGACAGTCGCAAGTCTGAATGGCCAGCTCCAGGTCGTGCGTAGACAACAGGATCGCTTTCTGCTGCTCAACAGCCAGCCGGCGAAGCAACGCCATCGTCTCAATCCGGCTGGTCACGTCTAAGAAAGCCGTCGGCTCATCCAGTAAAATCACCGGGCATTGCTGTGCCAATACCTTGGCAATCATTGCCTTTTGCCGCTCTCCATCGCTCAGCTCCGAAACATAATCTCTCGCCTTATGTGCAATCCCGACAGCAGCTATGGCCTCTTCAATAATTTGATGATCAGCTTGTTTAAGATTCCCAAGAAAATCAGTATAAGGATGACGACCCAATGACACCAATTCATAGACCGAGATGCCGCCTGCATTTGTCTTTTCCGTTAATACCACACCGATAGTACGTCCGAGCCGGCTCTGTGAATAATCTGACAACTCATTATCCATCAACCTGATACTGCCATTAAGCGCAGGTTGAAAACCGCATAACGTGCGTAAAAGTGTAGATTTCCCGGCGCCATTCAACCCTAACAATGCGGTCAGTTCACCGGCAAACAGTTGAAGGTTAAGCGAGTCGTTCACCGTAACCTCCTTTTTGCTGCCCGACCTGTATCCGATCGCCAACGACGTTGTTTCAATCACCGGTTTCATTCAGTTAAAGTATTGAATATTATGACGATTCACGATCACATAGATGATGACGGGCGCACCCAGCAACGGAGTGATGGCATTCAGTGGTAACACGGTATTCGTACTGGGAAAGACCGTCAACATATTGCATAACAATGCTATACATGCTCCGGTCAGCATGGTGACGGGAACAAGCAGTTGGTGATTCGACGTGCCCAACAGCAGTCGGGCAATATGCGGTACCGACAACCCGATAAACGAGATAGGCCCACAATAAGCCGTAGTGGTCGCCGTCAGCAAACCGGTGCAGATCAATATCCAAAACCTTGTCTGTTTGATTTTTACGCCGAGATTGGCGGCATAGGCTTCTCCGAGCAGGAGCGCATTCAACGGCTTGATTAACAATACGGCTACGAGCAGACCGGCAAGCGTGCAAACCGCAAAAAACGGCAAACGGGCATTCGAAACGCCCGAAAAATCACCCATGCCCCACAACACAAAGGCGCGAACCCGATCGGCTGTAGCATAATAATTGAGAATGGAAATCATCGAAGAAGCCAGATAGCCGATCATAATCCCGATAATCAGCAACATCACATTATTGGTAACTTTTGTAGAAAAGAAAATGATAATCATCAGGATACAGCCTGCCCCTGCCATGGCGGCAAGTACGATTGCCAGTGAACCTCCTACCGTAGCGTTCGAAAAAAGCCCGAATGAACTTCCCACGAAAAACATCATCAGCGCCACCCCCAGATTGGCCCCATCGCTGATTCCCAGTATCGAAGGGCCTGCCAGAGGATTCTTGAACAAGGTCTGCAACAACAAACCGCTTGTGGCCAGCGAAGCACCTGCCAGAATGGCTGTAATAGCCTGAGGAAAACGCGATTGCAATACGATATTCTGCCAGGCTATCTGTTCTGACCCTCCTCCGAACAGAATGGAAACCACCTCACGCAACGGAATAGAAACCGATCCAACCATCAGATTTCCAAGCCATAATCCTATCAGTAGCAATGCCGGTAACAGATAATATATGCCTCTTCTTTGTTTCATGGCGCAAAGGTAGGAAGTTTATAATTTACAAATTGCCGTTGTTGACTTAAAATTTGAAAATAGTCATCATATTATGTCTCCTTTTATTCGGACATCGGAAAAAATTGATTTAAAATGAAATTTGGGATATTCCAATAAATAAACTTTATTTTAGATTATTTTAATATCGATCTAATATTTTGAACAGTAGCACTTTGCGCCGGGTTGAATGCGTCGCTTTGCATATAGCTCAGCAGGCTGTTTTGGAGTTGCTGTGCTTCGGGGCGGATTGCGTTCGGGGCATTCAGGTCGGCGGAGCAGATAAGTAGTTTGCCCTGACCGACTTTCAACTCGACGATCATTCCGAACGAACGGGCTGTGAACCAGTCGTCAATAATCCGCACGATGGGCTGTATGTTTTCGCCGAGTTTGTAAAGCGGGATGGCGTTGCAGTGCGACATCGCGTATTGCCACTGGTAATTGCTATGGTATTCGGTCGGGAATTGTGACAGCGCCGGATGACGGGGGTCGCAGAGGATGCCGAGCGTGTGAGGAGCCTGATTATTAGTCCACATCGTATTCCAGAATATCGAGGAGAATCCCACGACGACCGAATCCTTACCGTCGTTTCTCATCGTTCCGAAGGGAGGAATCAACAGCACCTTGCCGCCCTGTTCGAGGGTGGAAACAGTTGCTGCAACAAGGCGGGTGGCGATTTTCACATCGCGCGCCTCTGCAGCTGCAGTAGGATAGACCCATAAATCCCATCCGTTCCTGTAATGATCTACCGAAACTTCCAAATAATACTGTACGGGGACATCGGAAATCAGTTTTCGGGAGATTTTTCCGACCTCGGTGAGCGTTCCGGCGGGCAGGTCTTTTGTAAAGTCGCCTGCTGCAATTTCTTTTCCGCCTGCCTTTTCCGTCAGTTTCCATGACACTTTGGCATTGGGGAGATTTTTGCC
>JAITMM010000199.1 GCA_031277335.1 Tannerella sp. | reverse complement strand
CGCCCGTCGAAATAACGCGAATAATTTTCAATGCCGGAGCAATGTCCCAGTTCGCGAATCATCTCTAAATCAAATGATACGCGTTCTTCCAACCGTTTGGCTTCAAACTCTTTACCGATGCTTTTCAAAAAAGTGACATGTATCTCCATATCCAATTGGATCTGCAAGATGGCTGTATTCACGCGATCCTGCGTTGTCACAAAAAGGTTTGTCGGATAGATATTTAGATGCTGCTGCTCATCGTATTCCTGTCCGCTACGCGGATTGAACGACGCAATCCGCTCAATCTCGTCTCCCCAAAATTCTATCCTGTAAGCCAGTCCGTCATATCCCTCGATCGAAGGGAAGATATCCACCGTATCTCCGTTTACCCGGAAGCTACCGCTCTGAAAATCAAGTTTGTTATTCACGTACAGCGAATCGACAAACAGCCGCAGCATCCTGTCGCGCCCAATCTTCATTCCGCGTTCCAGGTAAATGATTTTCTCTGCGAACGCACGCGGGTCTGCCATACCGTAAAGACAAGATACTGAAGATACTACAATCACATCGCGCCGACCGGACAGCAGCGAGGCCGTCGCCCGCAGGCGCAATTTATCAAGTTCGTCGTTGATATCAATATCCTTCTCGATATAGGTGTCAGTCACAGGCAAATAGGCCTCAGGCTGGTAATAGTCGTAGTAGGACACAAAATATTCGACGGCATTTTGAGGGAAAAAACCTTTAAACTCGCTGTATAGCTGGGCGGCCAACGTCTTGTTATGGCTCAACACAAGCGTCGGCTTCTGAATTTTTTCAATGACATTGGCAATGGTAAATGTCTTTCCGGAGCCTGTCACGCCGAGCAACGTCTGGAAAGGAATCCCCTGCAGGATCCCGTCCGAAAGCGCCTTGATGGCTTCAGGCTGGTCTCCGGTAGGCTTGTAAGGCGAAACAAGGCTAAAACTCATGAACGTAAATCAAAAAAGGCAGTTAAAACTCATGGCATCAGCGACTTCTGTTTAGGAATCACAATCCACAAAATGAAATAGGCAATCACGCCGGAAAAAGCAGTGAAGACGCTTAACAAAATGTACCCGATGCGAATCAAAGTCGGGTCAAGATCGAAATATGCTGCAATGCCGCCGCACACGCCGGCAATCATCTTTTCATTCTCTGAACGATACAATCTTTTTGGAGAGCTCATGTCTGTTTGTTTATTGAGTTAATATTTTCAAGAGCACAAAAGTATATAAAATTTTCGATTTATACACGGCCGGATAAAAATTTAAAGTGATGGATCAGACGGTTTTGGGGAAGTCGCTCATTCTGGTGGTATAGCAGGGTGATAACCGTTCCTGTTTGATATGCCATGCTTTGCCGTTGCCAAGACAGGCCATCTTGAGCGTATTGCGTCCGTAACGGGCATTGATGCTGTCCATAACGGACATCAGGCTGTGATGTTTCTTCCGGTCTACCGTATCAAATAAGTTTCCCTGTATGGCATAATCGGAACAAAGATCCATCAGCATCACGCCTGCTTTTTTATACAGAAAGTTCGGGCGAAAGATTTTTTTCAATCCGTCGAGTGCATAATGAAGCAATTCCTGGGTTGAGTTGGTGGCAACAGGCAGTCTCATGATGATATGCTGGCTGTATTGCTGCAAATCTTCGCGAAAGGGATTGGTGTCGATAAAAACAAGCAGGGAAGCGGCGCAGGATTGTTGTTTGCGGAGTTTGGCAGCCGCCATGGCTATATATGTCGATACGGCTTCGCTGACGGTGGTATAATCGGCTATCATTCTGCCGAATGAGCGCGAGACCATAATGGATTGTTTTGGCGGAGGAGCCGTTTCCATTTGAATGCATGGGATGCCACGCAATTCGCTCCAGGTACGCTCGCCGATGACCGTCATGTTTTTGCGCACCCATGCCTGCGGTAACTGCGTGAAATCAAAAGCCGTTTTTACGCCCATGGCCGTCAGCCGTTTCGTATGCTGACGGCCGATGCCCCAAACGTCGCCTATCTCAAAATGCTGAAGCGCCTTGATTCGCTTTTCTTCCGTATCAATCATGCACACACTCTTATAGCCTGCATATTTTTTAGCATATTTATTGGCTACTTTGGCAAGCGTCTTGGTCGGGGCAACGCCGACGGACACCGGAATGCCCGTACCCTGTCCGACCATTTGGGCCATCTTTCTGCAATGAGCCTTCAGATCAATATGTTCCATCCCATTAAAATCAAGAAAATTTTCGTCGATCGAATAATCTTCTATCGACGGGCAAAAGTCTGTAAGCAATCCCTTGACACGCAGCGACATATCGGCATAGAGTACAAAATTGGTCGAAAACACCTGCACGTTATGCTTTTTCACAATATCTTCAATCTCAAAATAGTTGGCGCCCATGGCAATCCCCAGCGCTTTGGCTTCGTTGCTTCGGGCGATGGCGCACCCGTCGTTATTTGACAGCACGATGACAGGTTTTCCTTCAAGCCGCGAATCGAATACACGCTCGCAGGATACGAAAAAGTTATTGCAATCCACTAAAGCATACATCGTTGATTAGAATTTTTTTATGACATACTTTAATACGCCCCAACGGCGCAGTTCTTCGCCTTCGCGCAATATAATCGATTCGTATTTCGGATTGGAAGGGATTAATTCTACGAATCCGACTCCGTATTTCAAGCGTTTGAGTGTAAATTCGCCGTCGATGGAAAAGACAAGTATCGAATTGTCATGCGGTTCTTCCAGCTTGTCAATGACCAGCAAGTCGCCTTCAGTGATGCCGTCGCCCGAAAGGCAGTCGCCGCCGGCAATCAGGCAGAAGGTTGTTTCTCTGCGCTTTACCAACAGTTTGTTGAAGTCTATGCCTTCCTCCGTATAGTTAAATGCTTCAGACGGAAAACCTGCCGAAACAATTCCGTTATAGGGTACATCCAAATCCAACAGCTCTTCTGCTATCGGAATCAGTTTATTTAAAGCAACATTCATACTTTTCATTTTTTGCAACCGTTGTTTACCGGACAGCAAATATAGTCATTTTTCCATTCGGAAGATCGACAATTGTAATTTTCTTGACACAAAAATCATCATTTCCCCGTCCCCTTCACCCCCGAATCGTCGTCCGTGTTGCTGATGCGCTTTTCGGCGGACTTGAAGGTGCGGCCGAAGGAGAAGTTCCAGGAGAAGCGCAATATCATAAAATGCGAGGTGTCATTGATATACATGCTGCGGCGGTAGGAGGCATACTGCGAGCGGTTCTCCGTCACCTCGCGATAATTGTCGACGAAGGGATTGAACATGATGAATTGCAGGTTGGCGTTCCGGTATTTGTATCCGGCCACGATATAGTGCAGATTCTCACCGCCCTGCATCGTCTCGCCGATAAAGAAATCCTGGTTTGAATCGATTCCGATGCCAAGCGTTGCATTTTTATACATGCCGGTTATTTCAGAGTTGGTATACCAGCTGGTAAAGGTATGACGGTATGTATTTCCGTTGCTGACAAAATAGCGCATGCCGCCGCGAAGCGATAGCTGCAGGATGTCCTTGATCGGCCCGATGCGCAAGCCGATAAAGTTGTTCCAGCCTATCATGCTTTGCTGGTTGTTCCATGTCTGAATGATTTTGCCGCCTTCGGGAAATTTCTCATCCATCACGGGATTAGGCCGGTATCCAAAAAAACTTTCGACATTCAGGTTGAAAAGACTTTTACTGTAGTTGTAGGTTAGTTGGGCAGAATAGTTCAGGTAGGGTTTTAGAGATGGATTGCCCCGTTGTATCTGGAGCGAGTCAACGGTCTGGTCTACAGCGCTTAATTCGGAGAGTGAGGGCGACATGTTGGTCACTTCCGCTCGCAGGCGGATATTGGACTGGCCGGGCAGGCTGTACTGAAGCGTAAGCCGGGGATTGAAAGCGTAGTTGCTATAGCCGTCAGCCCGACTATCGCCCTGACTGTCAATCCGGTTACTTCCCTGACCGTCTCCCTGGTTGCCTTCCCCATCGCTCTGACTGAAAGACGAACGCGTGACGCCGACGCCCACCATATAATCCAATTTCTTGACTTTCCCCTTCAATTCGGCATACAGAAACGTCTCGCCCTGCGTCATATCGGTCTTGTATTCGTTCCCGTTTCTATATTCATTATTACTGTACGATTGGATATGACGTATACCGGCGCTCAACCTGTTGGCGCCCAGTGCCTTTTCATATATCCCCTCCCCTATCCACGAATATTTTTTCCCGACCACCCGGTTGTCAACATGAGTCAACGATTCACCGTCTCGGCTTTCGTCGTAGAAACGGTGATTGTCGCTATAATTATATGTACCAACCACATTGAGGACAATGGTCTGGTCATTCTTCAGGTTCTCCTGATAGTAGAGGTCGAGCGCCGGCCGGTGTTCGTTTAGCGCCGTGTTATCTATCATCTTGACCCTGTCCGTCGGATTGGCCATGTTGTAAAGCGTGCCCCGGTAGTCGAAGTTAGGCTGGTCAAAGCGGAAATAGCGGAACGTGGCGTTCAGCATACGCCGTTCGTTTTGATAGCTATAAGCCGTGTTGATATTGTGTTGCCATCTTTTTAACCGCCCGGGAATACCTTCCTCCTTGCGGTTCAGCACGGTGCCGTCGCCGAGAGAAAATTTCTCTTCGTTGTCACGCCACATGCTGTTGAAGTCGCGGAAGTTGACAAAATAATTGACTGAAAATTCCGACTTCTTATGGTTGATACGTCCGTAAATGTTGGTATTCATAAACTTCTGCTCAAAATCGGAATCGCTCCTGAGGCCGCCGTTGCCGCCCGTTTCGGGACGGCGCACGATATAGTCGAGCACCACCTCCGCATTGCCGTAGCGCAAACCGGGATTATCGTGATATTCAACGCGTATGACATCGGCAGGCTGGAGCGCAAGCACGTCCTGCACTTCGACCTTGGCGCCGTTGATGCGGTATTGCAGTTCGCCACTGCCGATCAGCGTGGCCGACATATTCATCATGTTGACAGAGACTTTGGGCAGCGACAGCTGATTGAGCAGGTCGATGCCGTTGGTAGATGATTTCAACTGTTGTTCGGTCGGGAAAACCACTTTGCGGTCAACGCGGGTGTTGGAGGCGGTCACCGTCACGCCGGACAGTTCAAACGACTCTTCTTCAAGCAAAATGTCCGGTATGTCAATCGACGACTTCAGTCCGTCCAGCGTAATCACCTGACGGCGATAGCCTACGCCCGACACGGCAAGCCGGTAATCGCCCGGCGCAATTTGGGCTATTGCAAAGCGGCCGCCATCATCAGTAGCCGTCCCGCCGACCAGCGTCGAATCGGCCGTCCACAGCGCCACGTTGATAAACCCGATTCCCCCGTTTTGTCGGGAATCCTTTACAATCCCTTTGATTTCAATCTGCTGCGCATGGATGGCCGGAATCAATAAAGCCATCAAGACAAGCGTAAAACAACACTTTCTCATCAATAATCTTCTTTTTACGTTTCAAAAAATTTTCTACGTATAAGACGATTATCCTTTGTAAATGTTACAGAAAAAGATATAAACTTAGCGCCATCACGATCATTCCGACGATAAGACCCATGATGGAGATATGGTGTTCACCGTATTTCTCGGCAGAAGGAAGTAGCTCATCCAATGCAATATAGACCATGATACCGGCCACGGCAGCCATGATGATCCCGTTCAGCGACGGCGACCAGTAAGGCATCAGGAAAAAATAAGCCATCAGCGCTCCGAACGGTTCGGTCAGCCCTGACATGAACGACAGCCAAAACGCTTTGCGCTTGTTGCCGGTGGAATGATAGATGGGCACTGCAACAGCTATGCCTTCGGGAATATTATGGATGGCGATGGCAAAGGTGATCGGAATGGCAATCTCCAACCCGCTACTCACGGCAGCGGTAAAGGTAGCGATTCCTTCCGGAAAATTATGGATAATCAGAGACAGCGACACGACAATACCTACACGGCGAAGCCTTTTATTGTCGATATCGTCCTTGTCCATATCCTCGACACCAAGCATCTCATGCGGGTTATTGGGTTCGGATACGAGCAGGTCTATCAGCATGATCAATCCCATCCCCCCAAAAAAGGAAAGCAACAACGTCATGAAACCCAGTTTGTTGCCTAACTCTTGTATCAACTCTGTCTTTGCAATGGGTATGATATCCACAAACGACACAAAGAGCATCACCCCGGCCGAAAAGCCGAGGGATGCGCAGAGGAATTTTGTGTTGGTACGTTTGGCTAATAGTGAAATCGCACTTCCTACACCTGTCGCAAGGCCGGCTACCGCAGTCAAGCCAAAAGCGAGCCAAACATGATGCTCCTGCATATTGCCGTTTAACCCTCGGGAATGAATTGGCGCTCGCCAAGCTTCTTGTCTATCGAATACAGGCCGATTGCGCGGTTCTCAATTCTTTTTAACTTTTCGATGATGTTACGGGCCGTATTTTCTTCTTCAACCTGTTCGGATATAAACCATTGCAACTTTATCTGGGTAGCATAGTCTTTCGATTCCACGGCCAAGTCCATCAATTTGCAAAACTTGGCTGTCACGTCCTGTTCATGTTTCAAAGTATCTTCGAAAGCATCCAGGGGCGATGTCCAGACCTGTTTGACTTCTGCAATGGGTTGCAAGGCCACTTTTCCGCCTGCTTCCGTGATATATTTCATCAGGGCCGAAGAATGTCCGTATTCTTCCTTTGCCTGCGAAGAAAACCAGTGAGCCATACCGCCGTATCCTTTGTTGTCCATATCGTAGGACATTGACAAATAGAGATATGCTGACCATAATTCAGCATTTGCTTGCTGATTCAAAGCAAGTTCCATTTTTTGTGATAACATAATTATTTCTTTTTATACGTTTTACAATTGTTTGTTTAAAGGCTACAAATATACGACTTTTTTTCATTCGTCAAATTTTCGCGACCACTAAAATGAAAAAATCTTTTGCCTTATCCATTTCGCATCAATGAAAATTTTTAGACGCAACATGAACGGTTCCGATAAATTAATTTTATCTTTGCAGGGTGTATCGCAACACGATACACTTATATATGTCTCACTATCTTAAAATATGACAAGATGAAAAAAATGATTATCCTATTGTGTCTGTGCTCCACGGCTGTTTTTGCCCAAAACAGGTTTTATGTGAACCAGACCGCCGGTGACGACGATGCCAATGACGGCAAATCGTGGTCCGAAGCATTTGTATCGCTGCAAAGAGCCTTGGACGAAGTGAGCGAAGGCGACGAGATATGGGTGGCAGAAGGATTCTATCTGCCTGTCAAAAAATTGGCCGAGACGGACGATGAAGGCAATCCGCTCAGCCAACGGTATGCTACTTTTGTGATTCCGGGCGGCGTAAAACTGTACGGCGGATTTCCCTCCCAGGCGACTAACAGCACGGGTATGGCTCAACGCGACTGGGAAGTCAATCCGACCATCCTGAGCGGAGATTTAAACGCGAATGACGGCCCGGATTTCACAAACAGGGAGGAAAATGCCTATTGGGTCGTCAGACTGAACAATGCAGACGAATCAACTGTGATTGATGGCTTTACGATATCCGACGGCAATTTCAACGTCGAAAAGGCGATTATGACCATCAGGATGGTTTTCGGCAGTGGAATCGTTGCAACTGCTTCCGGAGCAAACTCATCGCCTACGTTGCGAAATTTGATTATCGAAAGAAACGTCTCAACTTATGGAGGCGCAGGATTCAGCAATGTTTCGGAAACAGGCGATGCCAGTCCCGTCATTTCAAATGTTGTCTTCCGAAATAACATCTCGGACGAGTATGGCGGAGGCTTTGCCAATAAAGGCAATTTAAAATCGTCTCCCATCCTTGAAAATGTGATTATTAGCGGCAATCATGCTTATATCGGCGGCGGAATGTATTGCCTCGCCGAAATGGCCGAAGCATCGCCCGTCATGACAAATGTGCTGGTGTCCGGGAATGATGCCCGAAGCGATGCCGGAGGTATCTACCTTAACTCTTATGTAGGTAATGTTCAGCCCGTTCTGACGAATGTCACGGTTGCCGGCAACAAGTCAGGAAATGCCGTCGGAGGACTTTTTTGCTACGCCAATTCAGGCATTTCGCTGCCGCAGTTGCGCAATACCGTCAGTTGGGGAAATAAGGCTACGCAGAAGGAAATGGAGGATTTTTACAGTCTGGAGGGTATAAACGAAAATGACGGCGATATTCAAAACAGCCAGATCGGGAATCCGCTTCCAACAGAACTTCCAATAGGTAATGTGCCCGGATTCGTTTTACCCGTCGATGCCGACTTTGCCCCCACGACCGAAGGTGATTACAGACTTCTCAACAGCAGTCAGTTAGTCAACAGTGGGAATAATTCTTTCGTCACGGCTACGGTCGACCTGGCAGGCAAACAGCGCATTTTCGAGGGCACAGTCGATATCGGCGCTTACGAACTTCAGGAGAAATCCACCGTCGGCATCGAGGAAATGCTTGCCGCCCGAAATATATGGGCCGAACAGGGCAATCTCTATGTCAGGACAGACCGCCCCTCAACCATCCGTATCTATACGGTCGACGGCATCCTGGTTCAGCAAACCAGGCTTGGCGAAGGCCTGCAGGTGATCCCACTGTCGACAGGCATCTACTTCGTCTCGCCGGATAACGAAAAGGCGACGAAGGTTTATGTTACAAAGTAATGAGGCATGTAAAAAACCTCCACTATTATTTTTCGATCATTCATCAAATAAAATCCCCGAAGATTTTAGAATCTTCGGGGATTTTGAGCTATTGCCCAGCCTATTGAGAAATCACGAATTGATTGATTGATGAATCGTTTGAACGATATCACTGTCATTCATCTTTCCATCAATTTCCGTATAGCAGGCTGCAATCAGCGCCAATAATTATTGGCAGCCGCAATAGTTTGAAACTCAATAGCTACAACTTGAGCTGCAGCCGTCAGGCTATCGGGATTTTCTGCATAGGACGGACGTCCTGCCACCAATTTATCCAAGTCCGGTTGAATTTGGTGAATCGTGTGCCGAGCTATCAACATAGCCAATTTACGACCCTCTTCAGGGGTTGCGGTGATGAGCGTCCCACCGGGGATACCCACCAATGCTTCATCAGGTAATTTATTCATATCCATCTATTTAAAAATTTGACGTCGCAAAGATAATGAATCCATTTCCGATTTTATGTAACATATATCACATTATTATTTTTGTTTGTTCTTTTAACTCTCTTCTGAAAAA
>JAITMM010000141.1 GCA_031277335.1 Tannerella sp. | reverse complement strand
AACTGACACCGATTGTTTTGAGGTAACGCATCCTGCCGCTACTTTTATCGACTATCACAACACTTGTGCTACCTGAACGGTTGATTTTTTTGCGTACATACATACCGCAAAATTAAGCTATTTTTTCTTGCGACACCCTAATTGGTGCCGCAAGATTTGTATATGAATGGTTATCAGAATATAATGAATTGTTAAAATTTAGGGTGACGAAGTCAGGGGTGAATACCAAGTAGAACTATATGTTAACTCTTCAGGTTATTTATTTGATCATGTTTTTTCAAAAAGCAAACCATAAGCAACTACGGGGATAGTATTTTTTATTCTTTAGGCCATGATTCCAATTCAGGAATTTTAGCAGATAATCTTTTGGCTTTCTGCGGAATAAGTTTGACCAACAAGGTTATTTTCGTATGGGCGGGAATGGTTGCTTCAAATCCAACAAGCGTTGTTCCCGGATTGGGCGTATCGTAGGTGTTTGGCGAAGTAGTAGGCCATGTCTTTATGGTGATGCCGACAGGCTCTACCACCTCTATTTTCAACCTCTTACCGTCTTTTTTCAGTTCGATTACATTACGGCCCGTGATGGTGGCATCGGCCGAAGTGAGTAACGTCCATCGAACGGTTGTCTCTGCGTCTAAGGTCTCAAGTTCATCGCGTACAGTCACAAATTGCTGATTGACAATGGCTATTCCTCGCTTGCAATGAGCAAGCTGTCCTTCGAATATCGCCGACAGGTCGGACACGGCATGCATGAAATCCGGCGCATCCGAATGTGAATCAATCTTTGCATACCCATCCACGCGATGCAGCTGTCCGTTGACAGTCAATGTATTATGAACGAAATTATTGTAGCGGAACACTTGCCAGCGTTGCCCGTCCTGCTGCCTGTTCCATATATCAACTCCCTGTGATTCAAGCGAATTATAATCTTCCATGCCAAAATCCATCGCCCAGCGCACGCCGTCTGCTTCCATCACAAACGAGCCTGCATCCATGTGGGCATGGCTGCTCGACGCCGTTCCACCCTTGAAACCGACAAAGATGGCCTCCGGCGATGTCCGGGAGGTGCGAATCAGGGCAACAGGCGTAATGCCCTGTCCCACCCACATTTTTCCGGACGGCGGTTGAATGGATGCCACGTTGATTTGACTGCCCCAAATCATGACGGCCGGTAACAGGCGGTCTCTCCCGATCCCTTTGTCCGATTCCATCATGCCGCGCTCTTCCCACAAGAGGGATGTATCACCGGACTTGGCTGCAAACCAGAACATTGCCGGATTCAAGACGCCTGTTGCGCCGCAATCGGCATAGTTGAAACAAAGCTTCGGCGAAGCGACGCCTGTCATATTCATCATATAACCTGCCGTTTCCATAAAACCGGGTATTTCCGACAAACCGAAATCCGTATGCAACAGTTTCTCTATTGCACTCAAAAACATCACATTAAAGCTCGTCCCGTAGCCCCAATAGCTGTATCCTTCGGGGTATGCGCCATCGGGGGCATAGTCGCCCATCGGGAGACGAATGGACTCCACAGCCCTATCAATCAACATTTTCGATAGTTCGGGCATATCTTCATGGATAGCCAGCGCCCCGAAAGTGATGCCGGCATTGCAAACCTGATTCCAGTTGTTTTCCGCACCAATAAACCAGGCGTCAGTGCTGTTAAACGACGGGTCGATGCCTTTGCTGAAAATACCGTCCCTGATCGTTTGGCGCGACGATTCCGGCAGTTCGCCGTACAGCCAGTCGTAGCCGATAGCCACCGCCATCGTCATTTCGGCAACATCCAGAAAATGAGAAGGATTCCAGTCTTTAAACGCTGATACGGCCAGCATCTCCTTTTCAGCTTTTTGAAAATACTTGCTCTCTCCGGTCATCCGGAAAGCATACGACAGGTAAAAAATCCTGCGCAAGGCTTCGCGCGAGACGGATAGAAGACGGCGTCCCGTTAAGACCCTGTCCAGTTCTTTCAATGCAACCATTTTATCGCATTCATTTATGATGGTTTGGTGAATGTTTGCCCATGCCGGTTCGGCAGCAATATTCGCTTTAACTTGCTGTTCTTCACCCTGTAACAAAAGGATTCGCGGATGGGGAGGCAATTCCGTCTTACTCGGAACGTATTTCAACTGTGCATGTAATATAGTGGCAAACAGAAAGATAACTCCTGCCAAGACATAACGGAATCCTTGCTTCAAAATCATGACTAAACCATTTTAAAAATATTGTGCTCCGGCAGATATAGCACCTTCATTTTCAAACATTTTAAATATTCTGACTGAAAGGCGATTTATAAGTTCGTCCCCTGAAATAGCTCTTTCCAAATCGTGGGTAAACTCATCATCTTCATTGTCTTTCAAACGAAAAACACCTGAAGCAAGCAAATCATCAAGTAATTGCCTAATTGCTTCATTTTGAGAATCATATTCTATAGTCAATGTTTCCATGAAAAAAAATTATCACATCAGTTGTAAATTTTCAATGCAAAGATATTCTTTTTTTCAGATACACATAATTTCAAAGCAAAAAAATCCTATTTTTCCTTCATCAGGATATTGACGGGGGTGCCGGAGAAGTCCCAGTTTTCGCGGATTTTGTTTTCTAAAAATCGTTTGTAGGGTTCCTTGATCCATTGCGGCAAGTTGCAGAAAAAGACAAATGCAGGAATGTAGGTGTCGGTCAGTTGCGTTATATACTTTATTTTTATGTATTTGCCTTTCCATGCCGGAGGAGGGGTGTTTTCGATGATAGGTAGCATGGTCTCGTTGAGACGCGCCGTAGGAATCCGTTTTTTACGGTTGTCGTATACAGCCTTACAAGTTTCCAAGACCTTGTAAATGCGTTGTTTAGTCAATGCGGAAATAAACAGGATGGGGAAATCGGTGAAGGGTGCCATGCGTTCGCGTATCGCATTTGTGTAGCTGTTAATGACTTGCTGATTTTTGCCATCAACCAGGTCCCATTTGTTGACGCAGACCACCAATCCTTTTCTGTTCTTCTGGATGATAGAGAAGATGTTAAGGTCTTGGCTTTCAATACCTCTTGTGGCATCTATCATCAGCACGCACACATCAGCGCCTTCAATGGCGCGTATCGAACGGATGACGGAATAATATTCAAGGTCTTCCTCGACTTTGCCTTTCTTACGGATGCCGGCCGTATCAACCAGGTAAAAATTCAGACCGAACTTATTGTATTTCGTATAGATAGAGTCGCGCGTCGTGCCTGCAATTTCTGTTACGATATGGCGTTCTTCGCCGATAAATGCGTTGATTAGCGAGGATTTGCCGGCATTCGGGCGACCGACGACGGCAATACGCGGCAGTTCTTCTTCAGGCTCTTCCGTCTGCCGGTCGGCAAAGAGCGAGATGACTTTATCGAGTAAATCGCCTGTGCACGAGCCGTTCATCGCCGACACGCAAAACGGGTCACCCAGCCCGAGCCTGTAGAACTCGGCTCCCAGGGAATGGGATTCGTAGTTGTCGGCCTTGTTGGCCACCACGATGACCGGCTTTTTTGTCCGGCGCATGATTTTGGCAACGGCATCGTCCAGGTCGGTCAAGCCATTCATAATATCGACGGCAAACAGGATTATATCGGCCTCATCAACAGCTATTTGCACCTGTTTATTGATTTCTTCCTCAAAGACGTCTTCCGAATTGACCACCCATCCGCCCGTATCGATCAGCGAAAATTCCTTGCCGCACCATTCCACTTTGCCGTAATGGCGGTCGCGGGTGGTTCCCGCTTCCTTATCGACAATAGCTTGTCTGGTCTGTGTCAGCCGGTTAAACAGCGTTGACTTACCTACGTTGGGTCTTCCTACGATTGCTACTACATTTCCCATTGTTGTCCACGAATTATACGAATTACACGAATTTTATTTTTTTTGCCACGAATGACACGAATGAACACGAATATAATATTTTAACGAATATCTTATTGAACCTTGAATCTTTGAATTTTTGAATCTTTGAATCTTTGAATGTCAATTATCTATTTGGTAGCCAAATGCTTTCAGGATGTTATCCCGGTTTCGCCAGTCTTTTTCGACCTTGACAAACATCTCGAGGAAAATCTTTTTCTCGAAGAATATTTCGAGGTCTTTGCGGGCCATCATGCCTACTTTCTTCAACGCCTGCCCCTGATGGCCGATGATTATTCCTTTCTGCGTCTCGCGTTCGACGATGATCAGTGCCTTGATGATAATCTTATCGGCTGATTCTTCGAACGTTTCGACGATGACTTCGGTTGCATAGGGTATTTCCTTCTCATAATACAGCAATATTTTTTCGCGGATCGTCTCTGTCACGAAAAAGCGCGCCGGACGGTCTGTCAAAGCGTCTTTTTCAAAATAGGGAGGCGATTCCGGCAGCAACTCGACCACCCGCTTTTTGATGGGTTCGATATTGAATTTAGACAGTGCCGAGATAGGAATAATCTCTGCTTCAGGCAGTAACTCATGCCATTGAGCAACTAATTTTTCCAAAACCGGCTGATTTATCAAGTCAATTTTGTTAATCAGCAACAGTACAGGGCATTGCGAGGCACGGACTTTTTGCAGAAAATCTCCGTTTTTGTCCAATTTCTCTATCACATCCGTCATGTAAAGCAACACATCGGCATCATACAATGCTGATTGTGAGAATGTAAGCATGGATTGTTGCAATTTGTAATTGGGTTGCAATACGCCCGGCGTATCGGAATATACAATTTGCAAGTCTTCGGTGTTGACAATCCCCAAAATGCGATGACGCGTCGTTTGCGCTTTGGAGGTGATGATAGAGATTCGTTCTCCGACCAGCAGGTTCATCAACGTCGATTTTCCCACATTCGGATTTCCGATGATATTGACAAAGCCTGATTTATGCTTTCGCTCCGTCATGAAAATAATAATCGAATAACTGAATAACTGAGTAACAGGAACTTTGAACCTTGAACTTTGAACCTTGAACTTTGAACTTTGAACCTTGAACCGTTTCAAGCTTTCGCTCCGTCATAACCCCAAACGAGTAGGTTTGCACCCCACGTATATCCCGCTCCGAAAGCGGCAAGCAACAGTTTGTCACCCTTTTTCAATCTCTTTTCCCATTCCCACAGACAGACCGGAATCGTGCCGGCGCTTGTATTGCCATATTTTTGGATATTGATCATCACCTTGTTGATATCGCCATCTAAGTTTTTGATAACGGCTTCGACGATCCGCAGGTTGGCCTGATGAGGCACCACCCAGTCTATGTCTTCCTTTTTCAATCCGTTGCGTTCGACTATCTCCAACGCCACAGAGGCCATGTCGGTGACGGCACGTTTAAAAACGGCCTTACCTTCCTGATACACATAATGTTCGCGATTGTCAATCGTCTCATGCGAAGGTCTTCGGGCAGTGCCGCCGGCTTTCAAATGCAAGAAGGGCAGTCCGCTTCCATCAGTACGCAGAATGGTGTCAATCAAGCCTATAGGCTCTGTCGTCGGCTCAAGTAAAACGGCTCCGCAGGCATCTCCAAAAAGCGGACATGTCGTGCGATCCGTATAGTCGGTGATGGCCGTCATTTTATCTCCGGCAACGAGGATGATACGTTTGTATTGGCCGGTGCGAATGAAATTGGCCGCCGTCTCAAGTCCGTAGACAAATCCTGTACACGCCACTTGCATATCGAATGCAAATGCGTGAGTACAACCTGTTTGGTAAGCAATGATGGAGGCTGTATTCGGGAAAACGTAATCTCCGGTAGAGGTAGCGCAGATAATCCCGTCGATGGTTAGCGGGTCAACACCTGTTTTCCTAAATAGTTCATTGACAGCTTTAATACCCAAATATGACGTACCCAGACTGTTATCTTTCAATATGTGCCGTTCTTTTATTCCGACGCGTGTTGTGATCCATTCGTCGGAAGTATCTACCATTCTGGAAATATCTTCATTTGTGAGAACATCATCAGGCACATAAGCTGCTAATCCTGTGATGACTGCATTTAATTTATTCATATTTTAAAAGTTTTATAAACGCCTAAAAAGCATCATTCCCACGGATACGGGATTCATCGTTTTGTTTTATCGTTGACTTCCGCATTTGTGGGAATGACGTGCATCTCTCTATTGTATGTACAAGATGGATGGCTTTTGATTCGATTCTTTTTTGTTGTTCATTTCATTCCGGTGATATTGCAATGGCTTATACCGCAGCATCTTTCTCAATTGCCAATTTGCCGCGATAATAGCCGCATTCACTGCATACTGTGTGATAAACATGCCATGCCCCGCAATTTGGGCATACTGATAAAGTGGGTGCGACAGCATGGTCGTGAGACCTTCTTTTGGCTGTTCTTGCTTTCCCTTGTCGTCTTTTAGGATGTGCCATAATTATTTTATTTTAAATTTTCTTTCTTATACAAGTTCCTTGAGAGCATCCCAGCGCGGGTCGATGTTTGTCGTTTCCTGCGGTTCGTCGTCGGGTTCCATCTCGTCATCGACCACAAAACCGTCCGACTCGTCATCGTCACGCCTTTTAGCGGAATGTTTTTTCAATTTGGATGTCATCACTTTATTGCATTTGCCCGGCGCATGTATATGCTTCATCGGAATAGCCAATGCCACAAACTCATACAGGAACCAAGCGAGATTCAGCGTGCCTTCATCTTCGGCGATGACCAGCACTTCGTCGCTTTCTTCGGAATATGCTTTACCAAGTTTGACAATCAGGCGATTATCTGTTTCAATGGGTATGTCCATCTCTTCCAGGCATCGGTCGCACGTGACATAAACAGTTCCTGCACAATGAAATAACATCACAAATGAGGATGGTTTATGTTCAAGCGTGAGCGTGACATTCACTTTTCCTTTTTGCAATTCGGGTCCGTCTATATCAATAAAGAATTTATTATCAAGGATATATTCGTATTTTCGGACTTCTCCCTGAGCTATATTTCTAAAATCTATATGATATGCTTGAAACTTTCCCAACGTAATACTTTTCTCAAAAAA
>JAITMM010000107.1 GCA_031277335.1 Tannerella sp. | reverse complement strand
ATAAAATGTAGATATATTTCATTTTTCATAAGTTGATTGATTATTTATCCTTGAATGCTGCATTTTTAGATTCTCAGTTCTTCCAACCCTTGTCGGTAAGTCCTTTACATCTATATGATTGGCCTATTAGGCGTTCGTGATCTTCTTTTGCGTTCCGTCCTATTGATAGATAAATACTTCGGCAAAGATACAAAATATGTTCCGAAAAAAACATTTTATCGGAACATATTAATCAAAGTAAAGCAGAAGGTACTGTGTTCCTGCCTCATTTTTCGAGACTCGATGTTTGCCAGCCATTAAAGCGGAATATTCCCATGTTTCTTGGCAGGATTCGTCTGCTTCTTCGTATGTAATTGCTGCAGAGCACGAATCACGCGAAAGCGCGTGTTGCGAGGCTCAATCACGTCGTCGATATAGCCATATTTGGCCGCATTATATGGATTGGCAAATACATTGTCGTATTCTTCTATCTTCTCTGCCATCAGCGCTGCCGGGTCGGCGGCTTCCTTTATCTCTCTGGCATACAATACTTCGGCAGCGCCGGAGCCGCCCATCACGGCAATTTCAGCCGTTGGCCAGGCATAATTCAAGTCTCCACGTAATTGTTTGCTGCTCATAACTATATGTGAGCCGCCATACGATTTGCGCAACGTGACGGTCACCTTGGGCACCGTCGCTTCGCCATACGCATAAAGCAGTTTGGCGCCTTGCAGGATGACGGCATTATACTCCTGACCCGTGCCCGGCAGGAACCCCGGCACATCGACCAGCGTCACGATGGGTATATTGAAAGCATCGCAGAACCTGACGAACCGAGCGCCCTTGCGCGATGAATTACAGTCCAGTACACCGGCCAAGTACTTGGGCTGGTTGGCCACGATCCCGACCGACTGGCCGTTGAACCGTGCGAAGCCGATGATAAGGTTTTTGGCAAAGTCTTTCTGTATCTCGAAAAATTCGTGGTTGTCGACGATTGTGGTGATAACTTCGTACATATCATACGCTTGCGTCGGACTGTCGGGGATGATTTCATTCAATATGTCGTCCAGGCGCTGGATCGGATCGTTACATTCCACGTAAGGAGCTTCTTCGAGATTGTTTTGCGGGATGTAACTCAATAACTTGCGAATCATGGCCAATCCCTCTTCTTCCGTTTTGGCGGTGAAATGAGTGACACCCGATTTGGTGGAATGTACGGAGGCGCCGCCCAACTGCTCGGACGTGACGTCTTCGCCGGTGACCGTCTTGACCACTTTGGGACCGGTCAGGAACATGTAAGACGTTCCTTCGGTCATCAACGTGAAGTCCGTCAGCGCCGGTGAATAGACAGCCCCGCCTGCACAGGGGCCGAAGATGCCCGATATCTGCGGTATGACGCCCGATGCCAGAATGTTGCGGCTGAAAATCTCCGAGAAACCGGCTAACGAGTTGATTCCCTCCTGAATACGTGCTCCGCCCGAATCGTTGATTCCGATACATGGTGCCCCCATGGTCATCGCCATATCCATCACTTTGCAGATTTTCTGCGACATCGTCTCCGACAGCGAACCGCCGAATACGGTGAAATCCTGCGCAAAGACATAGACCAGCCGTCCGTCGATCGTCCCGCTTCCGGTCACCACGCCGTCACCCAGAAACTGCTTTTTATCCTGGCCGAAATTCACGCACCTGTGCTTGACGAACATGTCCATTTCCTCGAAACTGGCGTCATCAAGTAACATGTTAATACGTTCGCGAGCAGTATATTTACCGCGTTCATGCTGTTTTTCAATGGCATTCAGGCCGCCACCCAGACGCGCCTGTTCGCGAAGCGCCATCAATTCCTGTACTTTTGCAAGCTGATTACTCATGATGTATAATGTTGATTAATTGATTAATTGAATCGTTGAATTCTTGAATTGTTGAATTTTTAAATCTTTGAATATATTATTCATTATCACTTTTAAGTCCGCCGTTCTTCGTCGCGCGAATTTGAACATTGCACTTTGAGTTCCAAATCAAAGATAATACATCGTAAAATCTTCTGCCACAGCGCATAACTCAGTCAAAACACCACCCGTAGATTTTGGATGGAGGAAAGCTATCTGAAGGCTTTCGGCACCTTGTCGGGGCGATTTGTCAATCAGCTGAACGCCTTTAGTTTCCATTTCTTCCAAGGCTTCCGAAAGCGCCGGAACGGCAAAAGCGATGTGATGCACGCCCTCGCCTCTTTTCTCAATAAATTTAGCCACCGTACTGTCGTCGCCTGTCGGTTCCAGCAGCTCAATCTTCGTTTTGCCTACTTGAAAAAAGGCTGTTCTTACTTTCTGATCTTCCACTGTCTCAATGTTATAGCATTTCAGCCCTAATACATTTTCGTAGTACGGAAGCTGGGCGTCGATACTCTTGACGGCGATTCCTATATGTTCAATATGCGAAATATTCATGTTGCTTTTATTAATATTGGAAACTGTTTACAAATAAAAC
This sequence comes from Tannerella sp., assembly GCA_031277335.1. GTDB lineage: Bacteria > Bacteroidota > Bacteroidia > Bacteroidales > Tannerellaceae > Tannerella. The sequence continues at coordinate 2,532 of JAITMM010000107.1, read as the reverse complement.
ACATTCGTAAATTCTGCCGCAAAGATAACGTGTTTTTTTATTTTTCCGCACATTTTCGCCATTTTTGTGCAATTTTTCTTTTGTTTTGACGTAATTTCAGCCAACAAATACAACTTTAGGTAGAAAAAAAACTCTTGGCGGAGCATGCCCCACCAAGAGATTGGGAAAATTTCATACTTTTATAGTTGCAATGAAAATCCCTGTTCTGATGGCAAACAGGTTTTACAGAAATGCGGCAAACAGACTGTAGTGTCAGCGATCTGATGTTTTTGCATCACGGGCTAAAATATTAAATCATAACACTTTCAAAATAAACGGTATCCGGGCTTAGAGCTGCTTCGTTTGACCATTCTATGCTTAAACCGTCGGGACGAACAGAATTGAAAATGGCCAAGTTCTTCAAATCTCGAAAGATGCCTTTGTCCAAATAGGGTTTTACGTCAAAGCGGCGTATCTCACCGTTTGAAAACGACAAAGTCAAAAAATAATCGTCTTCAGGCTTTACTTTTAATACTATTGGTCTCATATTGTTTATCTTAGCGGTTTAATTTTGAAAACCGGATCTCCAGTTTTCGCCAGTTCCCAGTTGGCAAGCAGTTCTTCCCGGCGCAGTACAATCCAAGCCTGCACAAGTTTGACCTTATCACTTTTCAAATCACCTTCAATAATTTCACCTTCAGGTATCGAAAATACAGCCCACTCTCCCTGATATTTCACGTGAATATGAGGAATATGATGCCGTATGTTGTCAAACTGATACAGATAAATTACCAAACCGTAAAACATTGAAATTGCCGCCATATTTTTTGTGTCGCATATTCAACTGCAAATGTAAAAACAATATCTCTGAAATACAAATGTTTTCCACAAAAATTTTTCTTATGCACAAATATTTTTCACCTTTCAGCGCTCCATTCTCGTTTTTTTTGTACCTTTGCGCCGCTTTTTGAAAGGCCTGTCAGCGTGTGATGGGAAATTAGGAAGCAAAACTAATTTTGAGTAACACAATTAATTAAAAGGAAATGAGAACATTTCAATTGGAAGGATCTCCGAGGGAGATCGTTGGAAAGAAAGCGTCGAAGGCGATGCGCAAGGAAGGGTTGATTCCCGCGATTCTGTATGGACAAGCTCCTGTGGCATTGCCATATAAGGGCGTTTTGAACAAAGGCGAGACGATTGTGGAGATCGGTGGAGGCAAAGGACTGATGGTCAAAAACTTTACCGTTGCTTCGGATCAGGTGCGCAATTTGATTTATTCGCCTCACATTTATTTGGTTGAGTTGACGGTGGAAGGCGTAGGCGCCATGAAAGCCATTATCAAAGACCTTCAGTTTCATCCCGTTAGCGATGCACTATTGCATATCGATTTTTTGGAAGTATTTGACAAGAAGCCGATTGTGATGGAAGTGCCGGTCGTGTTGGAAGGTCATGCCGAAGGTGTCAAATCCGGTGGAAAGTTGAACCTGGAGATGCGCAAACTGCGCGTGAGGGCTTTGTACGACAAGATTCCCGAAAAACTGACGATTAATGTTGAGAATCTTGCACTGGGTAAATCTGTTCAGGTCAAAGACCTTAATTTTGAAGGACTTGAAATGGTAAATGCCAAAGATGCAGTCGTTTGTTCGGTGAAACTGACACGTGCTGCACGAGGCATGGAAGCTGCCAAGGAGGGTTAAGTTGTTGAATGTAATATAGGTGGAGGAGAGAGGGCTGCCGGGCAGATACTTTCTCCTTCTTTTGTATGAGGTTTTTAATCACAGGGTTAGGGAATATCGGGCCGGACTATTGGGGCACGCGCCATAATATCGGTTTTCGCATTGTCAATCTGTTGGCAGAAGAGGCAGGCATCGTGTTTACGGAACAGCGTTTTGGAGCCGTTGCGAGGATACGTGTGAAAAGTGCTGAACTTATCCTGCTGAAACCCAATACATTTATGAATTTGAGCGGGAATGCAGTCCGCTACTGGCTTCAGAAAGAGAATATTTCCGTCGAAAATCTACTGATTGTGGTGGATGACCTGTCGCTTCCCTTTGGCACGCTCCGTTTAAAGCCGAAAGGCAGTCATGCCGGGCACAACGGGTTGCATCATATCCAGGATACATTGGGTACGCAAGACTATGCCCGTCTGCGTTTTGGCATTGGGAATGACTTTGCGCCCGGAAGGCAAATAGATTATGTATTAAGCCCTTTCACATCTGAGGAATTGGAAAAAATGCCTCCTCTTGTAAGTCAGGCTGCCGAAATTGTCAAAAGTTTTTGTCTGTCGGGGGTTGACTTTACGATGAATCAGTATAACTGAGATTCAAAGATTTTGTCCACTAATTACACTAATTACACGAATTAAGAAATCATTTATTAATTAATAAGTTACTCAGTTATTCAGTTACTCAGTTACTCATTTATTCCGTTATTATGACCGAAGTACGTATCGACAAATGGCTATGGGCGACGCGGGTTTTCAAGACGCGGACGCTGGCGACGGATGCTTGCAAGAAAAACAGGATCACGATCGAAGGTATTCAGGTGAAGCCG
>JAITMM010000100.1 GCA_031277335.1 Tannerella sp. | reverse complement strand
CTGCTCTCCAGAATGCCGAAAGGAGCTGTGCTGATCAATACGGCGCGCAAGGAAGTCATCAACGAGGCAGACCTGCTGAAAATCATGCAGGAACGTCCCGATTTCAGGTACTTGTCCGACGTGCAACCGGGCAACCATGCCGAGCTGACCGCCGCCTGTGCCGGACGCTATTTCTGCACTCCCAACAAGATGGGCGCTCAGACGGCCGAAGCCAACAACAACGCCGGCATCGCCGCCGCACGCCAGATTATAGGATTCCTGAAAGACGGCGACAGGACATATCAGGTCAACAAATAAAATTCAAAGATTGCCGATTTTTTTTGTAGAGACGTTGCGCGCACCGTCTCTACCTCATTGGATTATTCAGTTATTAATTTATGAAGACAAAACCTTTTCAAGGGATTCGCCCTCCGAAAGCCCTTGTATTCGACGTGCAGTCACGTCCTTATGATGTATTGAACTCGGAAGAAGCACGTGAAGACGCGCGCGGAAACGAAAAGTCGCTCTATCACATCATCAAACCGGAAATAGATTTTCCTGTCGGCACCGATGAGCATGACCCGGCCGTTTATGATAAAGCCGTTGAGAACTATCAGCTATTCAAGACGAAAGGCTGGCTCGTCAGGGACGCATCAGATCATTATTATATCTATGCACAAACGATGCAGGGGAAAACCCAATACGGACTGGTCATCTGCGCCTGTGTGGATGACTACCGTGCCGGACGGATCAAGAAGCATGAACTGACGCGCATCGACAAGGAAGAAGACCGGATGAAACATGTGCGCATCAACAATGCAAATATCGAACCTGTCTTTTTCGCCTACCCTGACAATGCGGCGTTAGACGCGATCACGGCAAAATATGCGTCCCGTGCTCCCGAATATGACTTCACCGCCATGCCGGAAGATTTCCGACACCGACTCTGGATCATCGACGATAACGATGACATTGCCCGTATCACTCAGCTGTTTGGAGAAATTCCTGCCTTCTATATTGCCGATGGACATCATCGCTCGGCAGCAGCCGTCAAGGTCGGGATCGAAAAAGCCGACCGTAATCCTCATCACACAGGAGATGAAGAATATAACTTCTTTATGGCCGTTTGCTTTCCGCAAAGCCAGCTGACCATCATCGACTACAACAGGGTAGTCAAAGATTTAAACGGATTGTCTGATGATGAATTTCTTACAGCTTTATCTGTGCATTTCGATGTGACACGTAAAGGAACTGAAATTTATAAACCGGCGCGTCTGCATGAATTTTCAATCTACTTAAGCGGCATCTGGTATGCGCTGACAGCCAAAGAAGGCAACTACAACGATTCGGATCCGATTGATGTGCTGGATGTTACCATATCGTCTCGCTTGATTCTCGACGAAATATTAGGTATCAAAGACTTACGTACGGACAAACGAATCGACTTCGTAGGCGGTCTTCGCGGATTGGGTGAACTGAAACGCAGGGTGGACAACGGCGAAATGCGCGTAGCCCTGGCGCTTTATCCAGTGACAATGAAACAGTTGGTTGATATAGCAGATTCAGGCAATATCATGCCTCCCAAGACAACGTGGTTCGAGCCCAAATTGCGTTCGGGACTCGTGATACATGAATTAGACTGAATGATTGATTTATATCCGTCATTGTCTGATGGGTTTGTCGATGAAAATAAATCGTTTGAATGATTAAAAACGTCGTTTTTGATATGGGCGGTGTGATTGTCGAAGTGCACCGTGAAGAAGCTATTCGACAGTTTCAGTCCATCGGCGTAGCTGACGCCGACCTACTGATTCACGCCAATAATCACAAGGGACTTTTTCTGGCGTTTGAAGACGGCAAGATCGATTCGGAAACGTTTCGGCAGCAGCTATCAGCGCACGCAGGAAAAGAAATCTCGATGGAGGCAGTCGAGGGGGCATGGAGAAGCATTATCTCCAAGCCTCCTCAATATAAACTGGATTATATCCTCGAACTGCGTAAGTCATTCAAAACCTATCTGTTGACAAATAATAATCCGATCCTGATCCGATGGGCACGAACAAACGATTTTTCGGATGCCGGCTTTCCAATCACCCATTACTTTGACAAACTGTATATTTCATACGAGATGAAATGCACCAAGCCGGGACGCCTAATCTTCGAAAAGATGATAGCCGACAGCGGCATCCTCCCATCCGAAACGCTCTTTATAGAAGACGGCATCCTCAATATCCAAACAGCCAAAGAGTTAGGCTTTCAAATATTCCAAGCCGTAAACGGCGAAGACTGGCGCGATGCCCTCACAGAAACCCTTTACGCCCAATTTCACCCCCGATTTGAAACAAAATTAACGTGATTTCACCCCCGATTTGAAACAAATGATTATCTTTGTATCAAAATTCAAGCTATGTTTGCAAGGAATATCACAAAGGAATTAGAACAATGGGCTGCAAAAAAAAATCGCAAACCATTGATATTAAGGGGTGCTCGGCAAGTTGGCAAGACCACACTGGTTGACAGTTTTTCACATCAATTCGAAAACTACCTGTATGTGAATTTTGAAAAAACGCCAACCGCTATTGTTATGTTCGAAAAAGAGCAGGAAATAGCAGACCTAATGGCCGAAATATTTCTTTTTTGTAACAAAGAGAAAAAACAGGGGAAAACGCTTTTATTTATTGATGAAATACAGCTGTCAAAGGCGGCCGTCACAAAACTGCGTTATTTTTACGAAGCAAAAATAGCTGATTTATACGTTATTGCCGCCGGTTCGCTATTAGAAACTATGCTTAATAAAAATATATCATTTCCGGTCGGGCGCGTGGAATATATGGCTGTTTGTAGATTCAACTACTGAATGCAACTTTTTTTTGCAAATTTAGGAAGAAAATTTCTTTTGGTGAATAAAAATTTAATTTTTTTCTGGGTCTTTTGTTGAGTTTATATTGTATTTCCTTG